>DASQFD010000100.1:0-42968 GCA_035633255.1 Dermatophilaceae bacterium
CGCGTCGTGTGGCGTCCGCTGAACGCGAGCCCGGCCTGCACGAGGCCACCGGCGAAGAGGCTGGCTCCCACCACGAGAACGAGGACGAGGAGCGTGATGCCCGGCCAGGCGACCCCGACCACGGCGCCCAGCACGTACAGCAGTCCCACGAGGTAGCCCACCCACGGCTTGCTGCGCAGGGAGGCGGTCGCGAGCGCCTCGACCGCGGAGAACAGCAGGGAGATCACGACGAGCCAGCGCAGCGTGCCGACGCTCGCGCCGACGTTGAACAGCAGGACCACGCCCAGGACCGCCATGGCCAGCCCGAGGACGAGGGGGACCAGCCACGAGCCACGGACCCAGCCGGGCAGCTCGTCGACGGCGCGGGCGTGGTCGGTGGTGGGGCTGGCGGCGGTCATGGCGGCCTCGCTCTCGGGGGACGCGGCTGGTCGTGCGACCGGCCTTCCTCCCGAAGATAGGACCGCCGGCCGTCCCCCTGCGGCTCACCCGGGCCGACACGCCGTCCGCCGGACGGACCGTTGCCGAACGGTTACCGTGCCCAGCGGCCGCGCGGCGTCGGCTGACGGCGGACGTCCTGCAAGACGCGCCGCGCGCGCGTTGCTCGCCTCAGTCTCAGTCGACGGGCGCGGGCTCGGTGGCGTAGTAGAGCCGGGCGCCGACCCCGCCGTCGGCGTCGAGCGCGGCCGCAGCCTCGCCGTGGAGGAAGCGGACCTCGACCCCCGTGAGCACCGTCAGGCGCGCGACGCGCTCGACCAGGTCGGTGTCACCGAGGTGCGCGGAGACCAGCACGTCGCGGGCGAGGTACTGCTCCAGCGCGCGCACCGTCCGCTCCGGTCCGGAGACCGCACGGCCGATGCCACGGGCCGCCTCGAAGGCGGCCGCCGCCTCGTGGTCCTGCTGCCGCTCGAAGGCGTCGGCGTGGGGACGGACCCGCTCGGCGAGCTCGGCGTCCGAGCTGTCCATGGGGATCGCGACCACGCCGACGAGGCGACGGTGCGACCGCGCCGCGAGGGCCCGGGCCACGCCGTGGGCCTCGGTCTCCAGGCCGCCCAGCACGAGCCGCTCGATGGCCGGCGTCTCGTCGAGCAGGCGGTCCACCTCGGCGGCCACCGCTGCGTGCGCCTTCGCCTGGTACTTCTCCTGACGGGCCTCGAAGCGGAACTGGTGACCCGAGCGCGTCGGGCCGGGCATGCCCCACTCCGGGCCGAGCTCGATCGTGGCGAGGTCGTCGACGAACCCCAGGTGCCCGGTCACCGCGCGAGCCTCCTCGCGGTCGACCAGGACGGCGGCGTAGAGCCGGTGGTCGCACAGGGCGCGGACCAGGGCGGCGACCCGTGGTTCGCCGAACCCCGCCTCCTGCTCGAGGACGACGGGGAGCTCGATGGCGACGGCCTCCTCCTCGTCGACGTGGAGGACCAGGGAGCGGCCCGACGCCTCGTGGTCCGCCAGCCACGCCTCGGCCCGCTCCCGCAGGCCCTCGAACCGCGTGCGAGCGGCCTTGTCCTCCTGCAGCGGAGCGGCGAGGTCGGAGAGGTCGTTGCGCAGCTGCACCCGCCACCGCTCCGACCCGCGCCGACGGTGGTTCTCCGGGTCGGAGGGGTCCACCGGGAGGACGAGGGTCAGCACCGGGCGGTCGCCCGGGTCGGCGTCGCGCTCGAGCAGGGCGCGCAGGGCGGTGGTGTCGAGGGCCAGCATGGGCGTGATCCTAGGGAACGGTCCCGCGGCCGGGTCCAGCGGTCACCGTGTCCAAGGTCGACGGTGCCTATCGTTCTCCCATGACCGAGGCCGAGATCCCCGACGAGACCGCGCCGCACCACACGGCCGCGGGCGCCCGCCCGACGCCGGTGCGGCTGCGACCGGTGCTCGAGGACGTCCCGGCCTACACGCCCGGTCGGCCGGCGCAGGCCCCGGCCGGGCTCACGGCATACAAGCTGAGCAGCAACGAGAACCCGTACCCGCCGCTGCCGTCGGTGCTCGAGGTGGTGCGCGACGCGGCCGCGCACGTCAACCGCTACCCCGACATGGCGGTCACGGCGCTCACCGCGGCCCTCGCCGCGCACCTCGGGGTGCCCGCCGCCCGGGTGGTCACCGGCCCGGGCAGTGTCGGCGTGCTCGGGCAGATCCTCACGGCGACGTGCGAGCCCGGGGACGAGGTGGTGTTCGCGTGGCGCTCCTTCGAGGCCTACCCGATCCTCACCCGGCTCACCGGCGCCGCCCCGGTCATGGTGCCGCTCGCGGCGGGCGCCCGGCACGACCTCGACGCGATGGCCGACGCCGTCACCGACCGCACCCGCGTGGTGCTCGTCTGCAGCCCGAACAACCCGACCGGGCCCGCGGTGCGCGCCGAGGAGGTCGACCGGCTGCTGGCGCGGGTGCCCGAGGACGTGCTCGTGGTCCTCGACGAGGCCTACCTCGAGTTCGTCACCGCGACCGACGCGCCGGACGCCCTGGCGCTGCACCATCGTCACCCGAACGTCGTCGTGCTGCGGACCTTCTCCAAGGCCTACGGCCTCGCGGGGCTGCGCGTCGGGTATGCCGTCGCGCACGAGCCGGTCGCCGAGGCGCTGCGCAAGACGGCCATCCCCTTCGGGGTGAACTCGCTCGCCCAGGCCGCGGGCATCGCCTCGCTGCAGGCCGGCCCCGAGCTGGAGGTGCGCGTCAAGGACCTCCTCGCCGAGCGCGAGCGGGTCGCCGCCGCCCTCGCGGACCAGGGCTGGGACCTGCCGGAGAGCCAGGCCAACTTCGTGTGGTTCCCCCTGGGGGAGCGCAGCGCCGAGTTCGCCGCCGCCTGCGAGCTGGCCGGGCTGTCGGTGCGGCCCTACGGGACCGACGGGGTGCGGGTCACCATCGGCGAGCGCGAGGCCAACGACCGCGTGCTGGAGGTCACCGCGGCGTTCGCGGCCACCCGCTGAGGGCGGGGCCCGCCGGGTCCGAGCCCGCTGAAATCCGAGCCCGCTGAGTCCGAGCCCGCTGAGTCCGAGCCCGCTGAGGTCAGGGGCCGCTGAGGTCAGGGGCCGCTGGGGTCAGAGCCGGCGGATGGCCAGCACGTCGAAGGGCATGGCGTCCCTGCAGGCGGGGTCGGGGGTGTCGATGACCGCACCGGTGACCTCGACCTGGTCGCCGACCGCGAGCCCCTCGGTGCGCCCGGTGAGCACCCAGGACTCGGCCATGTCACCGACGGTGAAGTAGAGGCACTTCCCCTCGCGGGCGCTCACCGTGCCCTGCACCGTCACGGGCGTGGACTTCACGCCGGGCTCGATGGTCGGGCTGGAGGTGGGGGCGGGAGGCGCCGGAGTCGTCGAGGCGACGGCCGGCGGGGGCAGGACGGCCGTGGCGGACGCCGAGACGGAGGCAGCAGGGGCCGAGGTGGCCGAGGGGGCCGCGGGGGCCGCGGGGGCGTCCTCGCCGGAGCCACAGCCGGTCAGCGCCAGCGCGAGCAGGGCCGCCGCGACGGCTCCCGGCGCGCCGGGGCGGCGCAGGCGGTGGTGCGTGGACGGCATACCGCTCGCCCTCCTCTCGGGAAGGACCCCACGGTATGCCGTGCCCTCCCCACGTGCCGGAGATGGACCGGCGCGTCCCGCCGGTCCACCGAGGCGCGCGGGGGCGGTACGTTGTCGGTGCAACCGCATGTGACCGCAACCACACCCCGGTCGCGGACACGGGACTCGCCGGCCGGCCGGGCGCCACCGCAGCGCTGCCGGGCGGCCAGGACGGCGGGGCCGTCATCCCGGCCCCGCAGGGAAGGAGTGCCATGGACGACGACGTCACGGGCACGCGGTCCGCGGGGGCGGACCACCACGAGACCACGGTGCCGGCCGCCGGCGCCGGCTCTCCGGTGCGGGACGCCTGGGACGGCGGCCCGGACATGGTGCAGCTGCTGACGCCCGAGGGCGAGCGGGTGGCCCACGCCGAGCTCGACCCGCTCGTCGACGCGCTCGACGAGGAGACGCTCCGCGGTCTCTACCGCGACCTGGTCCTCGTGCGGCGCTTCGACGCCGAGGCCACGGCCCTTCAGCGTCAGGGCGAGCTGGGGCTGTGGGCCTCCCTCCTCGGCCAGGAGGCCGCCCAGGTCGGGTCGGGCCGGGCGCTGCGCCGGCAGGACTACGCCTTCCCGACCTACCGCGAGCACGGCGTCGCGTGGTGCCGCGGCGTGGACCCGGTGAACCTGCTCGGGATGTTCCGCGGGGTCAACCACGGCGGGTGGGACCCGAACGAGAAGAACTTCCACCTCTACACGATCATCATCGGCGCGCAGACCCTGCACGCGACGGGCTACGCCATGGGGGTGCAGCGCGACGGCGCCGTCGGCACCGGCGACCCGGAGCGGGACACCGCGGTCATCGCCTACTTCGGCGACGGCGCCACCAGCCAGGGCGACGTCAGCGAGGCGCTGGTCTTCGCCGGGGTCGCCAACAGCCCTGTCGTCTTCTTCTGCCAGAACAACCAGTGGGCGATCTCGGAGCCGAACGAGAAGCAGACGCGGGTGCCGCTCTACCACCGGGCCCGGGGCTTCGGCTTCCCCGGCATCCGGGTCGACGGCAACGACGTGCTGGCCGTGTATGCCGTGACCACCCGAGCCCTCGACGCGGCCCGCTCCGGGCAGGGGCCGACCTTCGTGGAGGCCTACACCTACCGGATGGGCGCGCACACGACGTCGGACGACCCGAGCAAGTACCGCATCTCCGCCGAGGTCGAGGTGTGGAAGCACAAGGACCCCATCGAGCGGTACAAGGCGTTCCTGGTCAGGGAGGGCGTCGCGGACCACGACTTCCTGGGCGCCGTGGAGACCGAGGCCGCCGAGCTCGGCGCCTCGGTGCGCACCCGGTGCCTCGCCCTGCCCGACCCGGAGCCGACGGCGATGTTCGACCACGTCTATGCCGAGCCGCACCCGCTGGTGGAGGAGGAGCGGGCCGCGTTCACGGCATACCACTCCTCGTTCGAGGAGGTGCGCTGAGGTGGCCGGCACGACGACGATCGCCAAGGCGGTCACGGCCGGGCTGCGGGCCGCGATGGAGGAGGATCCCAAGGTCGTCCTGATGGGTGAGGACATCGGCAAGCTCGGCGGCGTCTTCCGGGTGACCGAGGGGCTGCAGAAGGACTTCGGGGAGGACCGGGTCATCGACACCCCGCTCGCCGAGGCGGGAATCCTCGGCACGGCCATCGGGATGGCGCTGCGGGGCTACCGGCCGGTGGTGGAGATCCAGTTCGACGGCTTCGTCTACCCCGCCTTCGACCACATCGTCAGCCAGGTCGCCAAGCTGCACGCGCGCTCGCTCGGGCACGTCAAGGTGCCGATCGTGATCCGGATCCCGTTCGGTGGCGGCATCGGGGCGGTGGAGCACCACAGCGAGTCCAACGAGGCGTACTTCGCGCACACCGCCGGGCTGCACGTCGTCGCGTGCTCCAACCCCCACGACGCGCACTGGATGATCCGGCAGGCGATCGCCACCGACGACCCGGTGGTCTTCTACGAGCCCAAGCGGCGCTACTGGGACAAGGGCGAGGTCGGCGACGCACCCGCGCGCGGGCTCACCGACGCCGCCGTGCTGCGCCCCGGCAGTGACGTCACGCTCCTGGCCTACGGCCCGATGGTGAAGACGTGCCTGCAGGCGGCGGAGGCCGCGGCGGAGGAGGGGCGGAGCCTGGAGGTCGTCGACCTGCGCTCGCTGTCCCCGCTCGACGTCGGCACCGTCCTGCAGTCGGTGGCCCGCACCGGGCGGGCCGTCGTCGTCCACGAGGCGCCGGTGTTCCTCGGGCTCGGCGCCGAGCTCGCGGCGACGATCACCGAGCGGTGCTTCTACTCCCTCGAGGCGCCGGTGCTGCGGGTGGGCGGCTACGACGTGCCCTACCCGCCGAGCCGGATCGAGGAGGACTACCTCCCCGACCTGGACCGGGTGCTCGACGCCGTCGACCGCTCGCTCGCCCACTGACCGCCCCGCCCCTCCCGAAAGGCTTGCTGCCGCATGGCTCTGCGTGAGTTCCGCCTCCCCGACCCCGGCGAGGGCCTGACCGAGGCGGAGATCGTCACCTGGCGGGTCGCCGAGGGCGACACCGTGGCGGTGAACGACATCGTCGTCGAGGTCGAGACCGCCAAGTCGCTCGTCGAGCTGCCGGTGCCCTTCGCGGGGCGGGTGGCCCGGCTGCTCGTCGCCGAGGGTGACACCGTCGAGGTCGGCTCGCCGATCCTCGCCGTCGAGGACGACGTCACGCCGGCTCCACCGGAGCCCGCCGAAGGGTCCGGCGAGGAGGCCGGTGAGGGGTCCGGCGAGGAGGCCGGTGAGGGGTCCGGTGAGGGGTCCGGCGTCGTCGGCGGGACCACCTCCACCGGACGCACCGCCGTGCTGGTCGGCTACGGCGTCAAGCAGACCGACGCCACACGGCGGCCGCGCCGTTCCGCACCCGCTCCCGCGCCCGAGGCGTATGCCGTGGCCGCACCCGATGCGGCGCCCGCCGCTCCGGCGGCCGGTCCGGCGCCGTCGACTGTTGCGCAGCCGGCCGCGTCGGCACCGTCTGCGGAGCGGGTGCGGGCCCTCGCCAAGCCGCCGGTGCGCAAGCTCGCCAAGGACCTCGGCGTCGACCTCGGCGCCGTGACGCCCACCGGGGAGGGTGGCGTCGTCACCCGCGCCGACGTGGAGGCGGCGGGGGCTGCCGCGGGCACCGCGCCGGGCACCGCCCCGGAGGCGGCAGCGGCAGCCGGCCCGACGGCATACCCCTCCGCCGGAGGCCTTCGCGAGGAGCGCCTCCCGGTCAAGGGCGTGCGGAAGATGACGGCGCAGGCGATGGTGGCGTCGGCGTTCACCGCCCCGCACGTCACCGAGTGGGTGCAGGTCGACGTCACGGCGACCATGGACCTCGTGGAGCGGCTCCGGCGCGACCGCGACTTCGACGGGGTCAAGGTCACCCCCTTCACCGTCGTGGCGCGGGCGCTGTGCCTCGCGGTCCGGCGCAATCCCGGCGTCAACGCCACGTGGGACGAGGCCGCACAGGAGATCGTGCTCAAGCACTACGTCAACCTGGGCGTGGCCGCGGCGACGCCGCGCGGGCTCGTCGTGCCCAACGTCAGGGACGCCGACCGGATGGACCTGCGGCAGCTGGCCGAGGCGCTCGGCGCGCTCACGGCGACCGCTCGCGAGGGTCGGACGCCCCCGGCCGACATGGCGGGCGGGACGATCACCATCACCAACGTCGGGGTCTTCGGGGTGGACGGCGGGACGCCGATCCTCAACCCCGGGGAGTCGGCGATCCTCGCCGTGGGGGCGGTGCGCCGCCTCCCGTGGGTGGTCACCGCGGCCGACGGCTCGGAGGCCGTGGTGCCGCGCTGGGTGACGACGCTGGCGCTGTCCTTCGACCACCGGCTCGTCGACGGTGAACTGGGCAGCCGGTTCCTCGCCGACGTCGCCGCGCTGCTGGCGGACCCGGCCCGCGCCCTCGTCTGGGGCTGACGCGGGGCTCACGCGGGGCGCCGACCACGCCGCCGCTCCCCCGTAGGTGCGTCCCAGATCGTCAACCCCCTTGACGATTTCATCAACGGGCTTGACGATCCTGCGAAGCCACTGGGCACCTCCGGCGGGCCGGAGCGGGCTTGCGTCAAACCGGCGCGGGCCGGCGTCAAACCGGCGCGGGCTGACCTCAGCGGGCGCGGGCCGGCGTTCAGCCGTGCGTCAGCGGATCAGGTCGGCGCACTGCGGGTTGGTTTCGAAGGCGGCCCGCAGCGTGCTGCCGGAGTCCTCGGTGACGACGCGGATGGCGGAGGAGGTCGAGCCGGCGGCGTCCAGCGAGCTCTTGGCCGCGTCGGTGACGCCCTTGAGGGCGGTGACCGTCCCAACGGCCCCCGAGGCGTCCTGCAGCGCGGTGACCTTCTGCTGCAGGGTGTCCAGGGTCGTGCGCAGCTCGGTGGCGCTGGTGCGGATGGGACCGACCTCGCTCTCGGCCCCCTGCGGGGGCGAGGAGAGGGTCGTCACGAGCCGGTCGGCCGATGCGGTGAGCTCGTCGGTGGCGGCCTGCAGCGCACCCTGCACGTCGCCGCCACGCACGGCGTCAGCCGCCACCCCCCGGAGCGAGGTGCCGAGGCCCTCGACCTCGGAGCAGACCTGTCCCGCCCAGGCGACCGTGTCCGCCGACGCCGTCCCGGGCGCTGCCGGAGAGCTGGCCGCCGTGGCGGAGGTCGTCGGTGGCGCCGTCGACCCGTCCTCCCCACCCATGCCGCAGGCGGTGCACGCCAGGGCGACGGCGACGACGGCAACGGCTCTCTTCACGGCTCTCTTCACGGCGGTCTCCTCGAGGTGGCAGGTGGTGGTGTTGCGACGTGCCGGGGTGGGGGGCTCCCGGCGAGGCCGGCGGGCGGCGATGCGCAGCGCCGCCCGCGGCCCTCAGGTCTCGTAGCGGTCGGGGAGGATCACGTTGAGGACCCACGACACCAAGGTGATGATGAGCGCCGCCAGCACCGCGTCCCAGAAGAAGTGGTCGATGTGGAAGGCCAGCCCGAGCGGGTCGGCGATCCACTCCGTCACCTGCAGCAGGAAGGCGTTGACGACGAAGATGAACAGGCCCAAGGTGAGCACGATCGCGGGGAGCGACAGCAGCATCGCGATCGGCTTGAGCACGGCGTTGACCACGCCGAAGAGCAGCGCGACGAGCACGACCGTGACCACCTTGGCCGTCCAGTCCTCGCCCTGCTCGCCGAAGTAGACGCCGTCCACGACACCGGCCGCGGCCCAGAGGGCCAGCCCGTTGACCACCACTCGGATGAAAAACTTCTGGAAACCGCCGAGGTCGGAGCGAGACGCCATGCCCGCATGCTCCCACGACGTGCCCATCCGCACACGCAGGTCGGCGTCGACGGCTCCCGGCCTGTCAGGCCGTCAGGATCGAGGCCGGCCGCCGTGCTGGGTGAAGCGTCGCGCGGCTGAACCCTCCCGCTCGCACCTCGCAACCACACCCTCGGGTCGGCCCTCAGTGGGCCCGGTGGCGACCCCTCTCGCCGGACGAGCCGGCGGACGAGCCAAGGGAGGAGCCGGCGGAGGCACCTTGTCTCCCGCCGTCACCGGCTCCCACCTTCTGGCCGGACCCGGACTCAGCCCCGGACCCGGTCCCGACCCCGGTCCCGACCTCGGTCCCGGACCCGACCCCGGCCGCTGCGCCCGCGACCCCGGCCGCTGCGCCCGGGGCTCCCGCGTCCACAGCCGTCTGGGCGGCCTCGTCGGCGCGCTGCTGGTAGCCCGAGCCGCTGCGGAGCTCGACCTGGGGGAGCAGGAGCAGGACGAGGAAGCCGAAGACCATGACGATCGACCCGACGAGGAAGACCAGGTCCATCGCCTCGGAGAACCCGATGAGGAACGGCTTGGCCAGCCGCGGGTCCAGGGTGTTGAGGAAGGAGGAGTCCTGGAGCACGCCGCTGCTCGCCGCAGCGTTGCCGCCGCTCTGCTGGGCGGCGGCGAGACCCTTGGCGAACTCCGCGTTGGCGGGATCGCGCAGTGCCGCCTGGAACTCGGGCGTCGGCGCCACCTGCGTGAGCGAGGTGGCGATCTTGTCCCCCACGGTCGAGAAGAGGATGGAGAGGAAGACCGCGGTGCCGATGGTGCCGCCGATCTGGCGGGTGAAGGTCGCGGTCGAGGTGGCGACGCCGATCTGCTGCGGCGGGACGGCGTTCTGCACGGCCAGGGTGAGCGGCTGGAAGTTGAAGCCCAGGCCCAGCCCGAAGAACACCATGATGACCATCGTCCGCCACAGGGGGGTGTCGAACTCGGTGTAGTGGAGCAGGAAGAGCGACACGGTGAGCAGGGCGGCCCCGACGATGGGGAAGATCCGGTACCTGCCGGTGCGGCTGATGATCTGCCCGGAGGAGATCGACCCGGTCATGATCCCGAGGGTCATCGGCAGCAGCAGCAGGCCGGCCTCGGTCGGGGTGGCGCCCTTGACGATCTGCAGGTAGAGCGGCAGCGACGCGAGCCCGCCGAACATCGCGATGCCGATGACGACCGACGCCGCCGAGGCGACGCCGATGGTCTTGATGCGGAACATCGCCAGCGGGACGATCGCCTCCTCGCCCATCCGCCACTCCTGCCAGAGGAAGGCGAGCCCGGCGACCACACCGATGACGTAGCAGGTCATCGCGGAGGCCGACATCCACCCCCACTCCCGGCCCTGCTCGGCGACGAGGAGCAGCGGCACCAGCGAGACGGACAGCAGGGCCGCCCCGACCCAGTCGATCCGGTGGTCCAACCGGTGGTGGCTCAGGTGCAGGGTTCGGTTGACGACCAGCAGCGCCACGATGCCGACCGGGACGTTGACGAGGAAGACCCACTTCCAGCCGGTGATGCCCAAGATCTCCTCCTGTCCCGCGAGGAAGCCGCCGATGACCGGACCCAGCACGCTGGAGGTGCCGAAGACGGCGAGGAAGTAGCCCTGGTACTTCGCCCGCTCCCGGGGCGGGACGATGTCGCCGATGATGGCGAGCGCGAGCGAGAACAGACCGCCCGCGCCGATGCCCTGGACGGCCCGGAAGGCCGCGAGCTGGCCCATCGACTCGGCGAACGAGCAGAGCACGGAGCCGAGGACGAAGATCGTGATGGCGCTGGTGAAGAGCTTCTTGCGCCCGTAGATGTCGCCGAGCTTGCCGTAGAGCGGCGTGACGATCGTCGACGTGATCAGGTATGCCGTCGTGGCCCACGCCTGGTGGTCCAGGCCCTTGAGGTCGTCGGCGATGGTCCGGATCGAGGTCGCGACGATCGTCTGGTCCAGCGCCGCGAGGAACATGCCCATCATCAGGCCCACGAGGATGGTGACGATCTGCCGGTGGGTCAGCAGGGCGCTGGACGCCGGGGCGACGTCCGGGGTGGTGGCGCTCATGCGGAGTCCTTCGTGGTCATCGAGGCGGGGTGGCCGTGGCGTGCGGCGGCGAGGGTGGAGGAGCGGTGCTGCTCGACGTCGTCGGCGAAGCGCTGAAGGTGGGCGGCGAAGCCCGCGACCTCGTCCTCCGTCCAGTCGGCGAGGACACCGGCCAGCCACGCGTCGCGGTGCTCGCGCAGCTCGCGCAGCACCCGCCGCCCCTCGGCGGTGAGCGAGAGCAGCTGGGCGCGCCGGTCCGCGGGGTCGGAGAGCCGCTCGACGAGGCCGAGGTCGACGAGCGCGCTGACCTGCCGGCTCACCGTGCTCACGTCGACGTACATCACGTCCGCGAGGTCGGAGACCCGCCGAGGGGTCGCCACCAGGGCGAACAGCAGCGGGTATGCCGTCGGGTCCACCCGCTCGTCCGGCCGCGGGGCGTGCTGGCGCACGCTGTGCAGGACCTTCATGGCGCGCATGAGGTGGTCGCCGAAGGTGGCGGCGCCCCACGAGCAGGCGGTCGTGCCAGCCGGCAGCTCCTCGACCATCGGGCCTCCTTGGTTGGTTGCAGCAAGCAACTATGCGCCTCGATGGTTGCATGGCGCAAGTTCTCGCCGCGGCGACCGCGTCAGCGTGCCGCCGACAGGCAGCTTCTCGGCACTCGGGGGGCGCGCTCGCTCAGGGGGTGACGACCCAGGCGTCGAGGAGGCGGCGGGCCACCTCGGCGTCCCCGGTCACCTCGATGGTGAGCTCGTCGGCCCGCCGGCGCCCTGCCGCCAGTCGGGTGAGGTCCCGTGTGGAGAGGGCGACCGCGGTGACCTCCGGTGCCACGGTCGGCTCCTCGCCCTCGAGCGGTATGCCGTGCCGCGCACCGTCGCGCTCCACCACCCGCGCGCCGGCCCGCCCGGTGACGGGGCCGGTCACCTCGACCACCACCGCGGCGCCCGCCGGGAGGTCGGCCTGCCGAGCAGCGACTCGCGGCAGGGTCGCCAGGACGCGGGCCACCGCGTTGGCCGCGGCGGGGGTGTCCAGGTCGCCGGGTTGCCCGAGCGCCTCGCGCAGGTCCTGCTCGTGCACCCAGATGTCGAAGGTCCGGACGCCGGTCAGGGCCGCCTCGGTCGTCGGGCCGAACGGACCGGTCGTGGGGTCCTCGCCGGAGGTGGCGGGGTCGCGCAGATGGGCGGTTCGTCGGGCGCGCAGCTCCTCCAGGTGCGCGGCGACGGCGTCGAGGGGTCGCCCGCGACGCGACTGCAGCCAGCGCTCCACCCGGGCGCCGAAGTCGTGGCGGACGTGGGGCAGGTGCCCCACGTCGACGTCCGGCGCCGGCTCACCGGCGAGCGCCGACTCGATGCTCTCCACGTGGCGGACCTGGTCGCCGACCGTCCAGCCCGGGCAGTCGGTGGGGCGGTCCTCCTCGCCGGCCCCGAGCTCCCGAGCCAGCTCGACCATCGCGGACACCGTCTGCTCGTACGCGGCGGTCAGCTCGGCCAGCGACTCCGGGGGCCTTGGGGTCAGGTCCATCCCGCCACCGTAGCGACAGGCGACGGACCTACGCTGGGACGCATGAGCACCGCGACGGCTCCGAGGCGGCAGGGCAGCGCGCGGCCCGACACCTCCCGGCCCGAGGCGGCCCGGCCGACCGTGGTGGTCACGGCCGCGGCCGCGACCGCCGTCGTCGTCGCCGCCCTGCTCACCGGGGGGCTCGCGCCGCTGGCGGTGGACGACCCGGGGCCGTTCGTGCGCTGGGGCCTGCCCGTCGTCACGGCGATCTCCTCCATCGCCGCCAGCGCCACGCTCGGCCTGCTCGGGTTGGCGGCCTTCCTCGTGCCGGAGCGCCGCACCACGCAGCGGCGGCGTGAGGCGACCTCGCTCGCCGCCCTCGCGGCGCTCGTGTGGGCGGTCGCGACCGGGGTGACGGTGCTGCTCACCTTCGCCGACCTGGCCGGGCTGCCGCTGACGACGCCCGGGTTCTCCACCCAGCTGGTCACCTTCGCGTGGGAGCTCGAGGTCACCCGAGTTCTGCTCGTCAGCGCCGGAATCGGGGCGGCCGTCGCGGCCGTCGCCGCCGTCACCCGCAGCCGCGCCCTCACCGCGTGGCTGGCCCTGCTCACCGTCGTGGGCGTGGTCATCCTGGCCCTGACCGGCCACGCCGCCGGGTCGGCGAGCCACGAGGACGCCGTCAACGCGCTCGCCGTCCACCTGCTCGGGGTCACCGCCTGGCTCGGGGGGCTGCTCGCCCTGGCCGTGATGCGACCCCGCCTCGGCCGCGACCTCGGGGTGACGGTCCGGCGCTACTCCGTGATCGCCACCTGGGCCTTCGTCGCCGTCGCCCTCTCGGGCGTCCAGCAGGCGGTCATCCGGCTCGGGGGCTGGGACGGGCTGGGGACGGCATACGGGGCCATGGTCCTGGCCAAGGTGATGGCGCTGGTCCTGCTGGGCGTCGCCGGCTGGCGGCAGCGCGGGAACCTCGCCGGCCGCCTGGCCGCCGACCCGTCCGACGGTCGCGCCTTCGGCCGGCTGGCGCTCGGCGAGCTCGCGCTCATGGGGCTCGCGACCGGCCTGGCGTCGCTGCTGTCGCGCACCGCACCGCCGGTGCCGGACGCGCTGCCGAACCCGAGCCGGGTCCTGGACCTGACCGGCTTCCCCGATCCCGGGCCGCTCACCAGCGACGCCTGGCTCACCGCCTGGCGCCCGAACTGGCTCTTCCTCGCCATCGCTGCGGTGGCCGTCGGCCTGTATGCCGCGGGGATGGTGCGGCTGCGGCGGCGCGGTGACGCGTGGCCGGCATACCGGCTGGTCGTGTGGGTCCTGGGCTGGCTCCTGGTCGTCTACGCGACCAGCGGGGCCCCGGACATCTGGGGACGGGTGCTGTTCTCGGTGCACATGGTCATGCACATGGCGGTGGCCATGGTGGCGCCGCTGTTCCTCGTGCCGGCCGCTCCGATCACCCTGGCCCTGCGGGCGATCCCGGCGCGCAAGGACCGCACCTGGGGGCCGCGCGAGGTGCTGCTCCACGTCGTGCACTCGCGGGCGATGCGGTGGCTGGCCAACCCGGTCGTCGCGGCCGTCCTGTTCTTCGCCAGCCTCGCGGCGTTCTACTGGACCCCGCTCTTCGAGATCGCGCTGACGACCCACACCGGGCACCTGCTGATGATGGGGCACTTCCTGTTCACGGGGTACCTGTTCGTCTGGGTGCTCATCGGCATCGACCCCGGCCCGCCGAAGTGGTCCCCGCTGATGCTGCTGGTCATCCTGTTCGCGACGATCTCCTTCCACGCCTTCTTCGGGGTCGCGCTCACCGACAGCCAGGACCTGCTCGCCGCCGACTTCTTCAACGCCCTCCAGCTGCCGTGGGGGCCCGTGCCGCTGGCGGACCAGCACACCGCCGGTGAGATCGCCTGGGGAGTGGGGGAGGCGCCGACCCTCGTGCTCGCGGTCATCGTGGCCGTCCAGTGGGTCCGCCGGGACGAGCACGAGAGCCGGCGGCTGGACCGCAAGGCGGACCGGGACGGCGACGCCGACCTGACGGCCTACAACGCCTACCTTGCGGGGCTGCGGGCGCACGACGCCGAGGTCGGCGCGGAGGAGGCCGGCCGCGGGGTCGACCCTGGGGCCCGCCGGTGAGGGTCGCGGTCGTCCAGCTCGGCTACGAGGACGCCGAGCCACCCGCGGAGCGGCTGGCCCGGGTGGTCGACCTGGTCGCGGGGCTGGCGGGTCACGACCTGGTCTTGCTGCCGGAGCTGTGGCTGCCGACCGGCTTCGGCTACCGCGGGTGGGAGGCGCTCGCCGAGCCGCTGGACGGCGAGTTCGCGGAGGCGATGGGCGCCCTCGCCCGGCGGGCGGGGGTGGTGCTGCACGCCGGGTCGTTCGTCGAGCGGCTGCCCGAGGCCGGGGCCGACGGGCGGGTGCTGGCGAACACCAGCCTGGCGTTCGGCCCCGACGGCAGCCGGCTGGCGGTCTACCGCAAGGTGCACCGCTTCGGCTTCGGCGCCGGGGAGCCGGTGCTCATGGAGGCCGGCCGGGAGGTCGTCGTCGTGGACCTGCCGCTGGCGGGGGGTGCCCCGGTCAGTGGCGCCTCGGCGGGCGAGGCGACGTCCGTGTGGACCGGGCTGTCGACGTGCTACGACCTGCGCTTTCCCGAGCTCTACCGGCGCCAGGTCGGGCTGGGTGCAGAGCTCTTCCTCGTGCCGGCGGCGTGGCCCGCGCCCCGGGTGGCGCACTGGACGCTGCTGGGGCGGGCCCGGGCGGTCGAGGACCAGGCGCTGGTCGTCCAGTGCAACACCGCGGGGACGCACGCCGGGCAGGAGATGGGCGGCCGAAGCCAGGTCGTCGACCCCACCGGCGCGGTGCTCGCCGAAGCGGGCACCGGGCCGGAGGTGCTCTCGGTGGAGGTGGACCTCGCCGCGGTGCGCCAGGCGCGCGACGCCTTCCCGGTGCTCGCCGACCGCCGACTCTGAGCCCTCGTCGCGACCGGCGCGCCCTGCTCCCGAACTCGCGCCAGGCGGCCGGGGGTCACAGGTGTCGTCGGCGACCGTCAACCTGCTTGAGGCGGCCGGGGGTCACAGGTGTCGTCGGCGACCGTCAACCTGCTTGATGATTTCGTCAAGCAGGTTGACGAAGCCGCACGACATACCTGGTCGGGGCGCCCGCCGCTGGCGCTCGGGCTGCGAGCGGCGCCCGTCCGCGGGGAGGGGGGGCGGGGGGCCGGGCGGGGATGGGCGGGGCCGATCTGGGGCTGCCGGGGTCTGGCGCGCGGCGGCCGGACGGCATACCGTCCTCTCCAGATGCACCGACGTCCGGGAGGTGCACCCGTGAGGGCGCGCCAACCGGACGTCAGCACCTCAGCCGCGTGGCGTCCGGCGGGTTAGCTGTCCACGGCGAGACCCGCCGGGCGCCACGGGAGCGCGTCAGAAGGCGCCCTCGGGCACCTCCATGAGTGAGTTGTCGGTCGCCTCGGCCATGGCACGCTCCGAGGCGAGGCGGGGGAGGACCTGCCGGGCGAAGAACTGCGCCGCCGCGACCTTGCCCTCGTAGAACTCCTGGTCGGCGCCGCTGGCCCCCGCCTCGAGGGCGGCGAGCGCGACGTCGGCCTGGCGCAGCAGCAGCCACCCGACGATGAGGTCGCCCGCGCCGAGGAGCAGGCGCGTGGTGTTCTGGCCGACCTTGTAGATGTTGGTGACGTCGTTGCCCTCGTGCCGGGCGTCGCTCTTCATGAGCTCGCCGACCATGAAGCCGAGGATGCCCTGGACGTCCTCGAGCCCCTTGCCGAGCAGCTCGCGCTCCTTGTCGATGCGGCCGCCGTGGCTGCCGAGCTCCTTGGCGAACTCCTGCATCTGCATCGCGAGGTGACCGAGCGCCTGGGCCTTGTCCCGGATGATCTTGCGGAAGAAGAAGTCCATGCCCTGGATCGCGGTCGTGCCCTCGTAGAGCGTGTCGATCTTGGCGTCGCGGACGTACTGCTCCACCGGGTAGTCCTGCAGGAACCCGGACCCGCCGAAGGTCTGCAGCGACTCGGTCCCCAGCAGCACCCAGGCCCGCTCGGAGCCCAGGCCCTTGACGATCGGCAGCAGCAGGTCGTTGACCCGCTCGGCCATCTCCGCGGGGCTGCCCTCGGGGACCGGCACGGTGGGGTCGGCACCCTGGGCCATCGCCACCGCGTCCTGCTGCACCGCGGTGTAGAGGACGAGCGCGCGCAGGCCCTCGGCGTACGCCTTCTGCAGCATCAGCGAGCGGCGCACGTCGGGGTGCGCGGTGATGGTCACGCGCGGGGCGGTCTTGTCCGTCTGCCGCGTCAGGTCCGGGCCCTGCACGCGGTGCTTGGCGTACTCGAGCGCGTTGAGGTAGCCCGTCGACAGCGTGGCGATCGCCTTGGTGCCCACGAACATCCGCGCGCCCTCGATGACCTTGAACATCTGCGCGATGCCGTCGTGGACGTCCCCGAGGAGGAAGCCGACCGCCGGCTCCTTGTCGCCGAAGGTGAGCTCGCAGGTCGTGCTGACCTTCAGACCCATCTTCTTCTCGACGTTGGTGACGTGCACGCCGTTGCGCTCGCCGAGCTCGCCGGTCTCGAGGTCGACGTGGTACTTCGGCACGACGAAGAGCGACAGCCCCTTGGTGCCGGTCACCGCGCCCTCGGGGCGGGCCAGGACGAAGTGCACGACGTTGTCGGTCATGTCCGACTCCGCCGAGGTGATGAACCGCTTGACGCCCGTGAGGTTCCACGTGCCGTCGGGGTTCTCCACGGCCTTGCTGCGGCCGGCGCCGACGTCGGAGCCGGCCTCGGGCTCGGTGAGGACCATCGTGCAGTGCCAGCCGCGGTCGGCGATGAGCTGGGCCAGCTTCTTCTGGTCGTCGTTGCCGAGGTAGTACAGGATGCTCGCGAAGGAGTAGCTCGCCGCGAACATGTGCACCGCGGGGTTGGCGCCGCACACCAGCTCGGCCACGGACCAGCGCACCGACGGTGGGACGACCATGCCGCCGAGCTCGGCCGGGAGGTCCAGGTGGCCCCAGTGGCCGTCGATGTAGGCCTTGTAGGACTTCTTGAACGACTCCGGCATCGTCACCGTCTCGGTGACCGGGTCGTAGACCGGGGGGTTGCGGTCGGAGTCGACCAGGCTGCCGGCGAGCTCGTTCTCGGCGAGCTGGCCGACGTGCTCGAGGATGTCCTTGACCGCCTCGACGTCGAGGTCGGCGTAGGGACCGTGGCCCAGCACGTCCTCGCGCCCGAAGACCTCGAAGAGGTTGAACTCGATGTCCCGCAGGTTGCTCCGGTAGTGCCCCATGGCTGGTCCCTCTCGTGCGAGCGTGCGACCGGGCAGCGGACGCCCTGACGTCCTGTCCATTCTCCTACCCGCGGGTAACAAGAGCAAGGGTTTGGGGGAGCCGGCAGTGTGATCCGTGCCCCTCTACGGGCCCGGTGGAGGCAGGCGGTCTGCAAGGCCGGCCGTGTGGTTCGCTTGGCCCCATGGCTGGAGAGGCGCCCGGGACGTCGGCGGCGGTCCGCGCCGCGCGGGCCGCGCTCGCGGAGGGGGAGCTGTGGCGGGCGCGAGACGTGCTCGCCGCGCGCGTGGAGCAGGCGGAGGACCCCGAGGCGCTGGTGCTCCTGGGGGAGGTCCTGCACCGGATGGGCGACCTCCCCGCCGCCGGGGCCGCGTGGTTCGGTGCCGGGGTCAAGGGGCCGCAGGTCGCCGAGGCCACCGAGGCGTGGCGCGAGCGGCTGGACGACGACTTCGGCGCCATGTGGGCCGCGCTGCCCGCCTCGGTCCGCCGGGGCGAGGGCCCTCCCAAGGTCGAGGCCCTGCGCCGGCGCGCGGGCGCCCACGAGGAGCAGGGCGGCCAGTCCTCCCACCCCGCCTCGGGCTCGGCCACCCGCCCGGGAGCGCCGGCCGTCACCCCCACCCGCCCCGGAGCGCCGGCCGCCACCCCCACCCGCTCGGTCACCCCCAACCGCCCGGTCACCCCCAACCGCCCGGTCACCCCCAACCGCTCGGTGCCGAAGTCGGCGGCCAAGCCCGCACGCTCCTCCGCCGGGATCGACGCGGCGCAGGTCATCGCGTGGGTGCTCGCCGCCCTCGTCCTGGTGTGCTCGGTCGTCGGGCTGGTGACGATCCTCCGCTGGATGGTCCCCGGCTGACGAGCCGTTCCCCACGACCCGACCCCGGCCCCGCCACCGGCGCGCTAGCGTTCGGACACCGCCGCGGGGGTCGGCCGGCGGGCCGGACGGCGGGCCGGACGGCCGGAGAACCGGACGGCCGGAGAACGGGAGGAGCGCGATGCACTGGCGGCAGCGGGTCCCCGCGGCGCTGGCCGCCGCGGCCGTCGTCGCCGCCGGGTTCGCGGTCGGTGGGGCGGTCCGGGGCCCGGACCTCTCCTTCGAGCCGGCCCTGGTGACCCGGCCCGGCTACCGCGCCGAACCCACCGACGTCGTCGAGCGGGCCACCGCCGCGCGGCACCGCACCTGGGTCGACGCGGGCCGCGTCCCGGGGAGCGGCACCCGCTTCGAGCCGATGAGCCGGTGGGCGCTGTCCGACATCCGCACCCTGCTGCGCGGCAACGGCGCCGTCCCGGCCGGCGCCGGTGACCGCTGGTCCTACGTCTGGCCGCGTGACGCCGCCTTCGTCGCCGTCGCGCTCGCCCGCACCGGGCATCCCGGGGAGGCCCGCGGCGTGCTCGGCTTCCTCGACCGGCTGCCCTTCGACCCCGCGGACGGCTTCGACGCCCGCTACACCCTGACCGGGGCGCGGGTCGACCCCACCGTCGCCCGGCCGCCCCAGTCCGACGGCTGCGGATGGGTGCTCTGGGCCCTCGGCGAGGTCCGGTCCGCCGACCCGGCGGCCGTGCCGAGGTCCGCGGCCGGTCTCCGCGAACGCTGCACCGCCCAGCTGCTCACCGCCACCGACTCGGGCCGTCGCCTCCCCGCGCCGTCCCCCGACTACTGGGAGGTCGACGTCGACGAGACCTCGCTCGGCACCGTGGCCCCCATGGTGGCCGGCCTGCGGGCCGCCTCGGTCGACGCCCGGGCCGGCGGGGACGAGACCCGGGCGCGCTCCCTGGCGCAGGCGACGTCACGCCTGCGTGAGGTGGTCGCGGAGGCGTTCGGGCCGGCATACCAGCGGTTCGGGGACGACGGTGGGGTCGACGCCGCCACGACGTTCCTGCTGCCGCCGTTCGCGCCCGGCTCGCGGGACGCCGGGCACGCGGTCCGCGGCTACCAGGAACGGGCGCTACGGGTCTCCGGCGGGCTCGCGCCCGGCGAGGAGTGGAAGCAGGACGGCACGTCGTGGACCCCGGAGACGGCGCTGGTCGCCTACACCGCCGCGGCCTCCGGGCGCCGGGACGTCGCCGAGCGCTGGCTGGACTGGCTGGACGCCCACCGCACGGCATACGGCTCGCTGCCCGAGAAGGTGACCAGAAGGGGTATGCCGGCCGGCCCGGCTCCGCTGCTGTGGACCAGCGCGCTGGTCCTGCTCGCGCTCGACGCGCTCGACGCGCCCACGTCGGCCGCGCCGGCGGCCGCGCCAACGTCGGTCGCGCCGGCCCCCCCTGCGGTGGCCCCCGGTCAGGCTCGCAGGGCGTCACGAAGCGCGACGCGGGCCCCGGTGCGCAGCACGGCGCCGGAGTAGACCCGGCCCGCGAGCCAGACCAGCCCGGGGACGAGCACCAGCGACAGGGCGAGGGCGAGGACGACCTGCCAGGTCGCCACGGTCCCGAGGGCGATCCGGATCGGCATGACGAGCGGGGAGCAGAACGGCACGTAGCTGAGGACCCGGACCAGGGTGTTGTCGGGATCGAACGGGGCGATGCTGATGCCGACCATGTAGGGGATCACCATGAGGATGATCACCGGCGTGATGACCGCACCGACCTCCTCCTGGCGCGAGACCAGCGAGGCGAGGGCCGCGAGCACCAGTGCGTACATGAGGTAGCCGACGACGAACCACAGCAGCGCCCAGAGGACGGTGGAGCCGAGGTCGAGCGCCCCGGGGTCCACCAGGTCCAGCGCGAGGGCGGTCCCGGCGCCACCGGTGACGACGAGCGCCACCTGGACCAGGCTGATCACGCCGATGCCGAGCACCTTGCCCGCCATGAGCTGCCAGGGGCGGATCGTGCTCAGCAGCAGCTCGACGACCCGGCTGCTCTTCTCCTCGACCACACCCTGGGCGACGAACTGCCCGCCGGCCTGCAGCGCGAGGAAGAGCAGGATGCCGGCGACGTACCCGGCCACGAGCTGGGCGCCGGTGCGTTCCGGCGGCGGCTTGAGGGCCTTCACGGTCAAGGTGGCACCGGCCAGCTGGGTCTGCACCGCCGCGGGGTCGCCGCCGAGGTCGGTGACGGCCGAGGCGAGGGCGGCCTGCTGCCGGAGAACGGTGAGGGTCGCCGAGAGGAAGGGGTCGAGCTCGGACTGCACCACCACGGTGAAGTCGTCGGCCGGGCCGATCAGCGCGGCCTCGACCTCGCCGTCGCGGACCGCCCGCTCCGCGGCACCGCCCTCGAGGCGGACCGGCTCCAGGGCGTTGTCGCCACCGTCACCTCCACCGCCGGCCCGGCCGATGGCGCGCAGCGGGTCGGCGAGCGCGGCGGTCGAGGAGGTGACGCCGATGCGCGTGGCCGCGCCGGGGTCGAGGGCGATGCGGAGCACCACGCCGCCGAGGACGACGGCACCGACCAGCAGGCCGGTGGTCAGCAGGTAGGACTTGGAGCGGGCCCGCGTGGTGATCTCGCGCGACGCGACCAGCCAGACGGTGTGCCACGAGGTCATCTCAGGGCCTCCTGCGCGGGTGCGACGCCGGCGTCGGGTCGGGCAGCGGGGCCGGCGTCGGGTCGGGCAGCGGGGCCGTCGCCGGGCTCGGGGCCCGTCTCGGGCTCGTCCTCGGCGTGGTGCTCGGAGACGACGTGCCGGTAGAGCTCGACGAGGCTGGGGCGCACCGGGCGGAACTCGCGCACCGGCCCGGCGGCCAGCGCCGCCCGCAGCACCTGCTGCTCCGCGGCGGGCCGGGCGTCGGGCAGCTCGACCACGGTGCGCGGGCCGTCGGCGGTCAGCACGGCCACGGCGCCGGCCGACCGCAGCCACGCCGACGCGGGCGGGCCGTCGACGAGCCAGCGCGGCCGGTCCAGGGTCCGCAGCTGCTCGATGCTGCCCAGGGCGACCAGCGACCCGTCGCGGACGATGGCGACCCGGTCACTGAGCCGCTCGACGAGGTCGAGCTGGTGGGAGGAGAAGACCACCGGGACCCCCGCATCGGCGCGGTCCCGCAGCACCGTGCTCATCACGTCGACGGCGACCGGGTCGAGGCCGGAGAACGGCTCGTCGAGGACGAGGATGTCGGGGTCGTGGACGAGAGCGGCCGCGAGCTGCACCCGCTGCTGGTTGCCGAGCGAGAGCTTCTGCACCTCGTCGCCGCGGCGCCCGGCGACTCCCAGCACCTCGGTCCACCGCTCCACCGACCGGCGGGCCCGGCCGGGTGGCATGCCGTGCAGCCGGGCCAGGTAGACCAGCTGCTCGGCCACCTTCATCCGGGGGTAGAGGCCGCGCTCCTCGGGCATGTAGCCGATCCGCCGGCGCACCCGCAGGTCGACCGGGCGCCCGTCCCAGAGCACGGTGCCGCGGTCGGCGCCGAGCACGCCGAGGGCGATGCGCATGGCGGTGGTCTTGCCCGCGCCGTTCGCGCCGACGAACCCGAGGATCTCCCCGGCGCGCACGTCGAGGCTGAGGTCGACGAGCGCGCGGACGTTCCCATAGGCCTTGTCGACCGACACGAGCTGCAGGTCGGGCACGAGCGCCTCCTCGAGGTTGGCGGACAGGGAGGTGGCGGAGTCGGAGGTGGCGGACACGGCCCGGAGGACTCGGCCCCCCAGGGCACCACCAAGGCCAAGCCCACCACACCCCGGCACGCCGGGCACCCGCGGGGCGCTCCCGGCATACCGGATCGGTCAGTGGAGCCGTTGACCGTCGCCGCGAACATGTCGACGTCCAGCTTCCGCGTCAGGGAGGAGGTCCGGCCCCTGACGACGAAGGCGAACGCCTTCACCCGGCCGTCGGTGCCGACGACCACCACACGGTCGCGTGCAGAACCGGAGCGCACCCGGGTGGCTTGCCGGGGCGTCCGGGCCGAGGATCGTGAGCCCGTCGGCCGGGGGTGACCAGCGTGGCGGTGGAGGCCGGCGGGTATGCCGTGCCCCCCGCGCTTGGTCCATGCCAGCGAGTTCGTCGACGCGTCGATGACCGCCCCGGAGGACGTGGTGCAGAGCCCGTGCGCGCGGCGCCGTGGGGGCGGCGACGGCGCGGACGCCGTCGGACATCGGAGCGGCGCCTGGGGTGTGGCGTCGTGCGCCGAGGGTAGCGGGGTGGTGCCGTGGCTACGGGGGAAGGGAGCTCTTTGACAGCAAGGGCAAGGCCGCGCCGAGCACGTACTCCGGCACCGGAGGGAACCCCGCGCAGCAGTTTGAGAAATACCCAGGGGGGGTACACCGTTCAGATCGGTGGGTGTGCCGTACGACGAGGCGGGAGCGAGTGACCCATGAGCCGGACCACGGTGTTGCACGTCGGCGGGCTGCATTGGGCGACCAGTGAGCACGCTGTCGAGGCCGCGCTGGCGCGGCGCCAGGGCGTGGAGTCGGTCGGGGCGAACGCTGCCAACCAGAGTGCGACGGTGACGTTCGACCCGGACGTGACCTTCGTGGCCGAGCTCGCGGGGTGGGTCCGCGACTGCGGTTACCACTGCGCCGGCCGCTCGGTGCCCATGCACGTGTGCGAGCCGATGGGCGAGTCGGTGCTGCACGCGGCCGATGTCTCGCACGAGCACGCCCGTCGATCGACTTCTGACGTCGCCGGCCCCCGCACCGGGCGGTCCGCCGCATCCACCGCCAGGGCTCCGGTCGAGCACTCGGCCCACGAGCTGATGGGGCACGGCGGGCATGGCGCGATGTCCATGGACGACATGGTCCGCGACATGCGCAACCGCTTCGTTGTGGCTGCAGTCGTGACGGTGGGGATCGCGTTGTGGTCGCCGATGGGTCGCGACATGGTCGGCTTCTCGGTGCCAGCCCCGTTCGGGCTGCGCGACGACGTGTTCGCCCTGCTGCTGAGCCTGCCGGTGGTCTTCTACTCGGCGTGGATCTTCTTCGACGGCGCCTACCGGGCGCTGCGGAACCGCACCTTGGACATGATGGTCCTCGTCGCGGTCGCGGTGGCGGCGGGGTGGCTCTACAGCGTCGGCGTCACCCTGACCGGTGGCGGCGAGGTGTTCTACGAGGCCGCCGCGATGCTCACGGTATTCGTCCTGCTCGGCCACTGGTTCGAGATGCGCGCCCGTGGCGGTGCGAACGAGGCCGTCCGCGCGCTGATGGACCTCGCGCCCCCCATGTCCACCGTCCTGCGTGACGGAGAGGCCGTCGACGTCCCCACCGCCGACGTCCAGGTGGGCGACCTCCTTCTCATCCGACCCGGCGGGAAGGTCCCCGTGGACGGCACCGTCGAGGACGGCGCGTCCGAAGTGGATGAGTCGATGGTGAGCGGCGAGAGCCTCCCTGTCGCCAAGAGCACCGGCTCGCCGGTGACCGGGGCCTCGATCAACACCACCGGGACGCTGCGGGTCCGGGCGACCAGGGTCGGCTCCGACACCGCACTCGCGCAGATCGTCGCGCTGGTCCAGGAGGCGCAGAACTCCAAGGCCCCCGGGCAGCGGCTCGCCGACCGCGCCGCCTTCTGGCTCGTGCTCGTCGCCCTCATCGGCGGCCTGCTCACCTTCGGGGCGTGGCTGCTCTCCGGCGCCAGCGTCGAGACCGCCCTGTTGTTCGCGATCACCGTCGTCGTCATCACCTGCCCCGACGCCCTGGGGCTGGCCACCCCGACCGCGATCATGGTCGGCACCGGCCTGAGCGCCCAGCGAGGCGTGCTGGTCAAGAACGCCGCCGCACTGGAGGCCTCGGCCCGCATCGATACCGTCGTCATGGACAAGACCGGCACCCTGACCAAGGGCGAGCCGGAGGTCACCGACGTGATCGTCGACGGCGTCGACGAACTCGAGCTGCTCGCCCTGGTCGCCGCCCTCGAGAACGAGTCCGAGCACCCCCTGGCTGCTGCCATCGTCGGCTACGCCGCAGGCCGCGGGGTCCTCCCCGGGCGGCCGGAGGAGTTCCGCAACGTGCCCGGCCACGGCGCCGCCGCCCTCGTCGACGGGCGTCGGGTCGTGGTCGGCAACCGCAGACTCATGGACGACGAGGACGCCGACGTGTCGGCCCTCGCCGCTCGACGGGACGAGCTGGCCGGCAGCGGCCGCACCGCGGTCCTGGTCGCCGTGGACGGCCGGGGTGTTGGAGTCATCGGTCTCGCGGATGCCGTGCGCGACACCTCCGTCGGCGCCGTGGCAGCGCTCCACGCGATGGACATCGAGGTCGTCATGCTCAGCGGCGACAACGAGGCCACCGCGCGGCGCATCGCCGGACAGCTCGGCATCGACACCGTCCTGGCCGAGGTCCTGCCCAGTGACAAGGCGGCCGAGGTGAGCAAGCTCCAGCAGGCCGGCCGGAGGGTCGCCATGGTCGGCGACGGGGTCAACGACGCCCCAGCCCTCGCACAGGCCGACCTCGGGATCGCCATCGGCGCCGGAACCGACGTCGCCATCGAGACCGCTGACGTGGTCCTCATGCGCTCCGACCCGCTGGATGTGCCGACCGCGCTGCGGATCGGCCGCGGCACGCTGCGCAAGATGCGACAGAACCTCGCCTGGGCGGTCGGGTACAACGCGGTCGCGCTGCCCATCGCGGCCGGGGTCTTCGCGAGCTCCTGGGGGTTGGTACTGCGACCCGAGATGGCGGCCCTGTCCATGTCGGGGTCCAGCGTCATCGTGGCCGTCAACGCGCTCATGCTCAGATGGCTGCGACTGCCGCGACCTCCGGGGCGACCCCGTCCAGGCACCTGAGCCGCTGTCAGCCTCCGTCCAGTCCGCTCAGCAGCTCGAAGAACATGACGAGGCCGATGGCGGCAGCCGTCAGGCCAGCTACCACTCCGACGAGGACAGCGCGACGTGGGGTGGCATCCGGGGCGGCGAGGGCAGGCATCATCCGGCCAACGAGCGCGCCAACGGCGGCCATGAGTGCGAGCTGGACCGGAATGATCCAGTCCTCCGTCCCCTCACCGTCGAGGACCACCGCGACGAGTGGGAGACTGAGCACCCCGAGCACGAGCAGAGTTGCGAGGGCTGGGACACGCTGCGCCGACACCGCGACCACCCACCTTCCCGTGGCCGGCCCCAGGGCCGGGACCATGGGTCGCCAGACCAGATCCAGGCCGGCGTGGCGACTATGAGCGAAAGGCCTCGGTGCCTCGGGGCCCAGCTGCCACGGTGCGACCGAGACGACGCGCCGAAGCCGTTCTGGCCCGCTGACGTCGTGGCTGACGCCGTGGTCACCGTCGCGCCGCTCGCCACGAGCGGCCGGGGCCGCGGTGCCCTCAGCGCTTGCCGGTGCCGATACGTGTCTGCGTGAGGTCGTGCTGGGTGTCGCGGTCGAGGGCGAGGGCGGTGTTGACCAGCCCGACGTGGCTGAAGGCCTGTGGGGTGTTCCCGAGGTGTCGCTGGGCGTGCGGGTCCCACTCCTCGCTGAGCAGGCCGACGTCGTTGCGCACGTCGAGCAGCCGCTCGAAGTGGGTGCGGGCCTCGTCGTGGCGGCCGGTCAGGGCGAGGGCGTCGGCGAGCCAGAAGCTGCAGGCGAGGAAGGCTCCCTCGGCGCCGGGCAGGCCGTCGACGGTTCTGTGCTCGGTGGTCGGGTCGGCGTCGGTGCGGTACCGGAGGACGAAGCCGTCCTGGCACAGCTCTCGCTGCACGGCGTCGATCGTGCCGCGCACCCGTGGGTCCTCGGGGGGGAGGAAACCCACGCGGGGGATGAGCAGGAGGGCGGCGTCCAGCCCCTTCGAGCCGTAGTACTGGGTGAAGGTGCCCCTCGCCGCGTCGTAGCCGCGGGCGCACACCTCCTCGTGGATGGCGTCGCGGCTGGCCCGCCATCGCTGCAGCTGGGCCCGAAGCCCCGAGCGCTCGGCGGTGCGGATCATCCGGTCCAGGCCCACCCAGGCCATGACCTTGGAGTGCAGGAAGTGCTGCCGCGGCCCGCGGACCTCCCACAGCGAGCTGTCCGGCTGGCGCCAGACGCTCTCGAGGTAGTCGGTGAGCAGGGTCTGCAGGGTCCAGGCGTCCTCGTCGGCGGCGAGCCCTGCCTGCCGGGCACTGTGGAGCCCGTCGAGGATCTCGCCGTAGACGTCGAGCTGGAACTGCCCGGCCGCCTCGTTGCCGACCCGGACCGGGCGCGAGCCCTCGTACCCGTCCAGCCAGCCGAGCTCGGTCTCCGGAAGCCGGCGGCGTCCGGTGAGGGAGTACATGACCTGAAGGTCCTTGGGGTCGCCCGCGACGGCCCGCAGCAGCCAGTCGCGCCAGGCCTTGGCCTCGGCGGTGTACCCGCCGCCGGTGAGGGCCTGCAGGGTGAACGCCGCGTCCCGGAGCCAGCAGTAGCGGTAGTCCCAGTTCCGTGGCCCGCCGATCTGTTCCGGCAGGGAGGTGGTGGCGGCTGCGGTGATGCCACCGCTGGGCGCGTAGGTGAGCGCCTTGAGGACCAGCAGGGAGCGCCTCACGGCCTGGCTGTAGCGGCCGTCGTAGGTGCAGCGGCTGATCCACTGCGTCCAGAACTGTTCGGTCTCCTGCAGGGCGCGGTCGGGGTCGTAGCGGGGTGGCTCGTCCTGGTACGAGGGAACCCAGGTGAGCACGAACGGGACCCGGTCACCGGCGTCCACGGTGAACTGCGCCATGCTGCGCATGTTCTCGCCGCGCAACCGCACCGGGGTGTCGAGCCACAGGGAGTCGGGCCCCGCCACGGCCACCCACCGCTCACCGGCGTGCCGCACCCACGGCACGATCCGCCCGTAGTCGAACCGGGCGACGAGCTCCACGCCCATCCGGACCCGTCCGCTGACGCCCTCGACGACGCGCACGATGTCCGGCTCGGTCTGGCGGATGGGCATGAAGTCGACGACCTTGACCGTGCCCTCGTCCGTCTCCCAGGTGGTCTCGAGGACCATCGTGTCGCCGCGGTACGCCCGGTGCGTGCACACCCCGCCGGCCAGCGGCGCGATCCGCCACCGGCCGGCCTCCGGTCCACCGAGGAGCGCCGCGAACGACGCGGAGGAGTCGAACCGGGGCAGGCACATCCAGTCCAGAGAGCCGTCACGGCTGATCAGCGCGGCGGTCTGGAGGTCGGCGACGACCGCGTAGTCCTCGATCCGGGACGGTGGCGCACCGGTCCACAGTCCCTCCGCAGTGTCGTTCCGACCGCGCGCCGCCGCGCCGGAACCGGCATCCCCGGTCGACCCGACGCCGACGTCTGCGTTGGACTCGGCGACGCCGGCCACATCGGGAGCCGTCCCGCGATCCCCCGTCCCCATGGAGGTCATGCCCCTCCTCCTTCGAGGGCCGCGACCTGGAGGACGACCTTGACGTCGTCCGGGCCGCGGTCGAAAGCCGTCGCGTACTCAGCCAGCGGCACACGACGGGTGAGAAGCCGGTCGAGCCAAGACGGGTCGGCGTCGGCGAGAGCACGAGCGGCGGCCTCGTAGTGGGTGCGGTTGGCGTTGACCGACCCGAGCACGACGTCGTTCTCGAGCACCATCGCGCGGTTGAGCCCGCCGAGGTCCACGCAACGGCGCCGCCCCGGCGTGGAGACCCCGGTCAGGCAGGTGATGCCGTCGATGCCGGTGCCGGTGAGGGCTGCGATCACCAGTTGTGCGGCCCCGGTGCACTCGACGACGACGTCTGGTGTGAGGCCCAGGTCGTCCATGCCGTCGCTGTGGTAGGTGGCCCCCAGGTCGCGGACCAGGTCCGGCTTCGGGCCGGTCGTCACCTGGTCGAGCACGTGCACCTCCAACCCCCGCTGCACCCCGAGCAGTGCCGCCAGCAGACCGACCGGCCCCGCGCCGGTCACCAGTGCCGTGCGCGGCCGATAGGCGGACCGCTTCGCGGCGTGGTCGACCAGGTCCCAGGCCTTCGCGACGATGCTCGTCGGCTCGAGCAGGACCCCTCGCAATCCCAGCGAGGCGTCGAGCCTGACGAGCCGGTCCGGCGCGGCCCGGTACCGCTCCCGCATGAAGCCGTCGGCCCCCTTGATGCCGTGCTCCGTGTAGCGACCGTTCCGGCACATGTCCCACTGACTGGCGGCACAGTTCTCGCACGGCACCGGGTCCGGGCACCGCACGATCGCGACGACGAGGTCGCCCGGCTCCAGGCCGCTCCCCGCGGCCGCCTCGGCCACTCGGCCCAGGGACTCGTGGCCCAGCACGAGCCGCTCCGCCCCCGGCGGGGCCTCGCCGTACTCCCCGGCGATGATCTCGATGTCCGTGCCGCAGATCCCCACCCCGACGACGTCGACCAGGACCTGGTCGTCGCGTGCCGGCTCGGGCGCGTCAGATGCCGGCTCGGGGACGTCAGACAGGTGCAGGCTGTTCGCCGTGTGCGGGACCACCGTCAGTGCTCGCATCTCACCTCATCCGACCGAGTTCCGCGAGACGGGAGAGCGGCGCAGGGCCCGGACACGTGCGCCTCGCCACGTCGGTCCGCAGACTGCAACCTACCGACCCAGACCACTGATCGGGCGCGCAGCCGCAGCCCAGCCAACGGCGCCGGTGTCTCTCGAAGCCCGACGGCAGGTGAGGGGAGAGCGACCCCTTGGGGGGAAGCTCACCCGCGCGCGGCGAGCGGCTCCCGGGGCTGCCAGGTCGACGGCATGGGCGGGGCTGGCGGAGCGGCTGTCAGCTGCGGGTCGGTCCGTCCAGCGGGCGCACCGGCGCGCCGGCGGCGTACCGTCGGATCCAGGTGACCTCGGCTTCGCACTCGGCTCGCGTGCGGAACCCCTCGCCGGAGACGGCGACGATGCCGCGACCGACGGCGCGCAGTCGCCAGCGGTACTCGCCGGCCGCGTCCCGGTAGATCTCGAAGGTCCCGTGCGGTGTCGGGATGCCGAGCAGCTCCGCCACCCGCGGCCAGCCCCGGGCCGCGGCGATCTGCTCGAACCCCAAGGACGGCAGGTCGCGACCACCGGATCTGCGACGACCCAGCTCGCCGAGGAGCTCCTCGCGGGTCACCAACCCGGGCCGCTGCCGGAGGTCGAGGACCTCGATCCGGGTCCGGCTGAGGTCGGTCATCGACCCGAACGGCACGCTGACGACGACGAGGCCCTCGTGCTGGTCGGAGAGGTGGTGGTCGCCCCCGTCCCGGGTGCGGGTGCTGCGCTGCACGAGCGGGTCCTGGAAGCGCGCCAGGTGGACCACCTGGTCGCCGACGGAGACGGCGGCCAGCCACGGGTGGCCGGCGGCCAGCGGCGAGGCGGGTGCCCCCGGGGCCAGGGCGACCGAGGTCACCCGCACGGACCGGCGGCCGACGACGATCCCTACGCGGAGGTGTCGCGCGCCGGGGACGTCGGCGGGCGTGTTCGCGGCGCTCGGGGTGTCGGGTGTGCTCATCACAGGGCTCCGAAGATTCGGTCGAGCTCCCGGGCGCACACGGGGCACCAGGGCGGGCTGTTCTGGTTCATCCGGCAGCGCAGGACCGGGCGGAAGATGCCGGTGGCGAAGCCGCCGCCGCCGCCCTCGAGGGCGCCGACGCTGCGCTCGTCGTCCCAGCCCGACGGTGGCGAGGACTCGCTGGTCGGCAGCGGAGTGCCCGCGGCCACGAGGTCACCCCACTTCAGGGCGGTCCAGGTCGCGGGCCGCTCGGTGAGGTTGACGTCGCCGGCGACGCCGGTGAACGCTCGGTCGTCGTTGTGGTACTCGTCGCCGAGGCCGAAGAGGTTGTGCCCCATCTCGTGGGCGATGACGTGCTTGGACTCGCCGCGCGTGAACGCCGCCATCGAGCCGCGGTTGCAGCCGCCCTGGGTCCCGGAGTTGACGACGACGACGACGTTGGTCGCCGCCGGCGCGAAGCGGTTGCGCAGGTTGTCGACCCGCTCGTTCGTCCAGGGGCTGGTCTCGATCCAGCAGTGCGACCACACCCCCGTCCCGATCAGGCCGAGCCGCGAGGGCCGGACGGTCTCCGAGGTCAGGGTGTCGTCGGAAGCCGTCCCGCTCGTCCCGGCCTCGTCGTACCGCCGCTCGGTGACCCCGTCGACCGGCGAGACGACGTCGATCCGGATGACCTGCAGCCGGTCGGCGTGCCCGCCGAGCTGGTCGAGCCGGAAGGCGGCGGCGACCTCGTCCTCGACGATGCGGCGGTAGTGGTCGATCGAGCCCTCGTCGAAGCCGTCGCCCATCACCGCGACGACCAGGGCGGGCGAGGTGCCCGCGTCGCCGATGACGTGGGCGGAGGAGTCGTGGTATGCCGTGCCGTGGTCGACCCAGCCCCACCCCTCCCCGCCCCACACCCGCTCGAACAGGTGGGAGTTGGCACCGCCGACGAAGAGCTTGCTGCCCATCATCGCGCCGCCCGGAGCGGTCGCCGCGCGGCTGCCGGGCGGCCGGCCGTGGTCCTGCCAGGCCCACCGGTCCAGGTCGGCCCGCCAGTGCCGCTCCCAGAGGTTGCCGGAGTCGGTGACGACGAAGAGCTTCGAGTCGAGCATGGGGGCCCCGGGTGCCTCGGTGACGCGTTGCCCGTCGGGTCGTCCGTGCTCCGCCCAAGCCCATCGGCCGAGGTCGCCGCGCCAGTGTCGCTCCCACAGGTTCCCGCGGTCAGTCACGACGAAGAGCTTCTCCCCGAGCATCGCGGCCCCGGGGGCCCGCACGATCTTCTCGTCGCCGGGCCGCCCGTGGTCCTCCCAGGCCCATCGCCCGAGGTCGGCCCGCCAGTGCCGCTCCCACAACGTCCCGGTCTCGGTGACGACGAACAGCTTCTCGTCGAGCAGCGCCGCCCCGGGAGCCTGGGTGATCCGCTCGCCGTTCGGCCGGCCGTGGTCCTCCCACGCCCAGCGGTCGAGGTCTGACCGCCAGTGCCGCTCCCACAGGTTGCCGGTCTCGGTGACCACGAACAGCTTGGACCCGAGCATCGGCGCTCCGGGCGGCTGGGTGATCCGCTGGTCGCCGGGGCGGCCGTGGCCCTGCCACACCCAGCGGCGCAGGTCGCCGCGCCAGTGCCGCTCCCACAGCGACCCGGTCTCGGTCACCACGAAGAGCTTGTCGTCCAGCAGCGCCGCACCGGGTGCCTGTGCCATCCGCTCCCCGTCGGGCCGTCCGTGGTTGAGCCAGATCCACTCCACGCCGTCCCACCACCGCTCGTAGAGGTCCGGGAAGGGGTCGTCGAACCGGCTGACGAACACCTTCTGGTCCAGCATGGCCGGACCCGGTGCGCTGATCATGCGTGGACCTCCTCGGTGCTCAGGACGACGGTGCCACGGGGTGCGGTGACCGTCGCCAGACCGGTCCGCCGGCTCCGGACCGGATGCCACAGGGACAGCGCGACCACCCAGGACAGTCCGGCGACGGCCATGAGCTGGAGCGGCACCAGCGCGGGCTCCCGCCGCACCCACGCGATGCCCAGCCCCACCCCCAACCAGGCCAGCACCGCGAGCTCGTAGAGCACCCGCCGGTCCACCCGGACGGCGGCGTAGGTGGTGCGCCAACCCGCCGAGCCGGCCTTGGGGGTGCGGACGAACTCGCCACCGGGGCGACCCAGCCACCCGGAGAGCGCGGCCCGCCCGTTGTGGACGGACAGGCCCATCGTGAACACCAGGAAGGCGGGCAGCAGCACCGCGAAGCGCCGCCAGTCCGCCGCCGAGCGCGGGTGGGCAGCGACGGCCATCGTCCACCCGAGGGCGAGGGTGGAGAACGCTAACGGCATCCCCCAGTCCACGTAGTCGGTCTCGATCGCCGTGTTCTTCAGCGCGGCCAGCGGCACCGTGAGGACCAGCATGGCCAGGATCACGGCATACAGCGAGCCGCTGACCAGGTGTGCGGCGGCATGCCAGCGGGTGGCGGCCGTGATCCCCGGGCGCCGCAGGACCGCGCCGAGGTGGATCCGGGCGTTCTGCGCGCCGCCCTTGATCCAGCGGTGCTGCTGGCTACGCACCCCCGCCAGGTCGGCGGGCAGCTCGCTCGGGACGTCCACGTCGCCGAGATAGGCGATCCGCCACCCCCTCAGCTGGGCGCGGTAGGACAGGTCGATGTCCTCGGTGACCGTCCGTGCCCGCCAGCCGCCGGCATCCTCGATGGCGGCACGGCGCCACATCCCGGCCGTGCCGTTGAAGTTCAGGAAGCCCCCGGCTGCGGCCCGCCCCGGCTGCTCCACGGCGAAGTGGAGGTCGAGGAGGAACGCCTCGACGCGGGTGACGGCCGAGGCGTCGGCGTTCAGGAAGCCCCACCGCGCCTGCACGGCGCCCACGTCCGGGGCGTCGAAACCGGCGAGCAGCCGGGCGATGAGATCGCGCCGCGGGACGAAGTCGGCGTCGAGGACCATGACGAACTCCGCGTCGTCGCGCGCCAGGCCCTTCGCCAGTGCCCCCGCCTTGTAGCCGTCCCGCGTGTGTCGCCGGACCACCTCGATCGGCAGGCCCCGCTCGCGGTGCCACGCCGCGGCGGCGTCCACCTCGTCACGGGTCGCGTCCGTCGAGTCGTCGAGCACCTGCACCCGGAGCCGGTCGCGAGGGTGGTCGAGCCCGGCCGCCGCGTCGATGACCCGGCGGGCGACGTGCAGCTCGTTGAAGATCGGGAGCTGCACCGTGACCGACGGTGTCACCGAGCGTGGCGGGGCCGTCCGGGCGGCGTCCGCCGCAGAGTCGTCGAGCAGCGGCGTGGCCGCGCCGGACCGGCCGCGACGGGTCCTTCGCACCACCAGGGCCAGGTGCGCCATGGAGAGCGAGTAGACCCACAGCGCGATCAGGCAGGCGACATACCCGGCAAGGACCACATGTTCGGCCGCCATCGTCATCCCTCCGGTATGTGCCTCGGCTCTGGGACGCGAGACACCGTCGGGGGTCAGGAGGCGTCTGCACCCCGGCTGATACCCAGGCGGTGCGTGCCCGGCGGTGGGGTGCGACGAACCGATCGGGCGGGCGGGCGCTCGGCGGACGCCACCCGCCGGGTGCCCTGGCCGCGGACCTCCGGCCGCGCATGGCTACGGCGAGATGGTGCGTGAGTACGCGGCGGGTTGGGGAGGTGGGGTGACTGCTGGGCGGTGGTGGTCAGTCCCACTCGATCTTCACGATGCCGGGGTCGGCGCTGTTGTACGCCACCGTGTGCTGGACCTTGTCGGACTTCCAGACGCCCAGGGCGTACCGGTCGCCGGTGCGGTCGGTGAAGTAGAGGTTGAGCCACCCCGAGCCGAGACCGTGCGGCCCCTCGGCCACCACGCTGACGACGTAGTCGTAGAGGATCCCCGACTGCTTGGCCAGGCTGACGCTGTAGACCTTCGCGCCGCTGTTGCCGACGATGGCGGTGCTGAGGTCGGTACTGCCGTTGATCGACACCGACTCCCCGGGGCGCAGGCAGCCGACCTCGGAGCGGGCCGCGCCGGCCTTCTTCCCGGCGTCGTTCGCGCTGAACGGCACGGTGCCGCCGGGCGGCCCCCAGCTGCTGGACTGGTCCACGGAGACGACCCCGAGGCTGGGCAGGAGGTAGGACCCGCCGCCGAAGGCCCAGGTCTCCGTGGAGTTGAAGACCGTGTCCGAGCGGCACATCGTCCACAGCTCGCCACCGGGCGCGTGCCAGTCCTCCAGGGAGATGTAGGCCCCCTTGCTGAGCACCCGATCCGGGAAGCGGCTCAGGATGTCCTGCCAGGTGCTGTCGGTGCCGCCGGTGGTGAGGATCTCCTGGATCGACTGCTGGGACAGCCGAGCCGCCGCGCTGGCGAGCCCCGCACCGGTGCCGCCGCTCAGCATGGTGTCGTCGCCCCAGACCACGAAGCTCGGGTCCTGCGGTGACCCGGCGGTGACCGAGCGCCCGTTCAGCACGTCGTGCAGCTGGTTGGTGACGATCTGCACGACCGTGCTGTCCAGCATCGCGAGGTAGGCCTGGTAGGCGTCGCCCACGCTGAGCCCGGCGGCCGCGACGACGCCGGAGTTGGCGATGCGCTGCGCCTCCGTCGGCTGCTCCTCGGTGGTCTGGGGGTCGGTGCCGAGACCGGCATGCCCTTTGTCGTAGAGGGAGCGGTTGGTCAGGCCGGGCTGGTTCGCCGTGGTGAGCGTCTTGAACGTCCCCCAGTTGTAGACCGGCAGCGAGGTGCCGGCCGCCCACTCGAGGAACCACTGCATGACCAGGGTCTTGTTGACCAGGTGACCGGCCGCGAAGGAGTCCTGCAGGAAGTGGTCGGCGTAGCCGTGCACCAGCCATGCCTGCCGGACCAGCTCCGGGTCACCACCGGCTTGGTATGCCGTGCGCGCCGCCGCCGCTGCGACGGCGTACGAGGCCTGCCAGCGCCACCACGTGTAGGGCGCGAAGTGGCAGGCGTTGCGGGCCAGCGACCCCTTGTAGTGGTCCCGGCCGCCAGGCCCGAGGTTCCGGGTCAAGGCGTCGAGCTGCTCGGTCTCGTAGATCGCGGCCACCGAGCCGGGGCAGAAGGACTCCAGCCAGGAGGTGAAGTCCGGCTGGGACGCCGGGGTGGTGCGCATCGCGTTGAGCCTCTCCCACCCGGAGTGGCGAACCATCTGGAGGATGGGCAGGAGGATGTCCTCGGGCAGCGAGTCGATCTCCGCGGGGCTGGTGAGGAAGTCGGCCATGGTGTTCAGCTCGCCATAGGTCACCGCCAGACCGCTGCCCTGCAACGTGACCATCCGCACCGGGAAGCCGGCGAGGGCCGAGACCCTGGCCGGGTCGATGCTCCTGGGGTTCGCCCCCAGGTAGTCGAGCAGGGCGCACGCGCTGGCCAGGCCGCTGTCACGGTTCGCCTGGCTGCCCTGACCGGCGACCAGGGCGGTCAGCAGGTTGGTCGGGGTGTCTCCGAGCAGCCGGTGCTCGAAGGAGTCGTGTCCCTGGACGCGCGCGGGTAGCGGGTCGCCATCGCGCCGCCGGTGAGGCAGCGCGCGCCCCAGCGCGAGGAGCTCCCCGAGCCGGCGCGCCTCCTGCTCGAGGGAGGCCGCCGAGTCGTCGCGGCGGGTCCAGCGAGCCCCCTCCGTCTGCTGCAGCACATGGACGAGCTCGTGGGCCAGCACCGACCGCCTCCGGCGCGGGCCGACGGCAGCGAGCGCCGGCACGTCGAGGTGAACCGTGCCCCCAACGGCGGCGGCGACCAGGCCGCGGCGTCGCAGGGCGCGCGAGGTCGCCGTGCCGGTGACCCAGCGCGGCCCTACCGGCGCGGCCCCCAGCCGCTCGCAGAGGTCGGCGACGGGACCGGATGGCGACCGGTGGGCAGGCGGGACGAGGGGCATGGGTGGTCCTTCGAAGGTGAGGTGACAGACCGCTCCAGCAGGCGAGCAGACGGACGTGCGTGCGGCGACGCGCTGTGGCCCCTACTCCCCCCACTCGATCTTGACGATGCCGGGGTCGGAGCTGTTGAAGGCGACCGTGTGCTGGAGCTTCTCGGACTTCCAGATGCCCAGGGCGTAGCGGTCACCGGTGCGGTCGGTGAAGTAGAGGTTCAGCCACCCTGAGAACGCGCCGTGCGGGCCCTCCGCGACGACCGTGACGACGTAGTCGTAGAGAACCGGCGCCTGCTTGGTCAGCGTGATGCTGTAGACGCGGGCGCTGCTGTTGCCGACGATGCAGGAGCTCAAGTCCGTGCTCCCGTTGATCTCGACCTCGTCCCCAGGGTTGAGAGCCCCGCCCACCGGCTCCGCCGCCCCCTTGACGTTCCCGCAATTGGTGTTGGTGAACGGCACGTTGCCCATGAGAAACCCTAACGTCGCAGGAGGACTGTTGCGCGCGGCGGGGCCGCGGCGGAGAGCGTTTCCAAGGCGGTGCCGGGGATGACAGGGTCCGCCGCGTGGAATCTCGACAGAAGCCGTTGGAAGAGGTGGCAAGGCATGTGCCGCCTCTCTGGGGCTCAATCTCGTCCCACGGCGGACACCTGTCAACTCGAAAGCAAAGGGTTCATCGCAGGCGCGGATGAATGAGGTTGGACCGGCGGCGCCGGATCCGCATCCGGCCACCCGTCGCGGCCTGCCGTGACGCCGGACGCATCCTCACGGGCTGCTGGGCAGCCATGCTTGGCATGGCGTGCTTCAGGCCCTCACCGACGCCATCTGCAGGCGGTCCGGGCGCGGCCAGGTGCAGGCGATGCTGCAGCCGCCCACCGCGTCCGTTGACCCCTCAGAAGCCATGGACACATGGTCTGGCCAGTGGCTCCCAGAAGCGAACTCAGGAATTCAGCCCGGTGGTTCACCGGGGAGCACCTGTCCTACTCACCCGCTACGTGCTGCGCCGACTGGCGGCGCCATTCCTCAGCGCCCCACGAATACCTTGAGGACGCCGCCCCCGCGCGGCCTTTCGGCCCTTTTCGAGCGTGCAACTCTGAGGCGGCTGATGTGGGTCTGGACACGTGGTTCACCTTGGCCGTCCATCATGAGGACCTGGGGCTGTGTGGACTTGTCTCGACGCCCTCGGCCACCTGACGCACGAGCTCGACCTGCCCGTGCAGCGCGCCTGGGAGTCGTCGTGGCGCCCGGCTGGCGGAGGCGCCGCACACGCACACCACGGCCCAGGCCCGTGTGGAGCACGGACGACGTGCGACCCGGTCGCCGCGACTGGCTGTCCCGGTCCGCTGTCAGTCCGCCGACCTCCGCAGGAGCAGATAGGGCCAGCGCTCCTCCACTGGGGTGAACCCGAGCCGTTCGTAGAGCCGCCGAGCGGGGCTGTCGACGTCCACGTGCAGGGTGACGAGCAGACGCGCCGCCTGCGCCTGCTCGAGCACGCCCTCGAGGAGGGCCGTGCCGAACCCCCGCCCCCGGTGGCGAGGCGCGACGGTCAGGTCGACGACCCGGACCTCGCCCTCGCCGCCGGCTACGACCAGCCGACCCACCGGCCCACCGTCCAGCAGGACGAGGTGGTGGGTCGCAGAGGGCCACGCCGTCCGCCACCCGGCCGCCTGCGCCTCCTGTTGGGCGGCGAGGAAGGCGGCCGTGTTCGCGGCGTCCCAGCCGAGGGCGGCGATCTCAGGCCGGGTGGCGGCAGGGTGGCGGCGTAGAGGCTGCGGAGGAATTCCTGGTCGTCCGCTGCGACCGGACGGAGGCGGACCGCACCGGCCACGCCCCCGCAGTGGTCGCGCGGAGAGGCTGGGCCCCCCGCCGCCTGGGTCATGGCCGCGGGGGGTAGATCCCGGAGAGGGCGATGATGAAGCGCACCGCGAGGTAGGGCGCCATGTTGTCGTGCGGTTGGTTCCCGCCGGCCTCGCCGACCGCCTGCGGTGACATCGGCACGGTGCCGCCCGGTGCGGCATACGAGAGGACGCCGCCGCCCTCGGTGGCGAACCGGCCCCCGGCGGGGCTGCGGTCGACAGCCTCGGCGGCGGAGGCGTTCAGCGTGTGCGTGTGCGGGGGCAGCTGCGAGGCCTGCAGGGTGACGATTGCGGTGCCGCCGCGCTCCCGCCGTACTGCCCTTTCTGGTCGCCGGGGGTGGCGACGACGTTGGCGGTCACCCGGGCGTTGAGCGAGCCGGCGCCGTTCGCGAGGAACCGGATGCCGGAGCCGGTCGTCCCGGAGACGGTGTTGCTGCTGACCGCGACGTCGAGGCGGGCGGTGGTGGCGGTGGGGCCGTCCGCGAGCACCCCGTTGTCGGCCCCGCCGGCGATCCCGTAGGTCCCGAACAACCCGGTCTGCGGCCGGATGACGTTGCCCGTGACGCGGGAGGTCAGGGCGTAGGCGCCGACGGAGTTGACCGAGCAGACGCAGCAGGACCCGGCGCATGAGACTCCTCACGGCTGTTCTCGCCGATGGCCGGAGTGGGAAGCTCCGTGGCAGGAGACGAGCACCGTGTGTGAGGTCCACCACCGTCGTGCGCCCCCCCGCAGGCTGAGCGGTCGCCGCCGGACCGCCGCCGGTGTGTCATCCCGGCGGAGTCACGGCGGTGCGACGCGAGGGGCGTTCACGGCGGTGACCCGCGGTCACGTGTGGAGCCGATGACGGGAATCGAACCCGCGTGTCCAGCTTGGGAAGTGAGTGACACCGTGCCTTACCAGCACGGATGCCGTGACCGTGAGTGACCGCGGGAGCGTGGCCGTGCCCTTCGTTTGGGCACGATTTGGGCACGCGGTGCCCGCCGGATGAACGGCGACATCCCGACCGCAGCATCCGGTGCAGGGAACTGCTCGCAGACCCTCACGAGGAGGGTTGCGGCGTGGTCACATGATGCGGGCCGTGATGACACTCCCCTGCGAGCGGGGGGGGAACGCGGTCTTCGCGCAGCTGGTACCAGCCCGAAGGAGTTCGCGCTGCGCTGGCCGCGGCGTTCGCGGCTCGGGGCGGCGCTCGGCCCGGCGACGCTGTTGTTGTACGACGTGTCCACGGCTGCGCGCGGCATCGTATTCGGCTTTCACGTGGGTCGGAGCCAGGCGGATGCACCGGGCGGTGGTGTCGACGTGGCGTGGCCCAGCAAGGCCTGCATCAAGGCCGGGTCACGCCGGCCTGGGCCAGCGCGGTCCCGAAGGTGTGCCGCAGCGCGTGCGGCGCGGCGGCGGGCACCTCGCCGGTGACCCGGTGGTAAGGGAAGATGGTTCGTAGCCCCGCCGGGGTCAGCGGCCGGCCCTTCGTTGGGCCTCTGGTCACGATGAACAGCGCTGCTTGGTCGCTGTCCGGCCGCTCGGTCAGCAGGTACGCGTTCAGGACGGCGCGACGTCTCCGTCCAAAGGGACCCGCCGCTCCTTGCCGCCCTTGCCCTGCACGGTCAGCCAGCGGCCGCCGAGGTCGACATCAACCACCGTCAGGGCGAGGACTTCGCACGAGCGCAGCCCGCAGTAGAGCATCAGCCCGGCCATGGCCAGGTCACGGTGGGTGCGCAGCCCGCCGAGCAGGCGAGTCACCTCGTCGGCGTCCAGGGCCCGCGGCAGCCGTCGCGGGGTCCGCACCCGGACCGCTCGAGCGCGGCGACGGGCGCCGTTTGGGGTGAGCCAGCCGCCCTGACCGCTCGCCTGGGGAGAACCACGAGGAGGGCCGGCCCTTGGGGATCGGGGAGGCTCGGCCTGGCTCGCTCATCGTCAGGTGCTCGTACAGCCCGGTCACGGCCGCCAGCCGGAGGTTGATCGAGGCCGGCGCGAGCCGGTCCCGCCGGTGCCCGTTCAGGTCCACCACGTTCGGCCCCGGCCGGCCCTTGACCGTCTCCTGCCGGCACGCGGCGAGGAACTCGAGCAGGTCGCTGGTGCTCACCACCGGCTTGACGAACCACAGGAGCGTCCGCGTGGCGGTTACCGCATGTTGTGCTCGCCGGGTCGCGTGAGCAGGGTGGTCCCGAACGGCCGGAGACGGTTCAGCTTGTCTGAGCCCGTGACTTTGAAGGACGCGAAGGAGGCCTGCGCTCGCGCTCCCTCGAAGTGACCGACAGGAAGGGCCCGCAGGGTGGGGTACATGCGGACCGGCTTCACGGTCGCCCCCGAGGCGACCGCCTGGAGGGGCACGGTGTAGAACCGCACGGGCCGCGCCCGCCCGGACTTTGACCACGACCAGTCCCGTCCGTCCTCAAGGACGATGTCGAGGACGCGGTCGCCGTCGACGTCGGCCGCGACGGCCGACCCCAATGACGAGCGGTACCGCGGGGCAAGGCGTGACCAGACCCCAGTCGCGCTGCTCGACACCGCCCACTGATCCGACAGGGCCGCGACGACGTCCGTGCCCGGCCGTCTGTCGAAGCTCCCGATGAGAAGCTGGCCGACGGGCTGAGACGACGTCTGCGCCGGACGCCATGCCCGAGAGGCCCCGTGCCAGACCCACCATTGACCGCGTTGGGTGTAGAAGAGATCGGTGCGGCCGTCACCGTCGAAGTCCCCCGAGCGCAGGTCCGAGATGGGGACCGGCAGGCTGGTCAGTGGACGCAGCGGCTCCGTGCCCGACTTCAGGTAGCCCAGGGCGCCGTCGCCGCTGCGGTAGAGGATGTCGGTGACGCCGTCGTTGTCGACATCGGCGAAGGCCAGCTCCCTCGTCAGCTTGGTCGAGGCGTGGAGGAACTCCCAGTGCCGTGTCCCGCCTCGGGAGAAGAACCACGCCGTCCCGGTGGCGACGAAGACGTCGGCCCGACCGTCGCCGTCGAAGTCGCCGGTGGCCAGATCGGAGGAGTGGTCGACGCGGAAGCGGTTGCCCGACGCGGAGAAGCGGAAGGCGCCGTGATCCTCCCCGATGCCGGTCGAGCTGCTCGTCTTCTTCAATGCCACGGCGGCGTCGAGGTTGGGGTGGACCACGACGTTCGCGTCGAACCTGGCACCGATCGTCGGACGACCCCGCAGTTCGAAGGCGGGGCGGGACTTGAAGCCCAACTTGGAGGTCTGCGCGCCACGGATGGTGTTGAAGGCGATCTCGAAGAACTCCCCGGCGCTGCCGCCGTACCCACCGGCCTTTCCACCGTGCACGTCGAAGTGCTGACCGTAGTAACCCAGGAACCCGCCGTACATCCGGGTGCTTTGGAGGATGTAGTTGAAGCGGGCGATGTAGCCGCTCGCGGCGAACCCGTCCGCGGCGACAGCATGACGGTCGTAGTCGAAGACGTTGCCCATGATCTGCGCATACGAACCCCCGCCCACGACCACGCCGTACCCGCCGCCGTCGCGGGCGTTGTGGTGGAGGTAGTTCCGCTCAATGCGGATGAGGGCCGCGTCGTCCGGGCCGATACGACCCCACGTCGGCAGGTACTCCGCGGGGGTACGAACGCGATGGGTGCCTCGGGTGTCGACCCCACCACCCGTCCACTCCTCCATCTCGTTGTCGGTGATGAGGATTCGGCGCCCGGTGCCCGCGTCGTGGTCTTGGAGCACCCGCACCGCGTGGACGTAAGGGTTGCTGCTGCTGTAGTCCCCGGCGGAGGGGCCGACGAAGTGAATGCCCCGAATGACGACGTCGTTCCCGACGACCGTGAGGACGGGCCCCTCGTTCTTCTTGTCGCGGACGCGGATCACGGGCCTGCTGCACAAGTAGCCCCGCTCCCCCACGATCGTTATCCCGCTGTTGACGTCCAGATTGCGGTGTCCGGTCAGATCAAGGTCGGCCCCCGCGGCGACGACGATGACACCGGTGAAGCCCGAGGCTAAGGTCTCAACGAGCTGGGGCGCGGTCGCGACGCGGACCCGCGGTGTGGCGAGCGCGCCCACGGAGGCGATCGTCCCCGTCGTGTGTGCGGCCACTCCGGGCCGGCCGCGCCGGACAAGGCACGGCGTCTGCTGCGGAAGTATGTCCCGCGCCATCGACCATCCGCCCGCTGCGGCGGTCACGCCCAGGGACCCGGCAGGCACGGCGACCGTCCGGCTGAGCGGGTATGGCGACCCCGCGGCCGAGGGAGCCGGCAGCATCGTGGAGGCGGTCACAGCAGCGAGGGCACCGCCGGTCAGGAGCATGCGGCCGATCCACCGACGAGAGGTCATGGACGTCAGGAGCAGTGGGTCCGATGCCTGATACAAACCGCGCCGCCGCGACCCCCGCGACAGGCGACCAGGATGTCCCGAGTTCCGTGGAACTTCGGTGGCGGCCCCGGTGAGCATCAGACTGCGCTGAGGTCCTGAGTGATGCAGTCGGCACCGACAGTGCGGCCGGCGACATGCCGTTCCAGCGAGGCCCGCCAGGGCGGGCATGTGTAGGTGGCCGTTTGACCCGGCGGAACTGTTTGGACGCCTCGACCATGCCGGCCGCGCACCAGCGCAGCGCCATCTGTCCATCGCGCCGCGGCCTTGACGTTGCGGGCGTGGTCGCGGGTGATCGAGATCATGGACTCCACGGCGTTGGTGCTGCGTAGCGTCCTGGCGAGGGTGGGCGGCACGTCGAGGCGGAGGACGGTGAGTGTCTCGGGCAAGCCCTCGCGCAGGCTTTCGGCCGCGCCGGGGTGGGTCTTCCCTGACCTGCGGGGATGCGCTGACCGTGAGCGCCCCCACGAGCGTCGCTGCGCCCCTCATTTGGGCACGATTTGGGCACGAGCAGGGGACGGGAAGGGCGTGGCCCTTGCGGCCCGCCGCGGCTCGCTGGGCAACGCCATCGGGTGCTCCGCGAGGGTCACTATGGTTGGCACCACCCGAAGCGACTCCCGATGCCGCAGCCTCGCCAGCGTTCATCACCGCCATGCTTGCGCCTTCCCCGTGGCGTAACGATCCGCTGGCTGACGGCACTTGGACCTGCCGCCGGTTGCCAGCAACGTCCGCAGCGCGGCAATAGCGGACGCAGAGACGTGCCCTCTCGACGCTGATGTCTGACGCGGTCCAGGGCGCCGAGGTAGCGCTTGGCCATGAGGCAGTGGGCATCTCTGTTCGCCTGTGGCGCACGCTGGCGCAGTCGAGCTCCCTCGCAGGCGCGAGGCGCGACAGGGAGCCGTTCGCTTACAGAGCGACGCCACGGGCGGTCATGAATGCGACCGGGTCGACTGCGCGGTCGTCGACCCACGTTTCGAAATGCAGGTGGGGCCCGGTGGAGTTCCCGTCGTTGCCGACGTTGCCGATGACCTGACCGGACGCGACCGATTGCCCAGTTCGGACTTGGAGGCCGTTGGCGAACATGTGCCCGTACCGGGTCGAGTGGACCCGCCCCCCCTCGCGGGTCTGAAGGGTGATGAGGTGCCCGTAGCCGGCCATGGG
>DASQFD010000101.1:0-13909 GCA_035633255.1 Dermatophilaceae bacterium
CGTCCGGCGTGAAGGGTCCACGTTCCCGGCCCGGCAGTCTCGCCCAGCCCACCGAAGACCGTCCGTGGCGCGCGGCGCAGAGCCTCGAATGATCAAGCCGCACGTGGCAGTGAAATGGATAACCCACCTTGCCTATTGGCAACTTCCTCACCCCAGCCGATGCGTGACGAACTTGCCTATTGGCAGGAACGTCACGGGTGGTGGGTAGTGGCCGAACGGAGCAGCGCCTCGGCGACCAGGAGGTCGAGCGGGGTGGTGACCTTCAGGGCCCGGACGTCACCGGGCACGGTGAGGACATGGTGGCCGGCGGCCTCGAGCAGGGCCGCGTCGTCGGTGGCGCTGCTCGCGGCGGACGCGTGCGCGTGCTCCAGGGCCGCCCGGCGGAAGCCCTGCGGGGTCTGCACGGCCCGCAGGTGCGCCCGGTCCGCGGTCCCGGTCACGACGCCCTCGGGGTCCACGACCTTGACGGTGTCGACCACCGGCAGCGCCGGCACGACCCCGTCCGCGCCGGCCCGGACGGCCGCGAGCACCCGGCGGAACAGCTCGGGCGGGGCGAGGCAGCGGGCCGCGTCGTGGACGAGCACGACCTCGCACCCCGGCCCCAGGGCCGCCAGCCCGGCCGCCACCGAGTCGGTCCGCTCGGCCCCGCCCGCCACCACGCTCAGGTGGGCGGACGCGGCATACCGGCAGGTGACCTCGGCGACTACCTCGGCGGGCACCACGAGCACCACCTCGTCCACACAGCCCGAGGCGCGGACGGCACCGAGCGAACGGTCCAGCAGGGTGCGCCCGGCCAGGGCGACGAACGCCTTGGGCACCGGCGCGCCGAGGCGCGAGCCGCTACCGGCCGCGACGAGCACGCAACCGACGCCGTCGCCGTCCGCCCCCAGCGGACCGGCGGTCAGGACGCGAGGACCTCGTCGAGGATGGTCTCGGCCTTCTCCTCGTCGGTCTTCTCGGCGAGCGCGAGCTCGGAGACGAGGATCTGGCGCGCCTTGGCGAGCATCCGCTTCTCGCCGGCGGAGAGCCCACGGTCCTTGTCGCGCCGCCAGAGGTCGCGCACGACCTCGGCGACCTTGATGACGTCGCCGGAGGCGAGCTTCTCGAGGTTGGCCTTGAACCGGCGGGACCAGTTCGTGGGCTCCTCGGCGTAGGGAGCGCGAAGCACCTCGAAGACCTTGTCCAGGCCCTCCTTGGAGACGACGTCACGGACGCCGACGAGGTCGCAATTGTCCGCGGGGACCTCGATCACGAGGTCGCCCTGGGCCACCTTCAGCTTGAGGTAGAGCTTCTCCTCGCCGCGGATGGTGCGGTTGTTGATCTCTTCGATACGGGCCGCCCCGTGATGCGGGTAAACGACCGTCTCGCCGACCTTGAAGACCATGTGCTGTTATCCCCTTTCGCGACCCTCAGGATAGCACGGTGCCGCTGACCCCCCGACCGCCTCCGATTCCGTTTGCGCAGGTCAGCCCCGGTATGCCGGAGACCATGCCCGGATTTCGGGTCTTGACAGCGGGGGCCCGGTCGTGGCACGCGCGGGCTCTAGACGGTGCCTCGCGGGCCTCGCTCCACGGGCCCGGCCGGCTCCGGGCGCCCTGCCGCTACGCTGTCCCCCGTGACGACGCCCCGCCCTGCCGCCGCCGCTCTCGTCTCCCCTGCCGGCCTCTCGCCGCGCCGACGGCTGCTCGGCGCGGCCACCGTCGCCGGCGCGGGCGCGCTGCTCCTCAGCGGGTGCGCCGTCCTCTCCCCGGTGCAGACCAACCAGCCCTACGAGCCCGGCGACGGCGTCGCGATCACCATGGGGGACGTCGACGTCGACGGCCTGGTCATCGTCGCCGACACCAAGGGCGGACCCGGGACGCTGATCGGTCATGTCATCAACGGCTCCGACTCCGCGGTCGAGCTCGCCTTCGCCACCGGCGGCGGCCAGCCGGCGACCGCGTCCGTGCCGGCCAACGGCACGCTGTCGCTCTCGACGGGCGGCGCCCCCGTGGTCCTCGCACCGGTGACGGTCCCGCCGGGCGGGATGACCGACCTGGTCATCACCACCCCGCAGACCGGCCAGAACCAGGTGTCCGTGCCGGTGCTCGACGCGGTGGGCGCGTATGCCGATCTGGCGCCCTCCCCGAGCCCCACCGCCTCCTGAGGCTCAGGTCTCGAACTTGTAGCCCAGGCCCCGCACCGTGACGATGTGCCGCGGCACGGCGGGGTCGGGCTCGATCTTGGCGCGCAGCCGCTTGACGTGGACGTCCAGGGTCTTGGTGTCGCCGACGTAGTCGCTGCCCCACACCCGGTCGATCAGCTGCATCCGGGTGAGCACCCGCCCGGCGTTGCGCAGCAGCATCTCGAGCAGCTCGAACTCCTTCAGCGGCAGCGACGTGGCCCGGGAGTCGACGGTGACGACGTGGCGCTCGACGTCCATCCGCACCGGGCCCGCCTCCAGCGTGGTGGGCAGCATCTCCTCCGGCTCGGCCTGCCGCCGCAGCACCGCCTTGATCCGCGCCAGGAGCTCGCGCGAGGAGTACGGCTTGGTGACGTAGTCGTCGGCGCCGATCTCCAGGCCGACGACCTTGTCGATCTCGCTGTCCTTGGCGGTGAGCATGATGACCGGCACGCTGGAGCGCTGCCGGAGCGCGCGGCACACGTCCACACCCGGCAGACCCGGCAGCATCAGGTCGAGGAGCACCAGGTCGGCGCCCGCGCTGTCGAACTGCGCGAGCGCGTCCCGGCCGTCCTCCGCGACGGACACCTCGTAGCCCTCCCGGCGCAGCAGGTAGGACAGCGGGTCCGAGAAGGACACCTCGTCCTCGACGACGAGGATGCGGGTCATGGGCGTGGCTCTCCTGGGACGGCCCCGACGACGCGCCGGGGGCTTGATGGGGACGAGTCTGCCCCACGTCCGGCGGGCGGGGCGGCGCCCCCTGCCTGCGGGTCCGCGCCCGGCGCGGCGCCGGGGTCCGGGGCCGTCCCGGCCGGGTCGGGACCCGGCCCGGCTGGCGGCGCGTCGTCACCGGTGGGCCCGGCAGGCGTGCGCACGGCGGCCACCGGGAGCCGCATGGTGAAGGTGGACCCCTGGCCCTCCTGGCTCCACACCGTGACCTCGCCGCCGTGGTTGGCGCAGACGTGCTTGACGATGGCGAGCCCGAGCCCGGTGCCCCCGGTCGCCCGCGACCGCGCGGCGTCCACGCGGTAGAAGCGCTCGAAGATCCGCTCGAGCTCGGAGGCGGGGATTCCCTGCCCCTGGTCGGCCACCGTGACCTCGACGCTGTCGCCGGCCCGCCGGGCCGCGACCGCCACCCGGGTGCCGGAGTCGGAGTAGTTCACCGCGTTGGTCACCAGGTTGCCGACCGCGGTCGCGAGGAGGGCGGCGTCACCGAAGACCAGGAGGTCCGGCTCGGCCCACACGTCGATCGAGATCCCGCGCGCCTCCGCGGCCACGCGCGCGGAGTCGGCCGCCTCGGTCACCACCGCCGGCACCAGGACCAGCTGCGGCTCATGGAGGCTGTCGGCGGCCTGCAGCCTGGACAGCGCGACGATCTCCTTGACCAGGCGCGTGAGCCGGGTCGACTCCACCTGGATCCGGGAGGCGAAGCGGGCCACCGCCTCGGGGTCGTCCTTCGCGTCCAGCACGGCCTCGGCCAGCAGGGAGATGCCGCCGACGGGCGTCTTCAGCTCGTGGCTGACGTTGGCGACGAAGTCACGACGGACCTCCTCGACGCGGTGGGTGTGGGTCTGGTCCTCGGCGAGGAGGAGCACGTGCGAGTCCCCAAGCGGCGCGACCCGCACGCGCATCACCGTGCTCGCCTGGCCGGCCGGCCCGCGGGTGAGCTCCATCTCGGCCTCGCGGATCTGACCGTTCCGCCGCGCCTGGCGGGCCAGCTCGCGCAGCTCGGGGTGGACCAGCTCACCGTGGCGCACCAGGCCGTAGGAGACCGCCGAGGGCGAGGAGTTCACCACTGCGTCCGAGGGGTCGAGCACGATCCCGATCGAGCGGAGCACGGCGAGCACGTCGCCCACCCCGGGCGGCAGCGCCGGGGACGGGGTCGCCGGTGGCTCGGTGCGCCCCCCTCGGGAACGGCGGGTGGCCACGACGGTGACGGCCCCGACCACGAGGCCGACCGCCCCGCTCAGGGTCGCCACGATGCTCGGGTCCACGTCACGAGACTAGACGCGGTATGCCGCGAGCCCCCGTTCCCTGCCCGTTCCACCGAGGGCGCCGGGCAGAGTTCACCGGCCGACCTCCGCCGTTCACCCCGGTTCACCCCCGCGTCACCCGACGGCCGCTCCGGCCTCCCGTCCTGTCGCCGTCCCACCGCCCCACCTCCGGTCGCCAGGGCGGTCCCGACGACCGGGACCTGGCAGGGCGGCGCCTGGAGGGTGGCTCAGAGGGTGGTCGAGCCGGTGGCCACGGTCCGGGTCGCGCCCCCGGCCCAGACCGTCCCGGCCGCGTCGATGTCGAGGTGCACGCGGCCGGACCGTCCCAGCACGGTGCCCTGGCGCGCGGTGTACGGCGGCACGGCATAACCCCTCTTCGCGAGCCAGCCCGCCAGGGCCGCGTTCAGGCTGCCGGTGACCGGGTCCTCGACGGTGGCGCCGCGGACGGGGAAGAAGGCGCGGACCTCGACCGCGTCGGCCGACCCGGGAGTGTGCGGACCGACCACCCCGACGTCGAGGTCGACCGGGCCGGGCCGCAGCGCCAGCACCGACTCCGCGCTGTCGAGCAGCAGCGCCACCCAGCCCGGGCCGTTGTCGAGCCACCGCGCGTCGCGCACCGAGGCCGGGTCCGCGCCGAGCACGCGGACCAGGTGGTCGACCAGCTCCTGGTCCACCGGGCCCTCGCGCAGCAGCGGGGGCGCCGCGAACGCCAGTCGCTCGCCGCGGCGGCGCACCTCGGCGAGGCCGGCGCCACACTGCTGCACGACGACGTCCGGGCGCTGCGGCACCCCACCCGCCTCGAGCCACGCGTGGGCGCTCCCGAGGGTCGGGTGCCCCGCGAACGGCAGCTCCCCGGTCGGGCTGAGGATGCGCACGCGGTAGTCGGCGCGGGGGTCGGTGGGGGGCAGCACGAAGGTCGTCTCCGACAGGTTGACCCATCGGGCGAACCGGTGCAGGTCGCCGTCGGGAAGCCCGCCCGCGTCGTGGACCACGGCGAGCGGGTTGCCCCCGAGCGCCTCCTCGGAGAAGACGTCCACCAGGTGGAAGCGACGGGCGGGCACGAGCAGATGCTGCCACGCGGCCGGTGCCGGCCGTTCACCCCCGGTCCCACCCGCGTTCACCGGCGGCTGGCAGGGTACCCGCGGCACGGTGCACCGGTATGCCCTGCCGGCCCCCTACGGACCGAGGACACGAATGCGCACCCTGTTCCACGAAGATCTCGTCCGCGTCGGCGAGGAGCTCGTCGAGATGACCAACCTCACGAGGTCGGCCATGGCCCGGGCGACGACCGCGCTGCTCGACGCCGACATCAAGATGGCCGAGTCGGTCATCACGGCCGACGTCGAGATCGACACCCGTCGTGAGCGGCTGGACCTGCTGTCCTTCGACCTCATCGCGCGGCAGCAGCCGGTGGCCAGCGACCTGCGGATGATCGTCACCAGTATGCGGATGAGCTCGGACCTGGAGCGGATGGGCGACCTGGCTCGGCACGTCGCCAAGGTCGCGCGGCTGCGCTACCCCGCCTCGGCCGTCCCGCCGGAGCTTCGCGGCACGATCGTGCTGATGGCCCAGGTCGCCGAGCGGATCGTCACGTCGGTCGGCTCGATCATCGCGGCGCGCGACGTCGACGCCGCCCGGGTGATCGAGCGCGAGGACGACGCCATGGACGACCTGCACCGCGAGCTCTTCCGCGTCCTGGCCGACCCGGAGTGGGCGCACGGGGTCGAGATGGCGGTCGACATGACGCTGGTGGGCCGCTACTACGAGCGCTTCGCCGACCACGCCGTCTCCGTGGCGCACCGGGTGATCTACCTCGTGACCGGGGAGTACGAAGCGGACGGCGAGGGCAGCCACGAGGACGTCGAGGAGGGCCTGTCCCCGTCGTCCTGAGGGATCGGCCGGCCCGGCGTACCATCGAAGCCGTGAGCGAGGAGACGCGCCTGTCGGTGACCGAGGACTACTCCGGCGAGCTGGACGAGATCGAGGAGCTCGCAGAGCTCACCGACGCCGAGCTCCCAGGCGCCGAGCCGGGTGAGCACGGGGGCGCCGAGGGCCTCGACGCCGAGCTGGGCGACACGCCCAAGGAGCGCCGCCGCAGAACGTGGCAGCAGGGCTACCCCTACGACACCAAGCTCTCGCGCGCGGAGTACGAACGGGCCAAGCGCAAGCTGCAGATCGAGCTGCTCAAGCTGCAGCTGCACGTCAAGGAGACCGGGGTCAAGGTGCTCGTGGTCTGCGAGGGGCGTGACGCGGCGGGCAAGGGCGGCGCGATCAAGCGCTTCATGGAGCACCTCAACCCCCGCGGCGCGCGGGTCATCGCGCTGGAGAAGCCCACCGAGATCGAGCGCACCCAGTGGTACTTCCAGCGCTACGTCCAGCACCTGCCGAGCGGCGGCGAGCTCGTCTTCATGGACCGCTCCTGGTACAACCGGGCGGGCGTGGAGCGCGTCATGGGGTACTGCACCCCGGCGCAGTACCTCGAGTTCATGCGCGAGGCCCCCGAGTTCGAGCGGATGCTCGTCAACTCGGGCACCCACCTCTTCAAGCTGTGGTTCTCGGTGAGCCGCGAGGAGCAGCACGCCCGGTTCGCCGCCCGGCTCAACGACCCGGTCCGGCAGTGGAAGCTCTCCCCCACCGACCTCGCCAGCCTCGACAAGTGGGACGCCTACACCGAGGCCAAGGAGGCGATGTTCTTCTACACCGACACCGGTGACGCGCCGTGGACGGTGGTCAAGAGCAACGACAAGAAGCGGGCCCGGCTCGAGGCGATGCGGGTCATCCTCGCCTCGGTCGACTACCGCAGCAAGGACCATGACGTGGTGGGGGCCCCCGACCCGCTCATCGTGGGGCCGGCCTCACGCATCTACGAGTCCGACGAGAACCCGAGCCGCCCCTTCGCGCGCCTGTCCTGACCGCGCCTCGGCACCGGTGGGCGCACCGGTCCCAGCCGGTCCGCCCCTGCATCCGGCAGGGTGCGCTCTTTGCCCCGAACCTGCCGGACGCAAGCGGGGTATGCCGGTGACGACCGCGTTCGACCCCGCCGCCTTCGACCCCGCCGCCGTCGATGCGCCGCTGGTCCGCGCGCTCCTCGCCGAGCAGTTCCCGCAGTGGGCGCACCTGCCCGTGGTGGCCGTCGTGCCGGGCGGGTGGGACAACCGGTCCTTCCGGGTGGGCGACTCCCTACTCGCCCGGCTCCCGAGCGGACCGGGGTATGCCGGTCAGCCGCCGAAGGAGCAGCGCTGGCTCCCGTTCCTCGGCGAGCACCTGACGCTCGCCGTCCCGGTGGCGCGCGGCGCCGGGCGGCCGGCGACGGCATACCGGTTGCCCTGGACGGTCCTGGAGTGGCTGCCCGGCCGGCCGGCCGACTGCGGCGTCCCCGACCTCGCCCGCCTCGCCGACGACCTCGCCGCCGCCCTCACGACGCTCTGGGCCCTGCCCACGCCGGGCGGCACTACGACGCCCAGACGCGGCGCGCCGCCCCGATGGTGCTCGACGCGGACGGTGCCGCATCGGCGCTCGCGCTCTGGGACGCCGCTCTCGCGACGACGTGGAGCGGGCCCGACGTGTGGGTGCACGGGGACGTGGCGCCCGGCAACCTCCTGCTCACCGCTTCGCGCCTCTCCGCGGTGATCGACTGGGGGTGCTGCGCCGTCGGCGACCCGGCGTGCGACCTCGCGATCGCGTGGACCACCTTCGACGGCGCGGCCCGCGACCGGTTTCGGCGGCGCCTCGGCGTCGACGACGGCACCTGGCTCCGGGGTGCGGGGTGGGCGCTCTGGAAGGCGCTGGTCACCCTGGAGGGCGAGCCGGAGACCGGCCGGGCCAACCGCGACCGGGCCGACGGCGCGCGGCGGACCCTCGCCGCCCTGCTACCGGGGTAGCGGACCGCGGCGGCGTCCAACCCCCGCGTCCGTCCGACCACGGCGGGCGTCCGACCTCGGCGGGCGTCCGACCCGGCCGCGCTTGGTTGCAGCGGACGCGGTCATGTCAGCGTCAGTTGCAGGGATCCGCGTCCGGTCTCGCCGACCCGCTGGGCCGGCGCGGCCCGCCGCCTACTTGCTGCCCTGGGCCGCCACCGCGGCCGCCGCGGCCGCCGCGGCCGCCGGGTCGAGGTACTCCGATGGCTTGGTGGGCAGGAAGTCGTCCCCGATGTCGTAGACCAGCGGCATGCCGGTGGGGATGTTCAGCCCCGCGATGTCCTGGTCGCTGATCCCGTCAAGGTGCTTGACCAGGGCCCGCAGCGAGTTGCCGTGGGCGGCGACGAGCACGACGTGCCCCGCCTCCAGGTCCTCGTGGATCGGCCCCTCCCAGTAGGGCATCATCCGGGCGATGACGTCCTTCAGGCACTCGGTGCGGGGCACCTCCACGCCCTCGTACCGCGGGTCGCCGGTCTGATCGAACTCGGTCCCCGGCTCGATCGTCGGGGGCGGCACGTCGAAGGACCGGCGCCAGAGCGTGAACTGCTCGTCGCCGTAGCGCTCGCGAGTGGCGCTCTTGTCCAGCCCCTGCAGCGCGCCGTAGTGCCGCTCGTTGAGCCGCCAGTGCCGGTGCACCGGGATCCAGTGCCGGTCCGCGACGTCGAGCGCGAGGTTGGCGGTGGTGATCGCGCGGCGCAGCACCGAGGTGTGCACGACCGTGGGCAGGAACCCGGCCTCGCGCATCAGCTCACCGCCGCGCGCGGCCTCCCGCCGCCCCAGCTCGGTGAGGTCGACGTCGACCCAGCCGGTGAAGAGGTTCTTCTCGTTCCAGTCGGACTGTCCGTGGCGGAGGAGGATCAGCGTGCGTCCCATGAGCTCACCCTAGTCCCGGGCCGACGCGCCGTCCGGGCGGTCGAGCAGGGAGCGGAACGGCTCGAGGTTGTCCAGCGACTCCCCGCGCAGGACGCGCCAGTCCCACTCCTTGCGCATCGAGGTGAGGAAGCCGATCGCGAGGAGGTCGTTGAACGGCTCGTCGGCCGCCGCGAGCACCACGCCCATCAGCTGGTCGAGGTAGTCGGCGTCCACGGCGGCCTCCGGGACCCGGCCGGTGACGAACACGTCGCCGCTGGCGTCCACGGCATACGCCACTCCTCGCAGCCGCAGGTTGCGGCGCAGCAGCGAGCGGTAGAACTCCTCGTGGTGCTCGTCGGGGTTGCGGATCACGAAGGCGGACACGGACAGGCTGGACTCGCGCACCACGAGCGAGGCGACCGTCTTCAGCTTGTGCTCGCCCGGGAGGGTGACGGCGTACTCCCCGGCCCGGCTGCCGGGCTCCCACTCCAGGCCGGACTGCTCGAGGTATGCCGTGAGCTCGGCCGTGATCGCGGCGCTCACCGTCACGGGATCACCGCCGAGGGGATGCCCGCGAGGGCGTCGGCGTCGTGGATCGACGTGCTGCGAGTCAAGGTCATCGCCTCCGAGTAGACGTCGTGCAGACGCTGGGCGGTGCGCGCCCAGCCGAAACCCTGCGCGTGCCGCACCGCCCGCTCGGCGAGCCTCGCATGCCGGCGGGGGTCGGCCAGCAGCGCCCCGAGCGCGTCGGCCCAGTCACCGGTCCGGTGGCTGGGCACCAGCACGCCGGCGTCGCCGACCGCGGTCGGCAGCCCCCCGACGTCGGCCGCGACGACGACCGTCCCGCAGGCCTGGGCCTCCACGGCGACCAGGCCGAAGGACTCGTTGGAGGACGGGACGGCGACGAGGTCAGCCGCACGGTACCACTTGGCCAGGGTCTCGCGGTCCACCGGCGGCACGAACCGGGTCGAGGCGCCGATCCCGAGCTCGGCGGCCAGCCGGTCCAGGCCCATGGGGGTCCGCACCCCCGACCCGCTGGCCCCCCCGAGCACGCCGACGAGGAGCCGGTCGGCCAGGCCCGGGTCCCGCCGCGCCAGCTCCGCGGCCGCCCGGACGAGCACGTCCGGCCCCTTGAGCGGCTGGATGCGCCCGACGAAGAGGAGCAGGGTCGCGTCCGCCGGGATCCCCAGCGCGGCGCGGGCCGCGGCCCGGGGGCCCGGGCGGAAGGTGGCCAGGTCGACACCCGGCGTGGCGACGACGACCCTGGCCGGGTCGGCGTCGTAGAGCTCCACCAGCTCACCGGCCTCGCGCTCGGTGTTGGCGACCAGCCGGTCGGCGGCCTCCACGACCTGCGCCTCACCGATCTCGCGGCCGGGCGGCTCGGGGGTGTCCCCCTCGGCGAGCAGCCGGTTCTTGACCCGGGCCATCGTGTGCATGGTGTGGACGAGCGGGACGTCCCACCGGTCGGCGGCCAGCCAGCCCACCTGCCCGGAGAGCCAGTAGTGGGAGTGGACGAGGTCGTAGTAGCCGTGCGGGGCGTGCGCTGCCACGCGCATCATCCCGGCCGCGAAGGCGCACAGCTGACCGGGAAGGTCCTCCTTGGCCAGGCCCTCGTAGGGCCCGGCGGCGACGTGCCGCACCGCCACGCCGTCCGCGACGTCGACCACCGGCGGCAGCCGCGCGCTGGTCCGGCGCGTGAAGACGTCGACGGCGACGCCGCGCCGGGCGAGCTCCTTGGCCACCTCGAGGACGTAGACGTTCATCCCACCGGCGTCACCGGTCCCCGGCTGCGCCAGCGGCGAGGTGTGGACCGTGACCATCGCGACCCGCCGCACCGGGCGGGGGGGCAGGACGGTCATGACGGCGAGTCTGTCACGGCGGGGGCGCCACCCGGACGACGGAGAGGGTGGCCGTCGGGGCCCAGACGTGCAGGGCGATCCGCCCGTCGGGCCGCAGGTCGACCGCCCTCGGGGCACCGGCCGGGCCGAGCCCCACCCGGCTGCCCAGGACCCACGTGAACGTCGCCGTCGCGTTGCCGGCGGGAGAGAGCCACCAGGCCCGCAGCCGAAGGTTCCGGTCCGGGAGGGCGGGGGGTATGCCGGTCACCGCCGGCCGGGAGTCCAGGTGCAGCACCAGCCCGTCGGCGCCGGGGACCGTGACCCGCACGAGCGCGCCGGCGCCGGCCGGGGCCACCGGGGCCACCGGGGCCACCGCGATGGTCAGGGGCAGGCTGCGGGGACGGCCGTCGACCTCACCCTGGACCGAGCCCGTGTACACCGCCTCCCGGCGTCCCGGGTCCAGCGGGCGCGTCGTCACGGCGTCGACACCGGCCGACCCCAGGGCGGCACCGACCCGCTCCCTCGGGTGCCCCTCCTCCGCGTCCTCCTCCACCGACCCGAGCAGCGCGGAGACCGGGGCCCCCCGCGTGACCGTGTCGGCCAGGACCCCCTCGCGGTCCCGCAGGCGCAGGCCCGAGCGGTACAGCTCGACGGTGACTCCGTCCCCGAGCGCGACCGCCCCCTCCGCGGCCGGGGCGACGGTGAGCAGGCTGGGCTCGGCGGGCGCCACGCCGATGTCCCGGGCGGCAAGGCGCGGGGCCCACGTGGTCAGGCCGAGCGCGAGCGCGGCCGACGCGCTGACCACGAGGGCCACCATGCTGCGGCTGACCTCGCGGTCATGGCCGCGCACCGCCCACCACCGCACGCAGGCCACGATAGGCGGCCCCCGGCGGCCGACCGGTGGGCACCCGACCGGAGCGCGCAGGCCGACGTGGTCCCGGGGCCGGGCCGGTCGCCGACGCGGGGCGGTCGCCGACGCGGGGCGGTCGCCGAGGCGGGGGCAGTCGCCGAGGCGGGGGCGGTCGCCGAGGCGGGGGCGCTCCGACGCGGCGCCCTCCGGCGCGCCCTCCCCGGTCCCAGCCGGGCGGCATACCCTTGCCTGCATGTTCGGAATCGGCGCGGCGCAGTACTATGTCACCCTCGTGCTGACGCTGCTCGCGTTCGGCCTCCAGCTCTTCGCCGTCCTCGACGCGGTGCGGCACCGGCCGGACGCCTACGTCGCGGCCGGCAAGCGCACCAAGGGCTTCTGGCTCGCGGTGACCGGGGTCGCCGCGCTGCTGGGCTTCCTCAGCCTGGGCCGGGGGCTGGGCTTCCTCACCATCATCGGGGTGGTCGCCGCGGGGGTCTACCTCGCCGACGTCCGCCCGGCGCTGCGCCAGGTGACCGGCCGGGGTGGCACCGCCGGCCCGTACGGGCCCTGGTGACGCGCTGAGGTCGGCCCGACCACCCCTCCCCCCTCACCCCCGCGGCGCCACCGCCGCCCACGTCACGGTCGCCTCACCGAGGCGCCAGCGCGCCGGTCCCCGACGACCGGCCACCCCTGTGCCCGTAGCGCGCCGACCGTCTGCATGAACAGCTGCCGGACCGCTCCAGCGTAGCGGGCGCCGGCCGCCCCGGGTCACGCCTCCAGCAGGATCGTCACCGGGCCGTCGGCGACCATGTCGATCTCCATGTGCGCGCCGAAGCGACCGGTCGCGACCTCCAGCCCGCGGCCCCGCAGCGCCGCCACGACCGCCTCGACCAGCGGCTCCGCGACCGGCCCCGGCGCCGCCGCGCCCCAGGACGGCCGACGACCCTTGCGGGTGTCGGCGTGCAGGGTGAACTGGCTGACCACCAGCACGGGCGCCCCCGCGTCGAGCACGGAGCGCTCGCCGTCGAGCAGCCGCAGGTCGGCGACCTTGCGGGCCACCGTCTCCACCTGCTCCGGCCCGTCGTCGGCCGCGACCCCGACCAGCGCGAGCAGGCCCGGCCGGTCGATCGCCCCGACGGTCTCCCCCGCCACGCTCACCGCGGCTCGCGAGACCCGCTGCAGGACCGCCCTCACCGCGCCCACCCGTCCGGCAGGGTGGCCGACACCGCGCCCACCGCCTGCCCGTGGCCCAGCACCGGGGCGCGTTCGAGGACCTCGTATGCCGTGGACTCCACGCCCAGCGCGCGGAGCACCGCCGCGAGCACGACGGGCCGCGCCCGCTGGCCGCCGTCGGCCACCTTGAGGGCGACCCCGCACCCGTCGGCCAGCCCCACGGCATACACGGCTTCCGCGCCGTCCTTGGCGACGGCGCCCGGGGTGCCGGCCACGAGCGCGGTGACGTCCCGCCCGGTGCCGCCCAGGAACTCGGGGTGGGCCCGGATGGCGTCGGCCACCCGCCGCTCGGGCGTGCCGGGAGCCGCCGCGGCGATCCGGCCGAAGGCGCGCGCCAGACCGGCGAGCGAGGTGGCCATCACCGGGGCGCCGCAGCCGTCGACCACGGTCGCGGCGACCGGCTCGCCGGTGAGGTCGGCCATGGTGGCCCCGATCAGCCGTTGCAGCGGGTGCCCGGGGTCGCGGTATGCCGCCGTGTCCCACCCGTTGGCGACGCAGGTGGCGAGCATGGCGGCGTGCTTGCCGGAGCAGTTCTGCGCCACCGACTCGCGGCCCCGGCCGGCGGCGAGCCAGCGCTCCCGCTCGTCCTCGGCGTAGGGCCGGTCCGGGGTGTTCTGCAGCGCGGGCTCGTCGAGCCCGCAGCCGGCGAGGATGCGGCGGACGCCGTCGAGGTGGAACGGCTCGCCGGAGTGGCTGGAGGAGGCGAGCGCGAGCAGGTCGGGGGGCAGGTCCAGCCCCGCGCGCACCATCGCCGCAGCCTGGATCGGCTTGTTGGCGGACCGGGGCAGGATCGGGGAGGCGGTGTCCCCGAGGGCGGCGGTGACCGCGCCGGTGACGTCGGTGACGGCGAGCGAGCCGCGGTGGACGGACTCGACGAAGCCACCGCGCACGACGGCGGCGAGGACCGGGGCCCGGGTCAGGACGGCGGGGAGTAAGGGGTCGAGGAGCAGGGGGTCGGGGAGCAGGGGGTCGGGGAGCAGGGGGTCGGGGAGCAGGGGGTCGGGGAGCAGGGGGTCGGGGAGCAGGGGGTCGGGCACGCCGTCGAGGGTAACGGCGGGGCGGGG
>DASQFD010000102.1:0-7975 GCA_035633255.1 Dermatophilaceae bacterium
CCATGAGGAGGTGCCGGTGCCGCCCGATGGCTCGAGCGCCGAGAGGGTGCGGGCGATGACCCAGGCGTGCGCCGACGCGCTCGGGTCCGCCGTCCGCGAGCACCCGGCCGACTGGCACATGCTCCAGCGGGTCTTCGTCCGGGACCTCGACCCGGCGCGCCTCCCCGCGCAGGCCGAGGAGCCGGCGCCGTGAGGATCGGGATGGTCTGCCCCTACTCCTTCGACGTGCCGGGCGGGGTGCAGTTCCACGTCCGTGACCTCGCCGAGCACTTCCGCGCCCGTGGCCACGAGGTGAGCGTGCTGGCGCCGGCGGACGACGACGGAGGCCAGCTGCCGGCATACCTCGTGCCGTGCGGACGGGCCGTGCCGGTGCGCTACAACGGGTCGGTCGCCCGGCTCACCTTCGGCCCGGTCACCTCGGCGCGGGTGGGGCGCTGGCTGGACGGAGGCGACTTCGACGTGGTGCACCTGCACGAGCCGGTGGTCCCCAGCGTGTCGCTGCTGACCCTGTGGGCGGTGACCGACACCCCGGTGGTCGCGACGTTCCACACGGCGAACCTGCGCTCGCGGGCGATGCACGCGGCCAACCCGGTGCTGCGGCCCTCCCTGGAGAAGATCCGGGCCCGGATCGCCGTCTCCGAGGACGCCCGGCGCACCGTGCGCACCCACCTCGGGGGTGACGCCTACATCATCCCGAACGGCGTGGAGGTGGCGCGCTTCGGTCACGGCGGGCCCGACCCCCGCTGGGCCGGCACGGCGGAGCGGCCCACCATCGGCTTCCTCGGGCGCATCGACGAGCCGCGCAAGGGGCTCGGCGTGCTGCTCGCGGCGATGCCGGAGGTGCTGCGGGCGCACCCCGGGGCGCGGCTCGTCGTCGCGGGGCCGGGTGACGCCGAGGACGTGCGCCGGGACCTCCACCCCGCCGTGGGCGCGGCCACCGAGCTGCTCGGTGGCGTGAGCGAGGCGGACAAGGCGGCGATGCTGCGCTCGGTCGACCTCTTCGTCGCCCCGCACACCGGGGGTGAGAGCTTCGGCATCGTGCTGGTGGAGGCGATGGCCTCCGGCGCGCCGGTGGTCGCGAGCGACCTCGCGGCCTTCTCCGCGGTGCTCGGCGTGCCGTCCGCCGGGGTGCTGGTGCCGCCCGGCGACCCGGCGGCGCTCGCGCGCGGCATCACCGCGGTGCTCGGCGACCCGCACGGGCGGCGGCTGCTGGCCGGGGCCGGCCGGCTGCGGGCAGCGGACTTCGACTGGTCCGTGGTGGCGGAGCGCATCCAGGCGGTCTACGAGATGGCCATCGAGGGCGCCGACGGCGTGGTGGTGGACCCGCTCAGCCGCACGGGGCGCTGGGGCCGGCTGGTGCGCGGCACCCGGGGGAGCGAGCGGTGATCGACGTCCTGCAGGTGGTGACGATCGTCGTCGTCATGGTGCTGGCCGTCGCGTGGTACCTCTCCTACTCCGCCGCCCGGCTCGACCGGCTGCACGCCAAGGCGGAGGGGGCGATGTCGGCGCTCGACGCCCAGCTCGTCCGGCGGGCGGAGGCGACGCTCGAGCTGGCCACGAGCGGAGCGCTCGACCCGGCGAGCGCGCTGCTCCTCGCCGACGCCGCGACGGAGTCGCTGGAGCGGCAGACCGAGCACCCCGTGTGTGACGACCCGCTGGACGGGCAGCACTTCGCCGGGCGCGAGCGGGTCGAGTCCGACGTCACCGGCGCCCTGCGGGCGGCGCTGACGCCCGAGGTCGTGGCGGTGGTGCGGGCCGACCGGGGCAGCGCGGGGGAGGAGGCGCTGGCGCGCGTGGAGGCGGCGGCGCTGCGGGTCCAGCTCGCCCGGCGGTTCCACAACGACGCGGTGCGGGAGGCGCGGCGGGTGCGGGCGAAGCGGCTGGTCCGGGCGTTCCGCCTGGCGGGGCACGCCGGGCTGCCCGAGCCGGTCGACTTCGACGACGGCCTGCCCGCCGGGCCGGTCGCGGCCCGGCCGGGCGCTGCCTGACCTCGGCGGCGGCCTCGGGGCGGCGGGGCCACGCTTACACTGGTCGTCTGCCCGCGGCGGCCACCGGCCGTCCCCGGCCGGGCCCCACCACCACCCCCGAAGGACACCGCCGTGACCGACGCCGTGAACCGCACCACCGACGGAACCGGCGCGCCCGAGCGCGGCACGCTGCGGGTCAAGCGCGGCATGGCCGAGATGCTCAAGGGCGGGGTGATCATGGACGTCGTCACCCCGGAGCAGGCCCGGATCGCCGAGGACGCCGGCGCGGTCGCCGTCATGGCCCTGGAGCGGGTGCCGGCCGACATCCGCGCGCAGGGCGGGGTCGCCCGGATGTCCGACCCGGACATGGTCGAGGGCATCATCGCCGCCGTCTCCATCCCGGTCATGGCCAAGGCGCGGATCGGGCACTTCGTCGAGGCGCAGGTGCTGCAGGCGCTCGGCGTGGACTACGTCGACGAGTCCGAGGTGCTCACCCCGGCTGACTACGCCAACCACATCGACAAGTGGGGCTTCACGGTGCCCTTCGTGTGCGGCGCGACGAACCTCGGGGAGGCGCTGCGGCGGCTGACCGAGGGGGCGGCGATGATCCGCTCCAAGGGGGAGGCGGGCACCGGCGACGTCTCCAACGCGACCACCCACATGCGGGCGATCCGCGGCGAGATCCGGCGGCTCGGCTCGATGTCCCACGACGAGCTCTACGTCGCGGCCAAGGAGCTCTCGGCGCCCTACGACCTCGTGGTGGAGGTGGCCGAGGCCGGCCGCCTGCCCGTCGTCCTCTTCACCGCGGGCGGGATCGCCACCCCCGCGGACGCGGCGATGATGATGCAGCTCGGCGCCGACGGCGTCTTCGTGGGGTCCGGCATCTTCAAGTCGGGGAACCCGGCGGCCCGCGCGGCCGCCATCGTCCGGGCGACCACGTTCCACGACGACCCGGTCGAGGTGGCCAAGGCGTCCCGCGGGCTCGGTGAGGCGATGGTCGGCATCAACGTCGACGACCTCCCGGTGCCGCACCGGCTCGCCGACCGCGGCTGGTAGCCGGTCGTCCGTGACCGGCACGCCCGTCGCGCCCACGGTCGGCGTCCTCGCCCTGCAGGGTGACGTCCGCGAGCACCTGGCCGCGCTCGCCGTGAGCGGCGCCCGACCGGTGCCGGTGCGGCGGCCGGCCGAGCTGGACGCGGTCGACGCCCTGGTGCTGCCCGGCGGGGAGTCCACGACCATCGACACGCTCCTGCGCGCCTTCGACCTGCAGGCGCCGCTGCGGGAGCGGATCGCGGCCGGTATGCCGGTCTACGGCTCGTGCGCGGGCATGATCCTGCTCGCCGACCGGGTGGAGGGTGCCGGCCCCGACCAGGAGACGCTCGGCGGGCTCGACGTCACCGTCCGGCGCAACGCCTTCGGCCGCCAGGTCCAGTCCTTCGAGGCGGACGTCGCGATGACCGCCGTCGAGCGGCCCGACGAGCCGGTGCGGGCCGTGTTCATCCGGGCGCCGTGGGTGGAGTCGGCCGGCCCGGGGGTCGAGGTCCTCGGGCGCGTGGCGGCCGGACCGGCCGCCGGTAGGATCGTCGCCGTCCGCCAAGGCGCCCTGCTCGCCACGTCCTTCCACCCGGAGGTGACCGGCGACCACCGCGTCCACGCCCTGTTCGTCCGGCTCGTCGCCTCCACGGTGGCGCGGGCCCGGAGCCGCACCGGGCCCCGATCCGAGATCTCGTGAGGTCACCTGCATGAGCGGCCACTCCAAGTGGGCCACCACGAAGCACAAGAAGGCGGCAGTCGACGCCAAGCGCGGCAAGCTCTTCGCCAAGCTCATCAAGAACATCGAGGTGGCGGCGCGCACCGGCGGCGGTGACCCGGGGGGCAACCCCACGCTCTACGACGCCATCCAGAAGGCGAAGAAGTCCTCGGTCCCGAACGACAACATCGACCGCGCGGTCAAGCGCGGCTCGGGCGCGGAGGCCGGCGCGGCCAGCTACGAGACGATCACCTACGAGGGCTACGCCCCGGGCGGCGTCGCGGTCCTCATCGAGTGCCTCACCGACAACCGCAACCGCGCCGCGGCGGAGGTCCGCACGGCGCTGACCCGCAACGGCGGCTCGCTCGCGGACCCGGGCTCGGTGTCCTACCTGTTCACCCGCAAGGGCGTGGTGATGGTGCCGAAGGCGCAGGCAGGCGGCGAGGTCAGCGACGACGACGTCCTCGAGGTCGTCCTCGACGCGGGGGCGGAGGAGGTCGACGACAACGGCGACACCTGGGAGGTCGTCAGCGAGGCCTCGGACGTCGTGGCGGTGCGCTCGGCGCTGCAGGCCGCCGGCATCGACTACGACTCGGCCGAGGCGTCGTGGGTGCCGAGCATGCAGGTGCCGCTCGACCTCGACGGGGCGCGCCGGATGATCCGGGTCGTCGAGGCGCTCGAGGACTCCGACGACGTCCAGGACGTCTTCGCCAACGGCGAGGTCCCCGACGACGTGCTGGCCGCCCTCGAGGGGGACTGACGCGCGTGTCGGTCCGCGGCCCGGCCGCGCCGCTCCCGTAGCGTGATGGCCGAACACGTGTTCGGACATGCTGGCACCAGGGAGGACCGCCCGTGCGGGTGCTCGGAGTGGACCCGGGGCTGACCCGGTGCGGGCTCGGCGTCGTCGACGGCCGGCCCGGCCGGGCGGCGCTCGTCGCGGTCGGCGTGGTGCGCACCCCGGCGGGCGGCGACCCCGGACAGCGGCTGGTCTACCTCGAGGCCGAGCTCGAGCGCTGGCTGGCCCGCTTCAGCCCCGACGTCGTCGCCGTGGAGCGGGTCTTCGCCGACGCCAACGTCACCTCGGTCATGACCACCGCCCACGCCACCGCGGTCGCGCTCCTCACGGCGAGCCGGCGCGGCATACCCGTGGTCTTCCACACGCCCACCGAGGTCAAGGCGTCGGTGACCGGCAGCGGGCGCGCCGGCAAGGCGCAGGTCACGGCCATGGTGACCCGCATCCTCGGGCTCGACGTCGCCCCCCGGCCGGCGGACGCCGCCGACGCCCTCGCGCTCGCCGTGTGCCACCTGTGGCGGGGAGCGGCGGTGGCGCGCCTGGCCGCGCTCGCCGAGGAGGCCCGGTGATCGCCTCCCTGGCCGGTGTGGTGGGGCACGTCGGCCTCGACCGGGTCGTCGTCGTGGTCGGTGGCGTGGGGCTCCTCGTCCACACGACCCCACGGACCGCCGCCGCGACCCGGGCGGGCCACGAGGTCACCTTCTCCACCAGCCTGGTGGTGCGCGAGGACGCGCTGACGCTCTACGGCTTCGGCTCCCCCTCCGAGCGCGAGGTCTTCGAGACCGTCCAGACCGTGTCCGGGGTCGGCCCCCGGCTCGCCCTGGCCATGCTGTCGGTCCTGACCCCCGACGAGCTCCGCGCGGCCCTCACCGCCGGCGACCTGCCCACCCTCCAGCAGGTGCCCGGCGTGGGGCGCAAGAGCGCCGAGCGGCTCGTCCTCGAGCTGCGCGACAAGGTGGGTATGCCGTCCGGCCCGACCGAGGGGGGCGTGCCCATCGCGGCCGGTCCCGGCTCCGGCTGGGAGGGCCAGGTCGGGGAGGCGCTCGTCGGGCTCGGGTGGACGGCCAGGCAGGCCGCCGACGCGGTGGCGGCGGTCGCACCCGCCGCGGAGGGCGCCGAGCTGCCGGCGCTGCTCAAGCTGGCGCTGCGGGAGCTGAAGCGGTGAGCGGCGCGGGCGAGGTGGCCGGCCGCGGCGCGGCCCCGGCGGGGGTGGGCGGCGAGGGGTTCCGCAGCGAGCTCCACGAGGGGCGCGGCGAGGCCGCCCTCGACGCGACGCCGCGGGTGGTCGACGCCGGCGGGACCGACGACGACCGGGCCGTCGAGGCCGCGCTCCGGCCGAGGCGCCTGGCCGAGTTCCCGGGCCAGCCACGGGTGCGCGACCAGCTCGGGCTGGTGCTCGAGGCGGCGAGGCGGCGCGGGACCGCACCGGACCACGTCCTGCTGTCCGGGCCCCCCGGGCTCGGCAAGACCACCCTGGCGATGATCGTCGCCGCGGAGCTGAAGCGGCCGATCCGGGTGACGAGCGGCCCGGCGATCCAGCACGCCGGTGACCTCGCGGCGGTGCTCACCTCCCTGGACGAGGGGGAGGTGCTCTTCATCGACGAGATCCACCGGATGTCCCGGGCCGCGGAGGAGATGCTCTACCTCGCGATGGAGGACTTCCGCGTCGACGTGATCGTCGGCAAGGGCCCCGGCGCGACCGCCATCCCGCTCGACCTGCCCGCCTTCACCGTCGTCGGCGCCACGACCCGCGCCGGGCTGCTGCCGGCGCCCCTGCGCGACCGCTTCGGCTTCACCGGCCACCTGGAGTACTACGACACCGCCGACCTCGTCACCATCCTGCGGCGGTCCGCCGGCCTGCTCGGGGTGCACGCCGAGGAGGACGGGATCGCCGAGATCGCCGGCCGGTCCCGGGGCACGCCCCGCGTCGCCAACCGGTTGCTCCGCCGGGTCCGGGACTGGGCCCAGGTGCACGGTCACGGCTCGGTCGACCTGGCGGCGGCGCATGCCGCCCTGCGGCTCTTCGACGTCGATGCGGCTGGCCTGGACCGGCTGGACCGGGCCGTGCTGGACGCGCTCTGCCGCCGCTTCGGCGGCGGACCGGTCGGGCTGTCGACGCTCGCCGTCGCGGTGGGCGAGGAGTCGGACACGGTGGAGACGGTGGTCGAGCCGTACCTGGTCCGTGAGGGGTTCGTCACCCGGACCCCGCGCGGCCGGGCGGCCACCGCCTCGGCGTGGGTGCACCTCGGGCTGCTCCCCCCGCGCGAGGTCCTCGCGCAGCAGGTCCTCCCGCTCGGCGGCAGCGGGAGGCTGGGGGCGGAGCCCGGACGCATCGCCTAGACTGGCCGGACGGCCCGGCCTCGACCGGGCCGCCGACGCGTCCGGCCGTCCACCGCCGACGCGACGATCGACGTAAAGGATCTCCTCATGTCATCCGGTGCCGGTCTCGGCAGCCTGCTCATCTTCGCGCTGCCGCTCGTGCTGCTCGTCTACCTCATGATGGTCCAGCGTCGGCGCGGGCGGGCCGTCTCGACCTTCCAGGCGGCGCTCGCCATCGGCGACGAGGTCGTGACCACCTCCGGGCTCCTCGGCACGGTCGTCGCCCTCGACGACGCCATCGTCTCCCTCGAGGTCGCCCCCGGCACCGTGGTGCGGCTCGACCGCCGCGCGGTCGGCATGGACGCCTCCTCCCTGCCGCTGCTGCACGGGAACCCGGCGGTCACCGACGGGACCGGCACGGACGGCACGGGGACCTCCGGCACGAACACGCCCGCCACGAACACCCCCGGCACCGACACGCCCGGCACCGACACGCCTCGCACCGGCACCACCGGGGCCCCCTGACGTGGCCGGCCGCACCACCCACTCCTACCCCCGGCGCGCCCTGGTCGGGATGCTCGTCCTCTTCCTCGGCCTGGTCAGCCTGCTCGTGGGCGCGCAGCAGCTCAGCAACGCCACCTTCGCCCCCAAGCTCGGGCTGGACCTCGAGGGCGGCACCCAGATCATCCTCGAGCCGCGGCTCAGCGGCGCCCAGACGGTCAGCCCGGAGCAGATCTCCCAGGCCCGCGACATCATCGTCCAGCGCGTCGACGCCGGTGGCGTCGCCGGCGCGGAGGTGACCACCCAGGGCGGGCGCAACATCGTCGTGAGCATGCCCGGCGTGCCCGACCAGGCGACCGAGGACGCCATCCGGCGCTCCTCCCAGATGCAGTTCCGCCCAGTGCTGGCCGTCGAGGCGGGCTCGCCGCAGCCGGCCGCCACCCCGAGCGGCAGCCCCAGCGGCCCGGCCTCCCCGAGCCCCGGCGCCGCCGGCTCGCCCTCGCCCACCGGTGGGGCGGCCGGCGGGTCCAGCCCCACGACGAGCCCGACGGTGGCCTCCAGCCCGAGCGCCACGCCGACCAACGGCAGCGTCGTGCCGGACGCGCTGCGCGCAACGGCGACGCCGACTCCGCCGGCCGGCACCAC
>DASQFD010000103.1:0-11409 GCA_035633255.1 Dermatophilaceae bacterium
TCGAGAACTACCTCACCGCCCACAACAACGACCCCAAGCCTTACGTGTGGACCGCAACCGCCGAGTCCATCCTGACCAAAGTCCAACGAGCCCGGACCACCCTCGACCAAGTAGTCAGCTGATACTGAGACACACCACTAGGTGCTGGTCGTCAACGGCTTCGGCGAGGAGGCCGGGTGGCGGGGGTTCCTGGCCGACACCCGGCTGCAGCGACACGGCCGGGCGGTCACGGCGGGCCTCGTCTGGGTGATCTGGGCGCTCTGGCACCTGCCGCTGTTCTGGGTCGTGTGCAGCTTCCGGGACTTCGGGCCGGTCGAGGTCGTCGGGTGGCTGGTGGGCCTGCTGCTCGGCTCCGTGGTCCTCACCGAGCTCTACGTCGCCGGGGCACGGTCGGTGCTCGTGGTCGCGGTGTGGCACACGGCCTACAACGTCACCACCGCGACCGAGGCGACCGCGGGGCTGGTGGCCGCGGTGTCGAGCACGGCCGTCATGGCGGCGGCGGTGCTCCTCCTGCTCAGGCGGTCCGCGTGGCGAGGCCCGGACGTGCGACCGGGCGCGCCACCGGACGCGCCACCGGACCCGCGGCGGCACGCGGCGCCGGACCCCCCGCGTCCGGCGGCCCCGTCCTGAGGGCTCAGATGCTGGAGTCCTGGATCTCCTCCGGCAGGCGCCCGGAGGACTTGGCGTAGTACTGCGCGGCCTTGCGAGTGGCCAGCGTGCGCGCGACGCCGACGGCGAGGCCGGTGACGGCGGCGTACGCCAGCGCGTGGCGCAGCGGCTGCTCGGGGTTCTTGGGGTCGCCCGGCTTGTCGCCCGCGGCCTTCTCCCAGACCTTGTCCGCCGCCTTGGTGGCGGCGAGGCCGGCGAGCACGGCCGAGCCGGTGCCGATGATCTTCCAGGTGGCGTCGCCCATGTGTGCTCCCGAGGTCGTGGCGGTCGAGCCAACCCTGCCACACCCGGCGTGGGGTTATGCTGCTCGGGCAACGACAGGGGAGCACTCCGGCGCTGAGAGTGCGGGCGACCGCAGACCCTCGAACCTGATCCGGTTAGCACCGGCGAAGGGAGTCGAGTTCTCAAGGTTCCGTCGACGCGGCCGTCGGTCGCGGGGGCGGGTTCCTTCCCCCGAGGTGTCCGCCACGGAGCCACGGGAGGCCGATCATGACCCACACCACCGCACCTGCGCCGCCCCGACGGCGCCGGAGCATCCGCGCCGCCGAGCCGCTTCGGTCCTGGCGCACCGTCGACATCCTGACCGTCGCCTTCCTCGGCGCCGCCTTCGGCGTCGCCTACTGGGGCTGGGGGCAGGTCTACGAGGTGCCCTCACGCCTGCTGTCGGCCGGGTTCCCGCCGCTCGCCGCCATCTTCGCGGCCCCGTGGTTCCTCGCCGGGGTGGTCGGTGGGCTGGTCGTCCGCCGCCCCGGCGCCGCCTTCCTCTGCGAGGTGGTCGCCGCCCTCGTCTCCATGCTCCCCGGCACCCAGTGGGGCGTCACCACGCTCATCTCGGGTGTGCTGCAGGGGCTGGGTGCGGAGGCGGCCTTCGCGCTGACCGGGTATGCCGTGTTCGGCCTGGGCACGGCCGTGCTGGCAGGTGCCCTGTCGGCGCCGCTGGAGGCGGTCTACGAGTGGTTCACCTGGTGGGCGGACTGGACCTGGGACTGGAAGCTGGCCTACCTCCTCATCCTCACCGCGGCCGGTGCCGCCGTGGCGGGCCCGCTCGGCTGGCTGCTCACCCGCGCGCTGGCCGCGTCGGGGGCGCTGGCCGCGTTCCCCCCGGGGCAGGAGCACCGGGAGAGCCGGGCGGTCTGAGGCGCTCGTGGCCGACCGGCGCGGGGAGGTCGTGGTCTCCGGCCTGACCTGGCGGCCCTACGGTCGGCGGGAGCCGGTCCTCGCCGACCTCTCGCTGCGCATCACCCCCGGGGAGCGGGTGCTGATCGCCGGGCCGAGCGGGTCGGGCAAGTCCACGCTGCTGCGGGCCGTCGCCGGGGTGCTGGAGGCGGCCGGGAGCGGCGAGCTGACCGGCACGGTCACCGTCGACGGCGGCCCGCTGGGCGAGCGGCCGGGACGGGTCGGCCTGGTCCTGCAGGAGCCCGGGGCGGGGGTGGTCGCGGCCGCCGTCGGCAGGGACGTCGCCTTCGGCCTGGAGAACGTCGCCGCTCCGCCGGCCGCCATGCCCGCCGCGGTGGCGGAGGCGCTCCGGGCGGTCGGCCTCGACGTGCCCCTCGACCGGCCCACCAGCGCGCTGTCCGGGGGGGAGACCCAGCGGCTCGCGCTCGCCGGGGCGCTCACCCTGCGACCCTCGGTGCTGCTCCTGGACGAGCCGACGGCGATGCTCGACCCGGGACACGCCGGACAGGTGCGCGACGCGGTCGCCTCCGTGACGGCGTCCGGGGGACTGACGACCGTCGTCGTCGAGCACCTGCTGGAGCCGTGGGTCGACCTGGTGGACCGGCTCGTCGTCCTCGACCCGGACGGGCGGGTCATGGCGGACGGCCCGGTGCGGCAGGTGCTCGCCCGGGAGCGGGAGCGCCTGCTCGACCTCGGCATCTGGGTGCCGGGTGCGCCGCCGCCCCAGCCGCTCGCGGTGCCGACGGACCTGCTCGGGCGCCCGCCCGCCGGAGGCCGCTCCGTGCTCGCCACCGCCCTGGGGCTGCAGCGCTCGCTGACCACGACGGACGGCACCCGTCGGCGGGTGCTCGCGCTCGAGCTGCCCGAGCCGCTGGCGACGCGCCCCGGCCGCACGACGGCGGTGGTCGGCCCGAGCGGCTCGGGCAAGTCGACACTGCTGCTCGCGCTCGCCGGCCTGCTCGAGCCGTCGGTCGGCTCGGTGACCGTTCGGGCTCTGGCGCCGGCGCCCGACGGGGGGCACCCGGCATACCCGGGTGGGAAGCCGGTCTCGGGGCTGGGCAGCGTCGAGCTGGCCAGAACGGTCGCCTGGCTGCCGCAGTGGTCGAGCGCGACCCTGGTCGGCCGGACCGTGGCCGAGGAGGTGCTGGTGACCTCGCGCGCGGTGGGGCGGGGGCCCGGGGCCGGGGAGCGGGCGGCCCGCCTGCTCGACGTCCTGGGGCTGGGGGCGATGGCGGCGGCGGACCCCCGTGAGCTCTCCGGCGGCGAGCAGCGGCGGCTCGCGCTCGCCGCCGCGCTCGCGCACCGTCCGGAGGTGCTGCTCGCCGACGAGCCGACCGTGGGCCAGGACCGCCACACCTGGGCGGCGGTGGCCGGGCTCGTCGAGGCGCACCGGGCCGCCGGTGGTGCCGCCGTGCTGGCCACCCACGACCCGGCCCTGGTGGCGCGGTGCGACGAGGTGCGGACCGTCGCCCGGCCGGCGCGACCCGCCGACCCGCCCGTCCCCCGCCGCCCGCTGCTCGCGCGGTGCGGCCCGCTCTCCCTCCTCGCCGCGGCGGGGCTGGCCGTGCCGGCGGGCGTGGTGGCGCCGGGGTGGCCGGTCTCGCTGGTCGTCCTCGCGGTCCAGGTGCTGCTCGCGGTGGTCGGCCTCTCCGCTCCGGGGCGCGGCGCCGCGCCGTCCGGACGCACCCGCCGGGTGGTGACCCGCCTGCTGCCCGGGCTGGTGGCGGCGCTGTCCGTCGGCTGGTCCACCTGGCTGCTCGGCACCCGGGACCTCGAGGTGGCGGCCGGGGCGGCCCTGCGCGTGCTGGTCATCGTCCTGCCCTCGGCGGTGCTGCTGCCCTTCGTCGACCCCGACGCGCTCGGTGACCACCTCGGCCAGCGGCTGCGGCTGCCGGCCCGCCCGGTCGTGGCGGTGGCCGCCGCCCTGCAGCGCGTCCAGACGTTCGGGGAGACCTGGGCGGAGCTGGCCCGGGCCCGGCGGGTGCGCGGCCTGGGCCCGCGGCCCGGGTCACCGCGCTCGCTGCTGGCGCACGCCGGCGCGCTGACCACCGGTCTGCTCGTGCGCTCCCTGCGGCTGGCGGCGGACCTCGCCACGGCGATGGACGCCCGGGGGTTCGCGACGGCGCAGCGCCGGACGTGGTTCGCCCCGGCGCCGTGGCGCGCCGCCGACTGGGCGGTGGTGGCGGCGGGGGCGGTGCCCGCGGCCGTCGCCCTCGCCCTCGCGGTCACCTGACCGACCCGACCCGACCCGACCCGAGCCGACCCGAGCCGACCGGACCCGACCCGAGCCGACCGAACCCGACCCGACCCGACCCGACCCGACCTGACCCGACCCGGGCCGGGCCGACCCGGGCCGGTCCCTGGCCGGGTCCTGCGCCGGTGGCGGGACATACTTGGGCGGCCATGTCGACGACCCCTCCCGCCTCGGTGCCCGGCCGGCAGCCGTCGCGGGAGCAGATCCCCCGGGAGATCTGGGTCCTCGTCGCCGCCGCGTTCATCATCGCGGTGGGCTTCGGCCTGATCACCCCGGTGCTGCCGCAGTTCGCCACCAGCTTCGGCGTGGGCGCCACGGCGTCGTCCGTCGTGGTCAGCGCGTTCGCGTTCTTCCGCCTGGTGTTCGCGCCCGCCGGGGGCCGGCTCATCGCCCGCCTCGGGGAGCGCCCGGTCTACCTCATCGGGCTGGTGATCGTCGCCCTCTCCACCGGGGCGACCGCGTTCGCGGACACCTACTGGCAGCTGCTCGTCTTCCGCGGCCTCGGTGGCATCGGGTCGACGATGTTCACCGTCTCCGCCGTCGCGCTGATCGTCCGCCTCGCCCCGCCGTCGATCCGGGGCCGCGTCTCCTCCACCTACGCCTCAGCCTTCCTCCTCGGTGGGATCGGTGGGCCGGTGGTCGGTGGTGCGCTCGGTGGGCTGGGGCTGCGGGTCCCCTTCCTGGTGTATGCCGTCGCCCTCCTCCTCGCCGCGGCCGTCGTCGCGGTCCTGTTGCGAGGGGCGGCGCTCCGCCCTCCCCCCGGCACGCCGGTCCTGCCCGTGATGAGCGTGCGCGACGGGCTGGCGGTGCCGGCATACCGGGCCTCGCTGGCGTCCGCCTTCGCCAACGGCTGGGCCAACTTCGGGGTCCGCAACGCGATCCTGCCGCTCTTCGCCGCCACGGTCGTCGGCACCGCGCCCTGGGTCGCGGGCACCGCGCTCGCCGTATTCGCCGCGGGCAACGCCCTCGGCCTGACCATCTCCGGTCGCCTCTCGGACTCGGTGGGCCGGCGGCCGTTCATCCTCGGCGGCCTGGTGGTCAGCGGGGTGGCCACCGCCCTGACCGGGCTGGCCGGGTCCCTCGCCGTGCTCGTCGTGCTCTCCGTCGTGGCGGGCGTGGGGGCCGGGACGCTCAACCCCGCCCAGCAGGCGGCCCTGGCCGACGTGGTGGGACGGGACCGCAACGGTGGCCCGGCGCTGGCGGCGTTCCAGATGTCCGCCGACGCCGGGTCGATCATCGGGCCGGTCCTCGCGGGCGTGCTGGTGGACCGGGTCAGCTACGAGCTGGCCTTCGGGGTGACCGGCGCCATCACCCTGATCGCGGCGCTGCCGTGGCTGCGGACGCGCGAGACCCTGTCCTGGGCCACCTCTGCGCCGCGCTGAACCCCTGCGCGACCCCCTCCCGGCCCCTCCCGGACCCTTCCGGCCCCTCGCGCACCCTTCCCGGACCCTTCCGGGCCACCTGGGCACTCGACTTCGCAGGACACGCCGACGGGTGGCGACCCCACTCGGCGTGTCCTGCGAACTCGATCCAGATCCCGACCAGGTCCAGACCCCCAGCTCGGCTTCCCAGGCGGGGACCCGGTCACGGCTTGGGGGGAACGGCACCGCGCACCCGGGCGTTGCACCACGGCCACCCACCACCGCCCCGGAGGTCAGATGCCCGCAGCCGCCGCCATCCCACCCGTGCCCGCCATCCCACCCGTGCCCGCCACCGCGGTCCTCGTCACCACGGCGGCTGCCGAGCTCGACCGTCAGGTCGCGACCCTGCTCGACCTCGGCTACCCCGCCCTGGCCGGCCTGACGACGTCCGCCTTCCGCGACCTCCTCGACCCGCTGCGGCCGGTGGCGGCCGGGCTCGGGGACCTCCCCGCCGCCGCGCCCGGCCACGCCCCCGTGATCCTCGTCGTCACCCGGGACCTCGTCGCGCCGGAGGACACCGTCCCCCTGCTGCGGCTCCCGGTGCGCGGCCGGCAGGCGGCGCCGCCCGGCGTCGTCGACCGCAACCACGAGCCGGGCTCCCTGGCGACCTACGCCCCACTGGACGTGCTCGCGATTCCCGAGCACCCGGCATACCTGCTCCTGGACGTGGACCGGGGCGAGGAGTTCCGCGACGTCCGTCCCGAGGACGCGCTCCCGGTCGTCCTTCGGCGGGGACGCACCCCGCTGACCATCGACGAGGGCGTCGCGCTGGTGACGCACGCACCGCACCTGCTGGAGCGGAACCGATGCTTCATGCTCGCCGGCTCGCGCCGCGCGGACCGGCGGGTGCCGGCGATGTGGATCAGCGGCCGCGCCCCCAAGCTGGGCTGGTGCTGGGACGGCAACCCGCACTCGTGGTTGGGTCTGGCCTCCGCTGGTGCTCGACGCGGCCGGGGGCCCATACTTCCCGGGTGACGAGCGTGCCCAGGGGGGTGCTGGAGCTCGCGCGGCGAGCACAGCGGGTGACCGTGCTCACCGGGGCGGGGATGTCGGCGGAGAGCGGCGTGCCCACCTTCCGCGACAGCCAGACCGGCCTGTGGGCCCGCGACGACGCCACCGAGCTCGCAACGCCCGAGGCGTTCCACCGGCGGCCGGCGCACGTGTGGGGTTGGTACCTGTGGCGACTGTGCCGACTCTCCGAGGTGGAGCCCAACGCCGGGCACCACGCGCTCGCCCGCTGGGCCCGCCGCGCCGACGTGCGCATCGTCACCCAGAACGTCGACGACCTGCACGAGCGTGCCGGCAGTGAGGTCCTCGCCCATCTGCACGGGAGCCTGCGCGACTTCCGGTGCTCCGTGTGCGGGCAGCGGTATGCCGGTCCGCTCCCGTCCGCGAGCGGGGCGGCCGGTGAGGCGGGCGCCGAGGTCGAGCCGCTCGCCTGCGCCGGGTGTGGCGGCGCCGTGCGACCCGGGGTCGTGTGGTTCGGTGAGCCGCTGCCCGCCCAGGCGTTCGACGCGGCCATGGACGCGTGCCGTGACACCGACCTGGTGGTCTCCGTCGGCACGTCCGGGCTGGTGCACCCGGCCGCGGCACTTCCCGACCTGGCAGCCGCGAACCGGATCCCGGTGCTGGAGCTCAACCCGAACGACACCGCGCACTCGTGGGGGGCGACGCGGGTGTGGCGGACCACCGCCGCCGTGGGCCTGCCGGCCCTCGTCGACGCGCTCGAGGAGTGACGGGGCCCTGGTCTCCACGGTCCGGCCGAGCGCATCGCGCCCCGCCGGTCAGGCCGAGCGTGGTCTGACGGGGTCGGCCGGTGGCCCCTCCTGGCGCCGGGCCACCTCGTGCTCGGTCCGCTCTCCCTCCGGCTCGACGACCTCCCGCGCCTTCGGCTCCTGCTGGCTCTCCTCGGACTCGAGGTTGGCCAGCTCCGGCAGCAGCGCGTGCCGCTGCTTGTAGGTGTCCAGCACGGCGATCGCCACGGCGGCGAGGGGAATGCCCACGACCGCCCCCACCGGCCCGAGCAGCGCCGCCCCGGCGATGACCGCGCCGAGCGCCACGGCCGGGTGCACGTCCATGGTGCGCCGGGAGACCCGCGGCGTGAACACGTAGTTCTCGAGCTGCTGGTAGACGGTGGCGAAGAGCACGATCCACAACGCGTCCAGGGGCGTGGCGAACAGGGTGAACAGGGCCGGCACGGCGACGCCGATGTAGGTGCCGATGGTGGGGATGAACTGCCCGACGATGCCGGCCATGATTCCGAGCGGCAGCCAGTACGGCACGTCGATGAACCAGAAGAACGCGGTGTGGAAGACCGCGGACAACGTGGCGAGGACCACCTTGGAGACGACGTAGCCACCGGTCTTCTCGACCGAGATCTGCCACACGGTGAGGAACACCCGCTGGTGGTCCGGTCGCAGCCAGGAGCCGATGGTCTGCCGCAGCCGCGGGCTGTCGGCGGAGAAGTAGTAGGTGAAGACGAGGATCGTCAGGGCGTCGAAGAGGAAGCCGAGGGCGTTGCCGAAGGCGCCGAGGAGGCCGCCGCCGTAGTCGGTGGCGAGCTGCCGCAGCTCCTCCGGGCTGAGCGCGAGCGAGGTCTGGATGGTGTCGACGTCGATGCGGGTGCCGAAGCTCCGGTTGACCCAGTCCAGTGCCGTCGACACGGTGGTCGGCACCTCGGCCCACAGCTCACCGAGCTGCGCGACGAAGAGCGACCCGAACAGCTCGACGAGCCCGGCGAGAACGAGCAGCAGGGTCAGCATGGTCAGGCCGGTCGCGGCCCCGCGGCGCACCCCACGCGCGACGAGCCAGAGCACGACGGGCTCCATCGCGACCGAGAGCAGCCACGCCAAGAGCAGGACGAAGAGGAAGGAGCCCAGCGCCGAGAACGCCCAAGACGCGACCCAGAGCGCGACGACCAGGGCCAGGACGATGAGGGTGGTTCGTCGCGCGCTGGCGGGGGAAAGCGACACCGTGAGGGTGCGCCTCCCGGCCGTCTCCTCGGTGCTGTGCCGGTCGCCTGGGACCACGACGACAGGGTATGCCGCGTGGGCACCCGAGCGCGCCGGCATCGTGCGGGCAGCCGTCGGACGTCTCAGGCGGGTCTCCGCGGCGTCAGGCCGGAGGCTGGTCGGTGCCCGTGGACCCGTCGGTCGCCGGCTGCGCGGCATCCGGCGGTCGGACGACAAGGACGTCGCAGGCGGCGCGCCCGACCACCTCCGTGGCGACGCTGCCGAGCAGCCGCTCCACCATCGAGGTGTCCTGCCGCGCGAGCAGATGCGGGGGCTGATGCGCGAGCACGCCGCCCTGTCCGACTCGTCAACCTGCTTGACGAAACCATCAACGGGCTTGACGATCTCGTAGCCACCCCCTGCCGTCCCGCCGCTCGAGCCCCTACCGGTCCAAGGCCGTGTCGAGGAAGGCCAGCACCGTCTGCTCCCACTGCTCGGGCTGCGCTCGCAGGCCGCCGGTGTGCCCGGCCCCGGGCACCGTCCACACCCGCACGCGGTCGGGGGCCGCGCGCCGGAGCACCTCGGCGGCGTTGGTCTCGTCCGGGCGGCTCCCCGCGGCGACGAGGAGGAAGGAGGTGCCCTGCGCCCGGGCGACGGCGTCCTGAAGCGGCGGCGGCGGCGACGCCGGGCTCACCAGGTCCGCGAGGCCGTAGGTGAGCCGGTCGATCCCGCGCTGGAGCGTCCCGGCCGTGCCGGTGGGCAGCCACCGAGCCTTGTCGACCGCCGTGCGGTGGGTGGCGCCCTCGGCGACCACGGCGCGAACCCGGCCGTCGCTAACGGCCGCGCCGACGGCCTCCTCCCCGCCCATCGACAGACCGAGGAGGGCCACCGGGTCGCCGCGCACCCCCGGCTGGGCGGCAACGAAGTCCAGGGCGCCGGCGACGTCCTGGTCGCCGTACCAGCCGAAGCCCATGCCGCGACCCTCCGAGCGACCGTGGCCGCGGGCGTCGAGCAGCAGCACGCCGTAACCGGCACGAGCGACCACGGCCGCCTGCGGCAGGGCCGCGGAGCGGTTCTCCCCGCTGCCGTGGAGCACGACCACCACCCGCCCGTTGCGCGGAGGTGCCCACCACGCCGACAGCCGCACGCCGTCCTCCGTCGGCACGCCCACCTCCGCCAGCGGCACCGGGAAGGTCGGGGTCGTTGCCGCCAGCGGCGTCGGGGCGGGGACGGCCGCCAGCACGCCCGTCGCGACGGCATACCCCCCGACCAGGCCGAGCACGAGCAGCGGCGCCAGCGCGAGCCGCCACCAGCGCCATGTCGCGCGCCAGAAGCCCACTACGGCCGTCGCCAGGAAAGCGAGCCCGCCCGCCAGCACGACCAGACCCGCCACAGCGACCCAGGACGGGCCCGTGGCGAGCAGGCGCGGGACGGCGACGGCGACCCCCACCCCCGTCGCCACCACCCCGACCAGACCGGCGACGACGGCCACCGACAAGGCCCGGAGGGTCCCGCGCCGGGACGACGGGACGGACGACGGGACGGACGACCGGTCCGGCGCCGGCACCGGCGCCGGCGCCATGCTCAGCCGTCCCTGCGGTAGCCGTACTCCCACGGCTGCTCGCCGCAGCCGACCTCGCCCCCGCGCAGACCGCTCATGCACTCAGTCTGTGCCGCTCCGCCCCGCTCGGCGGTGTCTCTCCCATCACGTGCGCGCCACGTCGCCACAACCGGTGACGGTGGCTCCTCTGCTTGCAGGGGCCCGGCACTGCTCCTCCGCTCGCGGATGGGCGCCGCGCTGGCGCAGTCTGCCGCCAGGGGCTCCTGTCAGCGCTGCTCACTCGCCGGTGCGCCCATCGATGGCCTCGCGCAGCAGGTCGGCGTGGCCGGCGTGGCGCGCGGTCTCCTCCAGCAGGTGCAGCAGCACCCAGCGCAGCGAGAACCGCTGACCCTCACGCAGGGGCCGCACCGACAGGCGGTCAAGGTCCGCGGCCTGAGCAGCGACCTGACGGCTGCGCCGGCAGGCGTCCGAGTAGCGTCCGCGCAGCTGCTCGGGGTCAAGCTGTCCGGCCGTATGGAACTCCCAGTCCGGATCAGCCTCCCAGTCCACGCTGGCCCACGGCTCTCGCTCCGGCAACCCCAGGAAGCGGACCTGCATCCAGTCGTCCTCGACCAGAGCCAGGTGGTTGAGCAACCCGGCGAGCGTCAGCGTCGACGGCGGATGCCTCCGTGTCAGCTGCTCGAGGCTCAGGCCGTCGGTCTTGAGCAGGATCGTCGCGCGCTGAAAGTCCAGGGACGCAGTGAGGACCTCCATCTCAGCGCCGGACGGCAAGGGGTCGATGCGCACGAGCCCCATCTTGACGTCCCCTCCGGGGACTCGCGCAAGAGCGCCGTTCCCTGCTCGTCCCCGAACGGCCCCCGATGGCGCTGGCTTCGCTGCACTCCCCGTCGCCCCACCAGATGGCGGTCAGGCCTTCGTCAGTTCCTCGGCGAGCATGACGATGATGCCGCTGGGGCCGCGGACATAGGTGAGCTTGTACACGTCCCCGTAGGTCGCCACGCCACGCAGTGGGTGGCAGCCGTGCCTGGCGGCGATACCGAGGGCCTCGTCGATGTCGTCGACCGAGAACGCCACGCGGTGCATGCCGATCTCGTTGGGTCGAGTGGTGCCGACGTTCTCGAGCGTGATGGGCATGCCCTGCACGCTACCGACCCGAGGTCCTCGGACAGCGGTACGCACCTCGAGGGCAGGTGCCTGCCGGACGATGCCCGACGCTTGAAGCTTTGGCCCGACCGCACATCGGGGGGGGGCGGGCGCGATCTGGCGGTGGCTCGGCGGGCTGACCTGCGCGTTGAGGCGGACCCGTCGACGCGGAGTTGCCACTAAGGGCCTGTCAGTTTTCAACACGCGCAGTTTTCGGGTTGAGTGTGTAGTTCC
>DASQFD010000104.1:0-51230 GCA_035633255.1 Dermatophilaceae bacterium
GTGAAGGACAACATCGGCACCGCGCTCATCTGGTACATCGTCGGCGGCCTCGTGGCCGGCGCCGGTGCCATCGCCTGTGGTGTCGGCCTGCTGGTGACGATCCCGATCTTCCTGATCGGCACCGCCTTCACCTACAAGCACCTCACGGGCCAGCCGGTCGCTCCCTGACCGGTCAGGAGTTCGAGAAGACGGCGGGAGCTTCACCCCCGCCGTCTTCTGCATTTGCGGGCCCGCCTCGACCCGCCCACGTCCAGGGGTACGCCGGGTCCTCGACCGCCAGCCCGGCCTCACCGAGGTCGAGCGGGGCGAACGTGTCGACCATGACCGCCGACTCCTCGAAGTAGTCGACGCCCAGCGACGCCTCGATCGCGGCGGGCTGCGGACCGTGGGCGTGCCCGCCCGGGTGCAGCGAGACCGAGCCGATCCCGATGCCCGAGCCCTTGCGCGCCTCGTAGTCGCCGCCGACGTAGAACATCACCTCGTCGGAGTCGACGTTGGAGTGGTAGTAGGGCACCGGGATGGCGAGCGGGTGGTAGTCGACCTTGCGCGGCACGAAGTTGCAGATGACGAAGTTCCAGCCCTCGAAGACCTGGTGCACCGGCGGCGGCTGGTGGACCCGCCCGGTGATCGGCTCGAAGTCGCGCAGATTCAGCACGTACGGGTAGAGGCAGCCGTCCCACCCGACCACGTCGAGCGGGTGGAACGGCAGGACGTGCACCGTGCCGGCCAGCCCGCCGCTCGACGCCGGCCCACTCCCCCGGTGCTTGAGGAAGAGCTCGGTCTCCTCGCCCGGGTCCGCCCCGACGTCCTCGGCGAGCAGCGCCTCCCCGGGCACCCGCAGGTCGCGCTCGCAGAAGGGGCTGTGCTCGAGGAACTGCCCGAACCGGGAGAGGTAGCGCTTCGGCGGCGTGATGTGGCTGTTCGCCTCGATGCAGTAGGCCCGCAGCGGGTCGGCGTCCGAGGCCACGGGCAGCCAGCGGTGCGTCGTCGCCCGGGGCAGCACGACGTAGTCGCCCTCCCCCACGTCGAGCGCCCCGAAGACGCTCTCCACCCGGGCGGCGCCGCGCTCGACGTAGACGCACTCGTCCCCCACCGCGTTCCGGTACCACGGGCTGGCCGCGCCGGCGACGGCATACGAGATCCGCACGTCGCCGTTCCCGAGGACGAGCCGGCGCCCCGTGACGACGTCGGTGCCGGCCACGGACGCGGGGTCGAACAGGTCGTGCAGGCGCAGGTGGCGCGGCAGCAGCGGGTGGTTCGGGGTGGTCGCGAGGTCCGGCAGGTCCCACACCCTCGCCTCGGCGATCGTGGACGGCAGGTTGCGGTGGTAGAGCAGGGAGGAGTCCGAGGCGAAGCCCTCCTCCCCCATGAGCTCCTCGTGGTAGAGCGAGCCGGGGCGACCGTCCTCGCCGGGCCGCCGGTGCTGGGTGTGCCGCTTGTGCGGGACGTCCCCGAGCCGCTGGTAGTGCGCCATGGCGACACCGTACGCGTCACAATCGGCTCGTGCCGCGGTCCTGCCGGTGGGTGCTCCACGTCGACCTCGACGAGTTCGTCGCGGCGGTCGAGGTGCTGCGCCGGCCCGAGCTCGCCGGGCGCGAGGTGGTGGTCGGCGGCCGCGGCGACCCTTCCGAGCGGGCGGTGGTCTCGACCGCGTCCTACGCCGCCCGGGAGCGTGGCGTCCGATCCGGTATGCCGTTGCGCACCGCCGCGCGGAAGGCGCCGGACGCGACGTTCCTCCCGGTCGACGGAGAGCACTACACGGCGGTCTCCGGAACGGTGATGGAGGTGCTGCGGGCGACCGGCGCCCTCGTCGAGGTGCTCGGCTGGGACGAGGCGTTCCTCGGCGTCGACGTCGACGACCCGGAGGCGTTCGCGGAGCGGGTGCGCGCCGACGTGCTCGCGGCCACCCGGCTGCACAGCTCGGTCGGCATCGGGGACAACCGGGTGCGGGCGAAGATCGCCACCGGCTTCGCCAAGCCACGTGGCGCGTTTCGGCTCACCGCGGACAACTGGGTCGAGGTCATGGCGCACCGCCCGGTCCGCGACCTGTGGGGCGTCGGTGCCAAGGTGGCGGGGCGGCTGGCCGGGTTGGGGATCCGCAGCGTCGCCGACCTGGCGGCCGCCGAGCCTGCGGTGCTCGCCGGCGAGCTGGGGCCGAAGCTCGGGCCGTGGTACGGCTCGCTCGGCCGGGGTGAGGGGTCGGCGGTCGTCGACGACAGCCCGTGGGTGGCCCGCGGGCACAGCCGGGAGACGACCTTCCAGCGCAACGTGCGCGGCGCCGAGGAGGTGGGGGCGGCGCTGCGGACGCTCACCGCCGGCGTCATGGAGGACGTCGCCGCGGACGGGCGGCCGGTGGTGCGCGTCGGGTTGAAGATCCGGTACGCGCCCTTCGAGACGACGACCCGCAGCCGCGCCCTGCCGGCGCATACCCGGGACGCGGCTGCCGTCCTCGACGCGGTGCTGGCGCTGGCCGCGGCGGCGGTGGACCCCGAGCGCGAGCTGCGGCTGCTGGGCGTGCGCGCGGAGATGGAGATGCCCCATGACGCCGTCGACCCGGTGGCCCGGACGCCGCTGCGCGGCCGCGTCTGAGCGGAGCGGGCGCCAGTCTCTTTGGTCGAGAGTGCAGAACACGCCGATAGGGCACGGCCGTTGTCGGCGTGTCCTGCGCTCTCGACCGGGGCGTTCCCCACGCGACGGTCCGCGGCTGAGGTGCCTGGGCCGGTCGCCCCTGCGAGCCGGCCCGGCACCGCGGGCTGCTCGGCGAGGCCGCCCGACGCTAGGTTGGCGCCATGGCACCGACGACGTCCCCGCTGCTGCGCGGGCTCGTCGACGACGCCGCCGTCTTCCCACCGGGCAACGCCCCGCTCGAGGTCGCCGTCGCGCGCCACGCGGGGCACCGTGAGGCCGGGTATGCCGGCTGCGTCGGCCCGCTGCTCCTCCCACCGAGCGCGGCCGGTCCTCTGCCCGGGGCCGTGGAGACGCACTGGCCGCCGGCCGAGCCGCTGCGGGTGGTGCTGGTGTCCCGACCCGGCGCTCCGGTCAGCGCTCTGACGGAGGCGGTGGAGCGGCTCGCCACCGAGAAGCGGGTGGAGGTGGCGGGCGTCGAGCTCGGGTGGACGAAGGGCTGGCGCGCCCTCGCGGTGAGTGACCTGCCGGTAGCGGTGGAGGTCCCGCGCGGCGCGGAGCAGTCGGCCGCCCTCGAGGACATCGCGCGCGCCCGGGACGACGCCAGCGCCACCCTCGGCGGCGTCGCCGCCGCGCCCGCGGAGCGAGCCTCGGTGGTCGCGAAGTTCCGCACCGGTCCCACGCCCACGTGGCCGTGGCCGGAGGAGCGCGAGCTCGCCGAGTTCCTCGTCGGTGCCGTGGCCCGGGGCCTGCCGTTCCGGCTGACCGGAGGCCTCCACCACGCCGTGCGGGGCACCTACCCCCCCGGCACCGCCACCGCGGTCCCGGCGCCGGAGGAGAACCACGGGGTGCTCGACGTGCTGCTCGCCACCCGTGCTGCGCTGGACGGCGCGGGGCCCGCCGAGGTGGCGGAGGTGCTCGGGCGGCGGGACGGGGTCACGTTGGCGGCGGAGGCGATGGCACTGGACGACGACGCGGCGGCCCGCGTGCGGGCCGCGTTCACGGCATACGGGTGCTGCGAGGTGACCGACCCGATCGGCGAGCTCGCCGACCTGGGACTGGACGTGGGGAGCGCGACATGACCTGGCTGGACCTGCCGCCGGACTCGCCCTTCGGGGTGGCGAACCTGCCCTATGGGGTGTTCACGGCAGGCGAGGAGCCGCCTCGGGTGGGCGTGCGCGTGGGGGACGCGGTGCTCGACGCCGCCGGGCTCGCCGAGCGGGTGGGCATGGAGTCCGCGGCCGTGTGGCGGGAGCCGAGCCTGAACCCGTTCCTCGCGGAGGGGCGGCCGGCGTGGCGGGCGGCACGGGAGTGGCTGACGGTCCAGCTGACCGACGAGGCGTACCGCGACGCCGTCGAGGCGCACCTCGTGCCGCTGGACGCCGTCGCGCTGCACCTGCCGGTCGAGGTGGCGGACTACGTCGACTTCTACGCGAGCGAGCACCACGCCACCAACGTCGGCCGGCTCTTCCGCCCCGACTCCGAGCCCCTCACGCCGAACTGGAAGCACCTCCCCATCGGCTACCACGGGCGGGCCGGCACCGTGGTCGTCTCCGGCACCGACGTGGTGCGGCCGTGCGGGCAGCGGCGTCCGCCGGGCGCCGACGCGCCGGTGTTCGGGCCGAGCACCCGGCTCGACATCGAGGCCGAGCTCGGGTTCGTCGTCGGGGGGGCGACCCGGCTGGGCGAGCCGGTGAGCGTGGCCCAGGCGGAGGAGCACCTCTTCGGGTGTGTGCTCCTCAACGACTGGAGCGCCCGGGACATCCAGGCGTGGGAGTACGTGCCGCTGGGGCCCTTCCTCGGCAAGTCCTTCGCGACGTCCGTCTCCCCGTGGGTGGTCACCACCGAGGCGCTGCGGGCGGCCCGCGTGCCGCTGCCCGGGCAGGACCCCGAGCCGCTGCCCTACCTGCGCGGCGAGCCGACGGCGGACGGCGCGGGGACGGCATACGGGCTGGACGTCGCCTACGAGGTGGAGTGGAACGGGACGGTGGTCTCCCGGCCGGGGTTCCGCGACATGTACTGGTCGCCGGCGCAGATGCTCGCCCACCTGACCGTGGGCGGGGCGTCGCTGCGCGACGGCGACCTCTTCGCGTCGGGCACCGTCTCGGGGCCACGGCGGGACTCCCGGGGCTGCTTCCTGGAGCTGACGTGGAGCGGGACCGAGCCGGTCACCCTCGGCGACGGCACCGAGCGCACCTTCCTGGAGGACGGCGACACCGTGACGCTCCGGGCCACCGCCCCCGGCGCCGGTGGCGCGGTCGTGGGCTTCGGCGAGTGCACCGGGCGGATCCTGCCCGCGCGCCCGGCACCGCTCATCGGGGCTGCCGGCCCCTGACGACGACGGTGTCGGCGACCTTGTCGTGCCCGGCCTGGCGCCGCGCGTCCGCGAGCGGCCAGACGTAGTTCAGGACGGTGGCCAGCAGGGCCGGGAAGGACAGGAGGGGGACGTTGCGCAGGGCCGCCAGGACGGTCTGAAACCCGGCGCGGCGGATGGCGGCGTCCCAGCCGAGCACCCCGGGACGGCCGACGCGGCGGACGCTGATCCCGACCAGGAGCTTGCCCGGGGTCGCGCCGTAGCGGGTGAGGAAGAACGCCTCGTAGAACAGCCCCACGAGCAGCTGGACCGCGATGAACGCCACGAGCGGGCCGCGGTCGATGGCGCCGGTGAGCTCCGCCACCGGGGGCAGCGCCGACGTGCTGGTCAGGCCCTCGAGCCGGCTCAGCAGGGGCTGCACGGCCTGCCACGCGAACCACCCGCCGACGATCCCCGACAGCACCGCCGTGACGAGGTAGTCGAGGAGGAACGCCCCGACGCGCTGCACGTAGCTCGCGAGCGGCACGCCGTCGTCGGTGCTGGGCCCGACCCGTGGCGCCTGCCACGGGTAGGGCGCGGGGCCACCGGGCGGGCCCGCGGGCCCACCGGGGTAGCCGGGGTAGCCGCCGGGCCCGCCCGGATACTGGCCCGGGCCGGGTCCGCCCGGGTGCTGGCCCGGGCCGCTCCCGTACGGTCCGGCCCCACCCCGCGGGTATGCCGTCGGGTCGCCCGGTGGCGGCGGCAGGGCACCGGGGGGCGCCCAGGTCGCCGGCGGCTGGGCACCCGGGGTCGCACCCGGAGTGGTCGGCGGGGTGGGCCCCGGAACGGTCGGCTGCGGGGCGGGCTGAGCGGACGCCTGAGCGGACGGCTGCGGGGCCGGCTGGGGGGCCGGGGCCGTCCGGCGCGGCGTGGTGTGCGCCGTCCACAGGATCCCGTCGAAGTAGCGGAGCTGTCCCGGGTCGTCGGGGTCGTCGTACCAGCCGGGGCCGGTCGGGTTCGTCATGTCCGCAGGATGTCATGTCCCGCTGCGCACGCCGTCCCCCCGGCGACCGGCCCGCGCCGACGTGCTCGAGGTCGGCGGGCCGGCGCCACGTGCTCGGGGTCGGCGGGCCGGCGCCCACGTGCGGGCCCCTCCCGCCTCAGAGGTTGCCGCGCCGGGCCTGCTCCCGCTCGATGGACTCGAAGAGCGCCTTGAAGTTGCCCTTGCCGAAGCCGAGGGAGCCGTGCCGCTCGATCACCTCGAAGAACACCGTCGGCCGGTCCCCGAGCGGCCGGGTGAAGATCTGCAGGAGGTAGCCGTCCTCGTCACGGTCGACGAGGATCTTGCGGGCCTTGAGCTCCTCGATCGGCACCCGCACCTCCCCGATGCGCGCCCGCAGCTCCGGGTCGTCGTAGTAGGCGTCCGGGGTGTCGAGGAACTCCACGCCCTCCTTGGTCAGCTCGTCGACCGTGCGGAGGATGTCGTTGGTGGCGAGCGCGAGGTGCTGCGCCCCGGGGCCGCGGTAGAAGTCGAGGTACTCGTCGATCTGGCTGCGCTTCTTGGCGATGGCCGGCTCGTTGAGGGGGAACTTCACCCGGTGGTTGCCGTTGGCGACGACCTTGGACATCAGCGCGGAGTAGTCGGTGGCGATGTCGTCGCCGATGAACTCGGCCAGGTTCACGAAGCCCATGACGCGGTTGTAGAAGGACACCCACTGGTCCATCCGACCCAGCTCGACGTTGCCGACGACGTGGTCCAGGGCCGAGAAGAGCCGCTTCGGCGCGCCCTCCCGCTTGACGAACGAGGACGAGCGGGCGACGTAGCCGGGTAGGTAGGGGCCGGCGTACCTCACCCCGCCGACCACCCGCTGGACCAGGCTGTGCCGGGTGTCGCCGTAGGTGGCGATGGCGGCGACGCGCACCCGGCCGTGCTCGTCCTCGACGTCGTGGGGCTCCTCGAGCACCGTCGCGCCCGCGGTGCGGGCGTGGGCGATGCACCGGTCCACGTCCGGCACCTCGAGCGCGATGTCGACGACCCCGTCACCGTGGCGGGCGTGGTGGGCGAGCAGCGGGCTCTGCGGGTCGACCGCGCCCTTGAGCACGAAGCGGATCGAGCCGGACCTCAGCACGAAGGCCTTGTGGTCGCGGTTGCCGTGCTCGGGGCCGGAGTAGGCGACGAGCTCCATGCCCCACGCGGACTGGTAGTAGTGGGCGGCCTGGGTGGCGTTGCCGACCACGAGGACGACGGCGTCCCAGCCGGTCACCGGGAACGGGTCCCGGGTCTCGTCGTACTCCACGAGGCCGACGAGCTGCCGAAGCTGGTCCAGGTCGAGGTCGGCCTCCCGCTCGGTGGGCGTGAGGTCGAGGGGTGCGCCGGGCGTCGCGGTGGTCTCCGTCATGGGTGCACTGTGCGCTGTGTCACGCAGGGTGTGCAACGGTATGCCGTGCCGCTGGGCACGGTGCGCAGCCTGTTGCCCTCGTGCCGGGCCGGGATGGACGATGTGCCCCATGCCCCGCACCGGCTCCATCGACCCCCTCGACGCCCGGCTCCTCGCCCTGTTCACCGAGCGGCCGCACATCGGGGTGCTTGGCGCCTCCCGGGTGCTCGCCGTCGCGCGGGGCACCGTGCAGGCGCGGCTGGACCGGCTCCAGGAGCGCGGGGTGATCCGCAGCTTCGCCCCCCAGGTCGACGCCTCGGCCCTCGGCTACCCCGTGACGGCCTTCTGCACCCTGGAGATCCGGCAGCGGCAGGGGCACGCGCCGGTGGTGGCGCACCTCTCGGCGATCCCGGAGGTGCTCGAGATCCACTCGGTCACCGGGCGGGGGGACCTGATCATCCGCGTCGTGGCGCGCGACAACGCCGACCTCGGCCGGGTCATCGACGAGCTCATCGACGACGTCCACGTGCTGCGGGCCAGCACGGCGATCTCGCTGGTCACCCACCTGGAGCACCGCACCGGACCCCTGGTCGAGGCGGCTGCGCGGCGCTCCGGGGGCGAGGGCACCTGACCCGGGCACGGGCGAGGACCCGCCGAACGGCGGCAGGTCGCCCGCCGGTCAGCGGCGGCCGACGAACCAGCGGCGGATCCGCTCGATGCGGGCGGCCGTCTGCTCCGACGTCGCCGCCACGAGCTCCGGCCCCCCGCACGCACGCCTCAGGTCGACGTGGATCGTCGCGTGCGGTGCGCCGGTGCGCCGGGCGTAGGCCGCGACCAGCGCGTTGAGCTCCTTGCGCTGCGCCGCGAGCGCGCGGTGCGCGGAGACGGGCGCCGGTGCCCCGGCGGGCACCCGGGCCGGGGTTCGCCTGGCGTGGGCGTCCTGGCGCTCGCGGAGCACCGTCGCCACCTGGTCCGGCTCGAGCAGCCCCGGGAGGCCGAGGTACTCCTGCTCCTCCTCCGAGCCCACGGCCGCGTGCAGGCCGAACTGGCGGGCGTCGAAGAGGACGTGGTCGAAGTGCGCGTCCGAGCCGACCGCCTCGAAGGCCGGGCCGGCCTCCGCCGTGCTCTCGGTGCGGTTCGCGCGGGCGAGCAGCGCCTCCTCCGCCGCCTCCGGCGACTCCTCGGCGCCGCCGGAGGCGACCCGCAGGACGTGGTCGCGGTCCCGCTCCAGGGCGGCGGCGTGCTCGAGCACCGCGGGCACGCTGGGCAGGAACACCGAGGCGGTCTCACCGCGCCCTCGCGCCCGCACGAAGCGCCCCACCGCCTGGGCGAAGAAGAGCGGCGTGGAGGTCGACGTCGCGTAGACGCCGACGGCGAGCCGCGGCACGTCCACGCCCTCGGAGACCATGCGCACGGCGACCATCCAGCGCGAGCGCGACACGGCATACTCCTCGATCCGCCGGCTGGCGCCGGCGTCATCGGAGAGGACCACGGTCGGCCGCTCCCCGGCTATCGCGGCGAGGAGGCGGGCATAGGCGCGGGCGTGGCTCTGGTTGGAGGCGATGACCAGCCCTCCGGCGTCCGGGACGTGGCGGCGCACCTCGGTCAGGCGCCGGTCGGCCGCGGCCAGCACCGAGGGCACCCACTCCCCCTTCGGATCCAGGGCGGTGCGCCACGCCGAGGCGGTGGCGTCCTTGGTCAGCGGCTCCCCGAGCCGGGCCGCGACCTCGTCCCCGGCCCGGGTGCGCCAGCGCATCTCCCCGCCGTAGGCGAGGAAGAGCACCGGGCGGACGACGCCGTCGCGCAGGGCGTCCGCGTACCCGTAGGTGTGGTCGGCGGCCGAGCGCAGCGACCCCTGCTCGTCCAGCTCGTAGCGCACGAACGGGATGGGGCTGACGTCGGAGCGGAAGGGCGTGCCGGTCAGGGCGAGGCGGCGCACGGCGGGCTCGAAGGCCTCCCGCATGGCCTCGCCCCAGCTGCGGTTGTCCCCCCCGTGGTGCACCTCGTCGAGCACCACCAGCGTGGGCACGGCGGCCGTGCGAGCCCGGTGCAGGTCCGGCCGCGAGGCGACCGCGGCGTAGGTCAGCGCGACCCCGTGGTAGTCGGTGCTGTGCAGCGCGTTGCGGTTGGAGAAGGCCGGGTCGAGGGAGATGCCGACCTTGGCGGCCGCCTCCGACCACTGGTGCTTGAGGTGCTCGGTCGGGGTCACCACGGTGACCTCCCGCACCGTGCCCCGCTCGAGCAGCTCGGTCGCCACCCGCAGGGCGAAGGTGGTCTTGCCCGCGCCCGGCGTGGCGACGGTGAGGAAGTCGGCCGCGTCCCGCGCCAGGTAGGCGGCGAGGGCGTCGCGCTGCCACGCCCGGAGCCGTTCGGCGGTGCTCCACGCCGCCCGGACGGGGCGGGCGCGGGGCAGGGGGCCTGGGGCGGAGGTACTCATGGGCCCCGCCACCCTAGGCCACCGCCACCCTAGGCCACCGCCGGGCGGTCAGGACCGGTGTGCCGTACGGCCCGTCATGCCGTCAGGCCCGGTATGCCGTCAGCCCGGTGTGCCGTCAGGCCCGGTACGCCGTCCACGCGTTCTGCATCCGGGTGCGCTGGCCCGCGGTGAAGGTGTTCATGCAGGAGTCGTAGGTGTAGTCCATGAAGTTGGTGATCGGGTCGGCGCCGGTGGCGGCGCAGGTGTCACGACCCGCAGGGCACTGGTAGGCCGGCGAGGCCTCGTAGGGCGTGTCGTCGACGGAGTCGCCGGGGCTGGAGCAGCCGTTCTGGAAGGTGTGGAAGAGGTTCAGCCAGTGGCCCACCTCGTGGGTGGCGGTGTCGCCCTGGTTGTAGTTCGGCGCCGTGCCACCGGGCAGGCTCCGGTCGAGCAGCACCACCCCGTCGTAGCTGTCATAGGTGGCCTTGGGGAAGGTCGCCCAGCCGAGCAGGCCGCTGGCCAGGTCGGCGGTGTAGAGGTTGAGGTCACCCATGTCGCCCTTGCGCAGGGACCGCTTCATCGCCCGCTCGGCGCGCGAACCGCTGCGGAGCTGGCTGTACCAGGACTTGTTCACCGTGGTGTCGGTGGACGCCAGGCGGAAGGTGAAGCCGGCCGAGGAGTACGCGTTGTTGAGGACGGTGATCTGGTTGGCCACCTGGGTCGAGGTGACCCGGCCCCTCGTGCCGTCGGTGATCACGTGCATGTGGACGTCGACGGTCGCGGCAGCGAAGAGCGCGGTGGCGGTGGCGCCCGCGCCGCGGCTCGCCTGGCCCTTGCCGTTGGTGCGCAGCCCCTTGGCCGCCAGGGCGCGCCCCAGGGCGGCGTTGTTGGCGGCCGCCTGCGCCGCGGTCAGCTCGCTGGGGTCGGCGCGCCCGGGGCGGGCGCGGCCCTCCCCCGCACCGGTGTCGCGGGAGATGCAGGTGGAGGCAGCCGGGGCACCGTCCCCGGCGATCGGGCGCGCGGATGCCGGGGCGGCGGTGGCGAACGCGGCTCCGAGGCCGAGCAGGGCCGCCGCGAGGGCGGAGCGGGACCGAGCGGACATGGGTCCTCCGGGGCGCAGGTGGGCACTGACCGGCCCGATCGCGACCGACGCTAGCGAGAGGCCGCGCGTGCCGCACCCGGAACGGGGTCACCGGCCCACCGGACGGGTCACTGCTCGCCGGCCCACCGGGCGGGTCACTGCTCGCCGGCCCACCGGGCGGGTCACTCCTCGCCGTCCTCCGGCGGACGCAGTCCCTGGTGGATCTCCTGGCACACCGGGCACACCGGGAACTTCTCGGGATCACGACCGGGCACCCAGACCTTGCCGCACAGCGCGACGACCGGCTCACCGCTGAGGGCGCTCTCGAGGATCTTCTCCTTGCGCACGAAGTGGGAGAAGCGCTCGTGGTCACCGGGCTCCTGCAGCTGCGGGACGGTCTCCTCCCGCTCGAGCACGGCCGTCGACCGGCGGGGCTCGTGCGGCTCGAGCTGCGGCTCGAGCTGGGGCGCGGCCGGGACGTCGGGCTGGTCCAGCGGCGTCGGGCTCATCGCCCCAGTCTCCCACAGGGCACCCGCGCCCGCGGCGGTCGACGCCGGCGCCCCGCCGGGCGGGCCGGGCGGGACGGCTCAGTTCAGCGCCGGGTCGGGGGGGAACCAGGCGACGAGCGACAGCTGCCCCCGCTGGCGACGCAGCACCGACCTCCACAGCTCGTCCGGCGCGTCGGTGAGCAGGTCGGGTGGCTCGGCGTCGACGACGTACCAGCTGCCGGTCCCGATCTCGGTCTCCAGCTGGCGGGGGCTCCACCCGGCGTAGCCGGCGAAGATCCGCACCCCGCCGATCTCCGGCACGACGAGCAGCGGAGGGGTGTCCAGGTCGACGACGGCGACGGACCCGAACAGGCGCTGGACGCCCATCGGAGCGGCCTCGGGGGTGGGGACGCTCACCAGCCCTAGCGCCGAGTCCAGCTGCACGGGCCCCCCCTGGAAGAGCGTCTGCGGCGGGGCGACGTGCTCGCCCCAGCCGGGCAGCACCGCGTCGACATCCGCGCCGAGGGGGCGGTTGAGCACGACACCCTGGGCTCCGTTGGCGTCGTGCTGGAGCATCAGGACGACGCTGCGGGCGAAGACGCCCTCCTCGATCTGCGGCGTGGCGACGAGCAGACGGCCGGTCGTCCTCTCAGCGCTCACGACCCCATTCTGCCCGCGAGCCGGTCCGCCCGTGGGTGCCGCCGCGGGGACGCTCGCGGTCCCCGGACCGGCCACGCGCGTCCGGGCGGCGGGCTGCCGGGGGTCGCCCGCCCTGGCGGCGGCCCCGGCCGGCGCGGACCGGCGCGTCGAGCAGCGGGCGCCACACCGCGTCCGGCACCGGCACGCCCGGCGGCGGCGGGCCGCCCAGGGACGCCACCGTGGTGTCGTCGGGACGGACCCGCGTCACGACGGCGTCGGCGCCGGCGGCCGCCGTGAGGCGCTCGAGGACCCGGCGCTGGTGCGGCAGGGCCAGCGTCACGACGCTGCCCGCCTCGCCTGCGCGGGCGGTGCGGCCGGCGCGGTGCAGGTAGTCCTTGTGGTCGCGGGGCGGGTCGACCTGGACGACGAGGCGCACGTCGTCGACGTGGATGCCACGGGCCGCGACGTCGGTCGCCACGAGCACCGGCAGCTGGCCGGCGCGGAACGCCTCCAGCACGCGGCTCCGGATGGCCTGGCTCAGACCACCGTGCAGGGAGAGGGCGAGCACGCCCTGCTCCCGCAGCTCGTGCGCCACCCGGTCGGCACCGAGCTGGGTGCGCACGAAGACCACGGTGCGCGACGGGCGGTTGGTGAGGGCGGCCGTCACCGCCTTCTTCTCGCGCGGGTCCACGAGGAGGACGTGGTGCGACATCGTCGTCACCGACGCCTGTGCCTCGTCCGTGGAGTGGGTGACCGGGTCGGCGAGGTAGCGCTCGACCAGCGTGTCCACCCCGTTGTCGAGGGTCGCGGAGAAGAGCAGTCGCTGGCCCCCCGCCGGCAGCCGGTCCAGGATCCCGGTCACCTCGGGCAGGAAACCCATGTCCGCCATGTGGTCGGCCTCGTCGAGCACGGCGGTGCGCACGTCGTCCAGGTCGACGGCGCCGCGCTCGAGCAGGTCGAGGAGCCGGCCGGGCGTGGCGACCAGCACGTCGACACCACGGTTGAGCGCAGACACCTGCGGCTCGTAGGGCATCCCGCCCGCGACGAGCCGGGCGCTCCGGCCCACGACCCGCAGCAGCGGGGCGAGGGCGTCGGTCACCTGCATGGCCAGCTCACGGGTGGGCACCAGCACCAGCGCCAGCGGGCGCCGGCTGGCGGCGCGCGGCCCCCCGGCGAGGCGGGTCGCGGTCGGGAGCCCGAAGGCCAGCGTCTTCCCCGAGCCCGTCCGGCCCCGGCCGAGGACGTCGCGGCCGGCCAGGGCGTCCGGGATGGTGGCGGCCTGGATCGGGAAGGGCTCGGTGATCCCCTCCGCGGCGAGCCGCTCCACGAGCCGGGGGTCCAGGCCGAGGGCCGCGAACTCGTTGTCCGCGGCCACCTCGACCGGCACGGCCGGCGGAGGGGTGGACACGACCGGCTCACGGCGCGGCCCCGGGTCCTGCAACCGGTTGCCCGGGTCTGCCAGGTGACGGCCCTCGTGCCGGTCCCGACGCACCGGGTCCGCGACCCGACCGGGCGCGGCGCGGCCGTCGGCACGTCTCGGTGCGCGGCTGCCCTTGGGGGTGGCCTCGCGCTCCGACGTGCGGGGCCGGTCCGTGGTGCGGGGCCGGTCCGTGGTGCGGGGCCGGTCCGCGGTGCGGGGCCGGTCCGACGTGCGGGGCCGGTCCGACGTCCGGTCCGACGTGCGGGGCCGCTCCGTGGTGGAGGACCGGTCCGTGGTGGAGGACCGGTCGGACGGACGCGGCTTCGTCTGCCCCGGGGGCCGACCGGCCGGGCGCGGCTTCCCCTGCCCCGCGGGGCGGGCGGACCGCGCCTTGGCCGCGGCGGCCTTGCGCTCGGGCGACCAGCGCGCCTTCTTCCCGCTCTTGCGGGCGGGCTCGGACATGACGATCTCGATCTGTCGACAGGAGGGAGAGAGGAGGCCGGGCGCGACGGCGCCGCACGGCCCAGGTGCCCGATTCTACCAGCGGCGGGCGTGGCCGCCGGCCCCCGGGACCGTGGCCGGCCGGCCCCGTCGCCGGGCCACCTCGCGAGCCAGGAGCGCACCGAGCGCGATCCCCGCGAGGTCGGCCACGACGTCGAGGGAGGCGCCGGTGCGGCCCGGCAGGGCCACGTGCTGGACCACCTCGCTCACCACGGCGTGAGCGCCGAGCAGGCCGAGCAGGGGCGTCGACGGCACCCCCGCCAACAGCGCGAGCAGCGCCGGAGCGGCGAACACGGCCGCGTGCACCACGAGGTCGACGTGGGGGAAGAGCGGCTCCCCCGGCACGGACGGTGCGTAGAGGACGAGGAGCTGGACCCCCAGGGCGGCCACGAAGGCGGCCCCGGTCACCCCCCGGGCTCCTGGCGCTCCACGGCTGGTCACGCTCCCATGATGACCGGTCCACGTCCGCGGCGACGCGGCCACCTAGAGTGACCGCCATGTCGGGCCCGATGGAGGTGGCCGCCACCGGCTCGGTGGGGCTGGAGGTGACGTGACCTGGCTCGATGCCCTGGGGTGGGGCGGTTCCGCGCTCCTCGTCTACTCCCTGCTGCAGTCCCGGGTCCTGCGCTTCCGGGTGCTCAACCTCGTCGCCTCGGTGGTGCTCACCTTCTTCAACGCCGCCCTGGGGGTCTGGCCGATGGCGACCGTCAACGCCGTGCTGGCCGCCGTCAACGTGTGGTTCGTGGTCCGCCTGCTGCGCGAGCGCGGCGACGAGGACGCCTACACCGTGCTGGAGGTCGGTGAGCAGGACCGGTACCTGCGGCACTTCCTCGAGGTCGAGGGCGCCGACATCTCCCGCCACTTCCCGCGGTTCGAGGCGGCGCCGCGCACACCCGGCCGGACGGCATACCTCATCGAGCGCGGCAGGGAGACCGTCGGTGTGGTGCTCGTGCGGGACGTCGGCGACCGGACCGCGCAGGTGGACCTCGACTACGTCACCCCCGCCTACCGCGACTTCACGCCGGGGGCCTACGTCTACCGGCGCAGCGGGCTGTTCCGGGACCGCGGCTTCGCCCGCGTGCTGACCCCGCCCGGCATGCGCTCCCCCTACTACCGGCGGCTCGGGTTCACCCCGGAGGGTGACCGATGGCGCCTAGACCTCGCGTGACGTCCCGCTCTACGGCACCCTGTCGGGGGGACACGTCGAGGACCAATAGACTTCGGTACTACGTCGTGTAGTAGACGCGTAGTAGTAGACGGGCAGTAGTAGACCGCTAGTCCTAGCGACGTGCTGTGGCAGACGTGTAGGAATAGCCCCACCGACAGGAACGGCACGCACTCCAGGAGGCAGCATGGCACCCCTCGTCCACGACTTCGAGGACGGCAACAAGGACCAGAAGGACCTGCTCGGAGGCAAGGGGGCCAACCTCGCGGAGATGACCAGGCTGGGCATCCCCGTCCCCCCGGGCTTCACCATCACCACCGAGGCGTGTCGGGTCTACCTCGAGAGCGGTTCCGAGCCCGAGGAGCTGGCCGCCGAGATCGAGGCGCACCTGCAGGCGCTGGAGGCCAAGAGCGGCCGCCGGCTCGGCGACGCCGAGGACCCGCTGCTGGTGTCGGTCCGGTCCGGCGCGAAGTTCTCGATGCCCGGGATGATGGAGACCGTCCTGAACATCGGCCTCAACGACGCCTCGGTGAACGGGCTGGCCGCCCAGACCGAGAACCCCCGCTTCGCGTGGGACTCCTACCGGCGGCTCATCCAGATGTTCGGCAAGACCGTCCTCGACCTCGACGGCGAGCACTTCGAGGCCGCGATCGAGCAGGCCAAGAAGGCCAAGGGTGTCACCGCGGACGTCGACCTGGACGTCGATGACCTGCGCGGCCTCGTCACGCGGTACAAGGAGATCGTGCGGCGCGACAGCGGCGCCGACTTCCCGCAGGACCCCCGCGCGCAGATGCACTCCGCGGTCGTCGCCGTCTTCAACTCGTGGAACGCCGACCGCGCGATCCTCTACCGCCGCCGCGAGCGCATCCCCTCGGACCTCGGCACCGCGGTCAACGTGCAGGCCATGGCGTTCGGCAACAAGGGCGCGGACTCCGGGTCCGGCGTCGCGTTCACCCGCGACCCCGCCACCGGCGCGACCGGCGTCTACGGCGACTACCTCGCCGACGCGCAGGGTGAGGACGTGGTGGCGGGCATCCGCAACACGATCCCGCTCGCCGAGCTCGAGCGGATGGACAAGAAGTCCTACGACGAGCTGATCGGCATCATGGCGCGGCTCGAGCAGCACTACCGCGACATGTGCGACATCGAGTTCACCGTCGAGCGCGGCAAGCTCTGGATGCTGCAGACCCGGGTGGGCAAGCGCACCGCCGAGGCGGCCTTCCGCATCGCGGTCGACCTCGTCGACGAGGGCGTCATCACCGAGGAAGAGGCGCTCCAGCGGGTCAACGGGGACCAGCTCGCCCAGCTGATGTTCCCCCACTTCGACAGCAAGGCCGCGCGCAGCCTGCTCGCCCGCGGCATGAGCGCCTCCCCCGGTGCCGCTGTCGGCGTCGCGGTCTTCGACTCCAACACCGCCGTGGCCCGCGCCGAGGAGGGGACCTCGGTCATCCTCGTCCGCCGGGAGACCAACCCCGACGACCTGCACGGCATGATCGCCGCGCAGGGCATCCTCACCAGCCGCGGCGGCAAGACCTCGCACGCCGCGGTCGTGGCCCGCGGGATGGGCCGCACCTGCGTGTGCGGCGCCGAGGCGCTCGAGGTCGACATCAAGGCCAAGTGCTTCACCACCCCGGACGGCACCGTCGTCCGGGAGGGTGACCTGATCTCCATCGACGGCTCGACCGGCGAGGTCTTCGCCGGCGAGGTGCCGGTGCAGAACTCCCCCGTCGTGCGCTACTTCGAGGGCGCCATCGGCCCGGAGCACGACCCGCTCGTCGCCGCCGTCGACCGGCTCGTCAAGGTCGCCGACGGCAAGCGTCGACTCGCCGTGCGCACCAACGCCGACACCGCGGAGGACGCCGCGCGGGCCCGCCGCTTCGGCGCCGAGGGCGTGGGCCTCTGCCGCACCGAGCACATGTTCCTCGGCGAGCGCCGCCACCTGGTCGAGCGGCTCATCCTCGCCGAGTCCGACGAGGACCGGCAGGCCGTCTTCGACGAGCTGCTGCCGCTGCAGCGCCAGGACTTCGTCGAGCTCTTCGAGGCGATGGACGGGCTGCCCGTCACCGTGCGGCTGCTGGACCCGCCGCTGCACGAGTTCCTGCCCGACCTCACCGAGCTGTCGGTGAAGGTGGCACTCGAGGATGCCCGGGGCGAGCACTCCGACATGGACACCGTGCTCCTCGCCGCGGTGCTGCGGCTGCACGAGCAGAACCCGATGCTCGGGCTGCGCGGCGTCCGGCTCGGCATCGCCATCCCCGGCCTGTTCGAGATGCAGGCCCGGGCCATCCTCGAGGCGGCCGCCCAGGTGATCGAGGCCGGCGGCCACGCCCAGCCGGAGATCATGGTGCCGCTCGTCGGTGCCGTCCAGGAGCTGGACAAGATCAAGGAGGAGATCGCCCACGCCGCCCACGAGACCCGCATCAAGCACTCGGTCAACCTCGACCACCTGGTCGGGACGATGATCGAGCTGCCCCGCGCGGCCCTCACGGCCGGCGAGATCGCCGAGGCCGCGGACTTCTTCTCCTTCGGCACCAACGACCTCACCCAGACGACGTGGGGCTTCAGCCGCGACGACGTCGAGTCGGCGTTCTTCTCCCGCTACCTCGAGATGGGCATCTTCGGGGTCTCCCCCTTCGAGACCCTGGACCGCACCGGTGTCGGCCGACTCGTGGAGCTCGGCACCCAGGAGGGGCGGGCGGCCAAGCCCGGCCTCAAGGTCGGCGTGTGTGGCGAGCACGGGGGGGACCCCGACTCGGTGCACTTCTTCCACGACGTCGGGCTCGACTACGTCTCCTGCTCCCCGTTCCGCGTGCCCGTGGCGCGGCTGGAGGCCGGCCGGGCGGCCGGCGACGGAGGCAGCGACACCCGCTGACCCCGCCCGACCGCGACCGCCAGCCGGTGCGCGGTCACGACGGTCGCGAGCCACGCGAGGCCGAGCAGCCAGCCGGCGACGACGTCGGTGAGCCAGTGGTGCCCCAGGAACACCCGGGAGAGCCCCATGGCCACCACGAAGGCGCCGGCGGCTGCGACCGTGCCCAGCCGGGCCGCCGTGGAGCGCAGCACCAGGACGAGCAGGTATGCCGCCATGCCGACCAGCGCGGTGGCGTTCAGCGTGTGCCCGGAGGGGAAGGACGGCGAGGACTCCAGCGGTGGGACGGCCAGCTCCACCGGCGGCCGGGTGCGGCCGAGCAGGTCCTTGCCGGCCATGGTGATCGCCAGCGACCCGGCCGCCGCCAGGACCATGAGGAGGACCGGCGTCCAGCTGCGCCACAGGCGCGCCGCGAGCAGGGCCAGCACGGTGGCGAGTGCGGTCATGCCCACGGTGGCCCCGAGGTCGGTGAAGCGGGTGACCCAGTCCTCCAGCGCCGGCGTGCGCCAGCGGACGGCGGCCTCGAGGACCGGCTGGTCCAGCGCGGCCAGGTCGTCTCGTTCGGCGAGCGACTCGTAGACCTCCGCGGCCGCGCGGGCGAGGGCCAGCACGACGGCACCGCCGAGCAGCGCGGTGAGGACCAGGGTGAGGTGGGCGAGGACCCACCGGGCGACCCCGGCCACGCGCCCGGGGCGCGGCTGCAACGGGTCGGGGGTGGACGGCATACCGGCCATCGAACCAGACCACTGGAGGGCGAAGGCCCCCGCGGACCGGTCACCGGAGGCGGCGACCCCGCGAGGGGCCCGCACGGCGTGGGACGCGCCCGGGAGTGGAGGTGGCGGGAATCGAACCCGCGTCCACTGACGGGAAGCCAGGGCTTCTCCGGGTGCAGTGCGCTGCGGAGTTTCTCGGCCCCAGGGCTCGCGCGCACACGTCCCCTGACAGACCCAGTCGAGTAGCAGTCCCGCGCCGTCCCCCGACATGACGGCGCAGCGAGCTTCCTAGATGACGCCAGGAACTAGGCCGAAAGCAAACCTAGGCTGACGGACTTCGAGGCTCGCTCAGGCGGCGAGGGCGAAGTCGGTGCGCTTGGAATTGGCACCTATTGGGTTGCAAGGGGCGTTGACGAGATGACCTTGCATCCTCGACCCGCTTCCCCTGACATGCCGACCAGTGTCGAAACCGATCACCCCCTCGAGGGGGCACGTCCCACGCTGTGCAGTTGTCGCTCCATCATGCCGCCAACGCGCCGGGCACCCAAATGCATTCCCCGGGCGGGGGGTGGGAGGGACCCGCCGGGGGAAGTGGGCTGCCCCGGAGGCGCTGTTCCACCCCCGGTGCTGGCTAGCCTTGAGCAGAGCCCTCGTACCAGGGGGTCCCCCGACTCTAAGGAGCGACCATGGGTCTCGGCGACAAGATGGAGAACATGAAGGACGACCTCGGCGGCAAGGCGAAGGAGGCCACCGGCAAGGTGACCGACGACGAGGGCATGCAGGCCGAGGGTGCGGCCGACCAGAGCAAGGCCGAAGTCAAGCAGGCGGGCGAGAAGGTCAAGGACGCGTTCAAGAACTGACCCTGCGCTCTGCGCGGCGGAGGCGGCCTCCCGTGTGGGGGGCCGCCTCCGCCGGTGTCCGGGGCGGCGGCCCCGGAGCTCAGGAGCCGCTCGGTCGGCGCCGGTCCGACATGGCCCGCTCGGCCTCCCGGCGGTCGTCGCGCTCCCGAAGCGCCTGCCGCTTGTCATAGGCCTTCTTGCCCCGGGCGACGGCGATCTCCACCTTGGCCCGGCCGTCCAGGAAGTACAGCGCGAGCGGCACCACGGTGTGCCCGGACTCGCGGGTGGCGGCGGCGATCTTCTCGATCTCGCGGCGATGGAGCAGGAGCTTGCGCCGGCGGCGCGGCGCGTGGTTGGTCCACGTCCCGTTCGAGTACTCCGGGATGTGCACGCCCTCGAGCCACAGCTCACCGTCGGTGACGCTGGCCCACCCGTCGACGAGGGAGGCCCGGCCCATCCGCAGCGCCTTGACCTCGGTGCCGGTGAGGACCACGCCGGCCTCGTAGGTGTCCTCGACGAGGTAGTCGTGGCGAGCCTTGCGGTTGCTCGCCACGAGCTTGCGGCCCGACTCCTTGGGCACGGCCGTCCTCCTCGTGTCGTTCTCGTTCCGCCCGCGGGCGTCGTGGCCGGGGTTCCGCGCATCTCGTGCGCGGCGCCTCGTGCCCGGTGCGGCGGTGCACGGTCGGCGCCGCGGTGCCCGGGTCACGCTACCCGCCCGCGACGCCCCCGACGGTCACAGCCACTTCCGGGGGTCGACGTGCACCCCGTCCTCGTAGACCTCGAAGTGCAGGTGGCACCCGGTGGACAGGCCGGTGGTGCCCTCGTACCCGATGACCTGCCCCTGAGCGACCCGTCCGCCACGGGTGGCGATCCGCTCCAGGTGGTTGTAGGACGTCGAGAGGTTGACGCCCTGGTGGATCCCGTGGTCGAGGACGACCCGGTTTCCGAAGCCACCACCCCAACCGGCGGAGACGACGACCCCGCTCGCGGCCGCCTTGATCGGGGTCCCGCAGCCGGAGGCGTAGTCGCGCCCGCCATGCAGCCGGGAGTAGCGCAGGATGGGGTGGTAGCGCATCCCGAACTCGCTGCTGATCCGACCCAGGAGCGTCGGGGCGGCGAGGAAGCCGGCTCCCTCGAGGCCGTTGCCGGACGAGGCGCGTCCGGCGGCGGCCAGGGCGGCGGCGGCGCGCTTCGCGGCGGCCGCCCTCGCCCGGAGCACGGCGGTGAGGCGGTCCGACTCGGCCTCGAGGTCGGTGAGCCGGCGGCGCTCGGCGGCGGCCTGGGCGTCCAGCTCGGCGGCCTGGGCGGTCTGCGCGGCCGCGAGCCGGTCCAGGGCCACCTTGGCGGCCGCGGACCGGTCGCGGGCGGACGTGGCGGCGGCGAGGGCCTCCTCGGCCCGCGCCGACGCGGCGCTCGCGTCCGCGCGCAGGGCCGAGAGGTGGTCCTCCTGCGCCGTCTGGCTGGCCTGGGCGGTGGCGAGCCGGTCCAGCGAGCGGCTCTGCACGTCCATGACCGTGCCGACGAGGGCGACCCGGTCCGCGAACTCCTGCGGCGAGCCGGAGGAGACGGCCGCGTCGAGCTGGCCGAAGCCCTGCTCCTGGTACATCTGCGCGGCGAACTGCGCGACCCTGCCCCGTCCCTCGGTGATGGAGTGGGCGGTGCTGGCGAGCTCGTCCTGGGCCTTGGCCTCGTCGGCCCGCGCCACGGCGAGCGCCTGGACGGCCTCGGCGTGCGCCCGGTCGGCGGCCGCGGCGGCGGCCGTGGCCCTGGTGAGGGTGGCGCGGGCGGAGGGCAGCTTGGCGTTCGTGGCGGCCAGGGCGTCGTAGGCCTTGGCCAGCGCGGCGTTGGTCTCGGCGAGGTCGTCCCGGCTGTCCACGATGCCCGCGTCGACCTTCCGCTTGGCGTCGCGCGGGTTGGGGTCGGGCGCTCCCGGCAGCCCGGCGGCGGCGGTGAGCGGGGTGGCCGGCGCCATGAGCGAAGGGGCGGCGAGCGGCGCGAGCACCGGTGCGGCCCCCGCCTCGACCGTGGTGGTGAGCGCCACCGCGCAGACGAGCGCGGCGCCGGTGCCGAGCACCCGGCGGGTCCGCGGGCCCGCGGAACCCGTGCCTCGTCGCATGGGCACCATTGGTAACACGGGAGCGGACGGATGGGAACCGGGCACGCCGCTCCCGGGCATACCGGCCCGGTCGCTCGCCGGCATACCGGCCGTGTCGCTCGCCGGCATACCGGCGGCCTCGCCCTGCGGCATACCGGCTCGGCGCTCAGACCCGCAGGTAGCGGCGCAGGGTGACCACGCTGGTCAGGACGGCGACGACGACCACGCCCAGCAGCAACCAGGGCGCGAGCGCCCACACGTCCGAGGTGCCGATGAAGGCCTGGCTGAGCGCGATCTGGTTGAAGCCCAGGTTGAAGACGAAGCGGACGAGCACCCAGAGCATCCCCACGGCGAGGGCCACTCCCACCGCGGCGACCAGCAGCATCTCGAGCACGAACGGCATCCGGATCGTCCAGCTGGAGGCGCCGACCAGGCGCATGATGCCGATCTCCCGTCTTCGCAGCACGGCGGCCTGGCGGATCGTGGTCGCCATGAGCAGGGCCGAGCACGCCACCATCAGCGCCGCCAGACTGATCGCGATCACCGTGATGACCCCGATGATCTGGAAGAGGCGCTTGAAGACCTTCTCCTGGTCCTGGACGCTCGCCACCCCCGGCGCGCCCTCGAACTGGCTGGTCACCACGGCGAACTTCGTCGGGTCGGCGAGCTGGACCCGGAAGCTCTGCGGGATGTCGCCGAGCCGGACGTTCCCGGTGATCGGGCTGTTGCGGAACTGGGCGCGGAAGCGGTCGAAGGCCTCCTGCTCGCTCTCGTAGAAGACCTCCTTGACCTCCGGGATCGACTGGAGCTGGGTGCGGACGGTCTCCTTCTCGGTCTCCGTGACGGCGCGGCCCTCGCAGTTGGGCTGGAGGGACTCGGCGGTGCAGAGGTAGATGGAGACCTGGACGCGGTCGTACCAGTAGCCCTTCATCGTGTCCGCCTGCCGCTGGGCGAGCAGGCCGAGCCCGAGGAGGAACATCGACACCATCGTGACCAGGACCACCGAGATCGACATCGAGAGGTTGCGGCGCAGGCCGTTGCCCACCTCGCCGAGAATGAACCCGGCCCTCATGCCGACACCCCGGCCGCGTAGCCGGCGTCGGCCTCGTCGCGGACCACCCGGCCCTCGTCGAGCTCGACGACCCGCTTGCGCAGCTCGTTGACGATGTCGCTGTCGTGGGTGGCCATGACGATCGTGGTGCCGGTCCGGTTGATCCGGTCCAGCAGCGTGACGATGTCCAGGCTGATGCGCGGGTCGAGGTTGCCGGTCGGCTCGTCGCACAGCAGGATCTGCGGCTTGTTGACCACGGCCCGGGCGATGGCGACCCGCTGCTGCTCACCGCCGGAGAGCTGGTGCGGCAGCCGCTTCTCCATCTCGGCCAGCCCGACCATCTCCAGCGTCTCGGGCACGAGCTCGCGGATGGTCGAGCTGGGGCGGCCGAGCACCTGCAGGGCGAAGGCGACGTTCTGGGCGACCGTCTTACCCGGCAGCAGGCGGAAGTCCTGGAACACCGCGCCGATCTGCCGGCGCAGCCGGGGCACCTGCCGCATGGTCATCGCGCCGAGGTCCTCGCCCGCCACGTGCACGGTGCCGGAGGTGGCCCGCTCCTCGCGCAGGGCGATGCGGAGGAGGGTGGACTTGCCGGAGCCGGAGGGACCGACGACGAAGACGAACTCCCCGCGCTGGACCTCCACGGTGACGTCGTCCAGGGCCGGGCGGGTGGACCGCGGGTAGACCTTGGAGACGTGCTCGAAACGGATCATGCGGGAGGTGGCCTCACGGCTGGGGATCGGGAGCAGGGGCGCCCGTGCAAGGGCGGCCAGCGTCGAGCATAGGTTCCGTTGCTGTCGGACGCCGCGACGTCCCGCGCGCCGGGCGTGTGTGCTGTCCCCCGGCCGCCTCTGGCCGGGCCCGCGCCGGGCCCGCGCCGGGCCCCAAGGGCGCGTCGCCGGGCCCGCGCCGGCCCTTACGGCGGGTCGCCGGGCTCGACGACCAGGAGGTCGGCGGGGTCGGACACGCCGAAGACGTCCCGGAACGTCCCGGCCGTCGTGCCGGCCGCCGCGTCGGCGTCGGCCCGGGGCAGATAGGGGGCGAGCGCGACGTCGTCCGGCCACCAGCGCACCAGGTCCTCCCCGTCGGCCGGACCGGGCCGGCGCCACCCGAGGTCGAGCAGGGCCTCCTGCTCACCGGGACCCATGGGGAGGCTGCCCCCCGTCGACTCCGGACCCACGCACCAGCCGCGCAGGTGGTCCTCGTCCCGAACCAGCCGCACCCAGGGGGCCACGGGCTCGTGCCGGGCGGGCAGGAAGCCACCGAGCCGGGCCTTGCGCCGCCGGTGCGGCCGGGCCGCCGAGGAGGGCGCCGCCACCAGCACCGACTCGCGGTCGCGCAGCGCTGAGAGGACGGGGACGAGGTATGCCGTCCACGCGTCCCAGGGGTCGTCGGTCAACGGCACCTCCGGGGTCGGGGCGGTGGGGCGGCGGGCCGTCAGGCGTTCGCCGCCGCCTCCTTGTTCTGGGCGATCTGCCACCGGATACCGGCCTCGATGAAGCCGTCGATGTCCCCGTCGAAGACGCCGGAGGTGTTCCCGACCTCGTGCTCGGTGCGCAGGTCCTTGACCATCTGGTAGGGGTGCAGGACGTAGGAGCGCATCTGCTCCCCCCAGCTCGCCTTGACGTCGCCGGCGAGCTCCTTGCGCTCGGCGGCCTCCTCGGCCTTCTTCAACAGCAGGATCCGGGACTGCAGCACCCGAAGCGCGGCGGCCCGGTTCTGGATCTGGGACTTCTCGTTCTGCATCGAGACCACGGTGCCGGTGGGCAGGTGGGTCATCCGGACGGCCGAGTCGGTGGTGTTGACGGACTGCCCCCCCGGGCCGCTGGAGCGGAAGACGTCGACCTTGATGTCGTTCTCGGGGATCTCGATGGTGTCGGTCTGCTCGATGAGCGGGACGACCTCCACGGCGGCGAAGCTCGTCTGCCGGCGACCCTGGTTGTCGAAGGGGCTGATCCGGACCAGGCGGTGGGTGCCGCCCTCGACGGAGAGGTTGCCGTAGGCGTAGGGCACGTCGACCTCGAAGGTGGCGCTCTTCAGGCCCGCCTCCTCGGCGTAGGAGGTGTCCAGGACCTTGACCGGGTAGCCGTGGCGCTCGGCCCACCGCAGGTACATCCGCATGAGCATCTCGGCGAAGTCGGCGGCGTCCACGCCACCCGCGCCGGCCCGGATGGTGACCACCGCGGCCCGCTCGTCGTACTCCCCGGAGAGCAGGGTGCGCACCTCGAGCTCGCCGACCGCCTTCCTCACCGCGGCCAGCTCCACCTCGGCCTCGGCCATCGTCGCGGCGTCGTGCTCCTCCTCGCCCATCTCCACGAGGGCCTCGAGGTCGTCGATGCGGGCCTCCATGCCGGTGACCCGGTCGTGCTCGGCCTTGGCGCGGGAGAGGCCGGAGGTGACCTTCTGCGCCTTTCCCTGGTCGTCCCAGAGGTGCGGGTCGGAGGCCTGGCGCTCGAAGTCGGCGATCGTGGCCTCCAGGTCCGCCAGGCCGGTCACCTCCCGCACCGACGCCATGGTCGCGCGCAGGTGCTTGATCTCGGAGGCGAAGTCGGTGGCGGCCACGAGGGTCCAGCCTACGCGAGCGCGGACGCCCACCACGGGCCGTAGAGCCGCTCCGCGTTCTAGGCCAGCGCCCCCCGCAACTCCGTCCTCGTCAGACGCTGGGCGCTCTCCCTCCCAGGGGCCGGGGCCCGCGGTCCTCGGCTGCGCCGCCCGCGAGGACATCGGCCCGGGCCCGCGACACGACGCTGATGGTGACCGAACCGCCGAGGGCGTCGAGCGCCGGGCCCGCGAGCGGCAGATCCGCCGTGCCGGTCATGGCCACGACGGCCGTGCGGCCGTCGGGGGTGCCGGTGCCGCCGTCCAGCGCCCAGGCCTCGACGCCGACCGGCAGCGGGCGAGCCGCGACGTACCCGGCGGCTGCCTGGCGGACCGTGGCGTCGCTGACGGGCACGGCGTCGCCGACACCCGAGGCGTAGGCGCCCTCGTCGAGCGCGTTGGCGGCCGCGAGCGCGGCACCGTCGGCGACGTCCAGCAGCCGCATCCGGCTGAGGTGGACCGACGTCACGGCGACGGTCCCGGCCACGAGCAGCAGCGCCACCATGGCGGCGCCGAGGACGAGCAGGGTGACCTGTCCGGCCTCGTCGCGCGGACGGCCGCGCGAAGCGCCGACGGCCGTCACGGGGAGGCCCGGAAGCGGTCGACGAGGGAGAGGTGCGAGGACTGCAGCGGGACCTCCAGCGGGACCGCGCCCCGGGCGAAGGCCGGCACCAGGGGGAGGGGGACACGGACGGACGCGACCGTCTCGACGCGCGCCCCCGGCCTCAGGCAGGGCGTGGCGTCGCACCGGACCGAGAGGGCGCCGACGCCGCCGAACCCCTGGTCCTCGAAGGCGAGGCGCGCGGCCCTCTCCGCCCTCGCACCGGCCGCCCCCGCAGAGGGGCTGGTGACGTACGCGCGGCCGGCCTCACGGGCCGCCGCGCTCACGGCATACGCACCGGCCTGCACCCGCGCCAGGGTCATCACGAGGTAGACCAGTGGCACCAGCAGGAGCACGCCGAGCGCGACGAACTCGACCACGGCGCTGCCCCGCTCCTCGCGCCGCCGGCTCACTGCCGCTCCCGGAAGGCGCGGCCGACGACGGCCAGGTCCCCGTCGGGGCCCAGGAGCCCGATGACCGGCAGCGGCGCGCGCACCCGCACGGCCACCACCTCGACGCCGCCCGCGGTGGTCACGACCGCCGAGACGTCCCGGGCGAACCGCGGGGACAGCGAGGCCGCCGCCAGCTCCCGGGTGCGTGCCGCCCCGGCCGCCGGGGTGGAGTCGGCGCGGGCGCCGAGACGGGCGCCCTCGGACGCGCACGAGATCAGGGTGTTGCGGATGTGCAGCGCCAAGCCCAGCTGGAGCACCGCGACCAGCAGGACCAGCACGAGGGTGGAGACCAGGACGAAGTCGGCCACCGCGGCACCGTGCTCGTCACCGGGCTCGCCCCCGTGCTCGTCACCGGGCTCGTGACCGTGCTCGTCACCGGGCTCGCCCTCGTGCTCGTCACCGGGCTCGTCCTCGTGCTGGTCCTCGTCGCTCGTGCGCACGGCGTCAGCCGGTGACGGACGCCAGCGCCCGCCGGAACATGGCGACCAGCTCGGTCCGGGCCACGGCCCAGAGCACGGTGACCAGCCCGGCGGTCATCAGGGTCACGAGCACCCACCCGGGCACGTCGCCGCGCTCGCGGCGCAGCTCCGCCCGGTCGACGACGGCGGCGGCCGCCACTCGGGCGCGCACGGCGGCGGAGAGCAGGAGGGTCATGGGTTCGTCCTTCCGGAGAGGGTCACATGGTGAAGCGGAGGAAGAGGAAGCCGGGGTAGACGGCGAACAGCACGGTGACCGGGAGGATGAGGGAGACGACCGGGACCATCATGAGGATCTCCTTGCGCCCGCCCTCCTCCATGACCACCCGTCGCCCCTCCTCGCGGACGTCCTGGGCCTACGCGCGAAGTACCTCGGCGAGCGGGGTGCCGCGCTCGACCGCGACCACCACCCCGTCGACGAAGCGGGACAGGCTCATCAACCCGGTGCGGTCCGCGAGCCCCTGCAGCGCCGTGGTCAGGGTCGCTCCGGCCCGGGCGTCGGCGAGGCAACGCCGCAGCTCACCGGCGAGCTCGCCCCTGGAGAGCCGGCAGACCCGCTCCAGGGCGCCGACCGCTCCCTCACCCGCTCCCACGGAGAGGGCCAGGAGCTCGGCGATGGTGGGGAACTCGGTGAGCATGCGGGCCTCCCGGCGGGTGGCCCGGCGGGAGAGGTTGACGTCGCAGCCGGCCACCCCGGCGCCGCCCCCGATGAAGGCGAGCATCACGACGGGCAGGGCACCCGCGCCGCGGGTCACCGCGACCACGAGCCCGATGACGATGCCCGCGCCGAGGCCGGCGACCCCCCAGAGGACCTGCTCCGCCCGGAACCGGTCGACGTCCGGGGCGAGGCCGGCGCGCAGCAGCCGTCGACGGACCGAGGCCGCGCCGCCCATGACGCGCTCGACGCCCCGGGCGAGGTCGGCGACCGCCGGCGCGAGCAGGGCGCTGAGCACTCCGGAGGTCGCGACCGACGCGAGCAGGCGCGACGGCTGGGGGGTGTCGCGCAGGTAGGGCAGCACGCGGTCGGCCAGGCCGGCCCGGCGAGAGTGCGGCAGCCCCTGGCGGAGCAGGAGCAGCCCCAGACCGAGCGCGGCTCCGAGCAGGGCACCGGAGCGGGCCGGGCTCATCGCAGCACTCGTTCGTCCTCGGGGAGGCGGCCGATGCGCAGCATCAGCCAGTACGCCACCGCGGTGACCGCCGCACCCGCGAGCAGCACGAGGGCGCCGGTGCGGCTCGCATAGGCCTGCACCGACTCGGGGCGGGTGGAGAGCAGGGCGAGCACGAGCCACGGGGCCGCGACGGCCAGCCGGGCGGCGTTGACGGTCCAGGACTGCCGGGTCTCCAGCTCGGCCCGCGTCCGGGCGTCCTCCCGCAGGAAGGTCGACAGCGTGCGCAGCAGTCGCCCGAGGTCGCTGCCACCGACCTCGCGGGCGATGCGCAGCGACTCCACGAGCCGGTCCCCCACGGGGTCGCTGAGCCGCTCCTTGAGCCGGTCGAGCCTGTCGTGGAAGCGCCCGGTGAGTCGGTAGTCCACGCCGAACGCCGCGAAGGAGGGCCGGAGCTCGTCGGGGCCGCGCACGGCGAGCTGCGTGAGGGCCTCCGGCAGCCCCATCCCGGCTCGCACGGCGGAGGTGATGTTGTCCACGGCGTCCGGCCACAGGTCGCGCAGCCGGGCCCGGCGCTGCCTCGCCCGCATCCGCACGAAGGCCAGCGGGGCGTAGCCCGCCATCGCGGCGAAGCACAGCGCGATGGCGGGAACCCCGACCAGGGCCAGGCCGAGAAGGAGCACCGCGGCCGCGGAGATCCCGCACCCGAGGACCAGCGTGCGGGGGTGCACGCCCGGCAGGCCGGCCTGGACCAGCTCGTCGCCGAGCCGGGCGACCCGGCCGGGGCGGCGGGCGCGGACCGGCCGGGCCGGCTCCGGCACCCAGCACGACCACCAGAGCAGGAACAGGCCGGCACCGGCCAGCAGGCCCAGGCCCAGCCCGGTCACGAGGGCTCCCTGGCCAGGAGGGCGGCAAGGTCGTAGCCCGAGCGCTCGAAGCGGTCCCGGTGCGGTGGGTACCCGTCGGCCCGAACGAGGACGTCGCCGCGCCGGACGAAGAGGTCGCTGATCTCGACGACGTCACCCTCAACCCGGCCGGGCACCGCGGCGATCTCCTGCACCGTCCGGGTGCCGTCCCGCTCCAGGGACGCGTGGACGACGACGTCGATCGAGGCGGCCACGGTGGGGACGACGAACCGGCTGCCGACGTTCTCCCCCGCGAGCAGCGGCAGCGTGCACATCTTCGTCACCGCCTCGCGAGCGCTGTTGGCATGGATGCTGCACATGCCCGGCAGCCCGCTGTTGAGGGCGATGAGCAGGTCCAGGCTCTCCGCCTGCCGGACCTCCCCCACGATGATGCGCGAGGGCCGCATCCGCAGCGCCTCCTTGACCAGCCTCCGGAGCGGGACCTCGCCGGTGCCCTCCAGCGACGGCTGGCGGCACTGCAGTGCCGCGACGTCGCGCAGCGGGATCTTGAGCTCGAAGACCTCCTCGCAGGTGACGATGCGCTCGCGGGGTGGGATCGAGGAGGCCAGGCAGTTGAGGAGCGTCGTCTTGCCGGCCTGGGTCCCCCCGGAGACGAGCACGTTGAGCCCCGAGGCCACCGCGGCCTCCAGGAACCGCGCCGCCTGGCGGGTCAGCGTGCCGAGCCGCACGAGGTCGTCGATCGAGTGGGCCTTCACGACGAACTTGCGGACGTTGACCAGCCAGTCCCGTCGGGTGATGTCGGGGATGACGACGTGCAGCCGGCTCCCGTCGGGCAGGACGGCGTCCACGAACGGGCTCGAGAGGTCCACCCGCCGCCCGGAGGACCGAAGCATGCGCTCGACGAGGTCGCGCACCTCGTCGTGGGTGAGCAGGGTGGTCGTCAGCTCCGGGAGCCCGTCGCGGGCCACGAAGACCCTCGACGGCTCGTTGACCCAGATCTCCTCGACCGAGGGGTCGTCGAGGTACTGCTGCAGCGGTCCGAATCCCGCGACCGTGTCCCACACCGCCTTGGCGGCCGTGTCCACGTCCTCGAGCAACGGCATATCGCCGTGGACCGAGCGCTCGTCGTAGTCCTCCACGGCGTCCCTGACCAGCCGCTGCACCGCGGCGGGCTCGCGCGCGGGGTCCAGGCCGGAGCGACGGATCAGCTCACGCACCTCGTTCTCGAGCGTCCGCACCGCTTCCATGGCCCCCCACCTCCCCGATCACCCCGTCGACCGCCCCCCCTGGGCTCGACGCGGGCTATCCAAGCAGGCTCGGCGGGAAACGCAGAAGGGTTGTCCACAGACCTTGACGATCTCTTTACGGTCGGGCCGGTCGCCAAGGGACCTGTGGACGACGGGATCCGGCTGTCCGCCCGGCCACCTACCGTGCGGGCATGCGGCTCGGCATGACGGTGCTCCTGCCCCGGCGTCGGGCGTCGGGGTGCGACGTCGTCGTCGAGGCCCGGCCCGGTCACACCGTCGCCGACCTGCGCGCCGCCCTCGCCGAGCTGCTCGGGGAGCCGGTCCGCGAGCTCTCGGTGGCGGGGCGGCGGCTCCCCGACGACGCACTCGTGGGGCGGCCACCCCTGCTGGACGGCTGTGCCGTGGCGGCGGACGCACCCGCTTCGGGACCGGCACCCACCTCGCCGCTGGACGTGGCGGTGTGCGCGGGGCCGGACGCGGGACGCCGCGTCCCGCTGGCAGCCGGCCTGCTGGTCGGGCGGTCGACGACGTGCGACCTGCCCCTGGACGACCCCGCCCTCAGCCGCACCCACGCCCGGGTCTCCGTCCGGCCCGACCGGGTCCTGGTGCACGACCTCGGGGCCACCAACCCGGTCCACGTGGGCGCGGCGGCCGTCGGCCCCGACGGCACCGAGCTCACCCTGGGGACGGAGGTGCGGCTGGGCCGCAGCCGGCTGCGCCTGGTGCGCCCGGGGGGCGCGGTGGCCCGCACGGTGCCTGCCGGTGACGGCACCCTGCGGGTCGAGCGCGCCCCCCGTGCGGTCGACGGTCACGAGCCGGAGGTGGTGCTCGCCCCTCCCGACCCGGTGCCCGTCCACCCCGTCCGTATGCCGTGGGCGGGCGCCCTGCTGCCGCTTCCGGTCGCGGTGGTGCTCGCCGTGGTGTGGGGGCCGCAGCTGCTCGTCTTCGCGCTGCTGGGGCCCGTGGTGCTGCTCGGCACGGCCGCCGGGGACAGGGTCGGGAACCGGCGGCGGCGCCGGCGCGAGGACGAGGCGCACGCGGAGGAGCTGGCGGCGCGGCGCGCCACCCTCGCCGCCGCCCTGCGGGGCGAGCGCCGTGCCCTCGAGCACCGGTTCCCCGACCCGGTGGAGCTGCTCGACGTGGCGACCGGGCCGGGAATCCGACTCTGGGAGCGGTCCCGGGACGCCCCGGACGCCGGCGTCGTCCGCGTCGGCCTGGGCACCACCCGTGCCCAGACCAGGTGGCGGCCCACCGGCGGTGGCCCCGATGTCCGCCCCGACCTCCCGGACGCCGCGGTGACGGTGGACCTGCGCCGGTCCGGCGGCCTGGGGGTCGCGGGTCCACCGGAGCGTGCCGACGCCGTGCTCCGCTGCCTGCTGGGCCAGCTGGTGACGCTGCACTCCCCGCGGGACCTGCGGGTGTGGCTGCTCACCGACGATCCCGACGGCTGGGAGTGGGTGCGGCGCCTCCCGCACACCCGGTCCGGCCCGGACACCGCCGCGGGGGCCGCCGGCACCGTCGCAGGCACCGTCGCCGGCACGGTCGCCGCCCTCGAGGCCGTCCTCGCGGACCGGCGAGCCGGTGACCCCTCCGGACGGCCGGAGACGCGGATGCTCGACGTCGTCGTGGCACCACGGCCGCTGGTCGGCCGCGGTCTCGACGGCTTCCTCGAGAGCGGGGCCGAGCTCGGCCTCCTCACCCTCGCGGGGGCCGGTGCCACGGCCGCGCTCCCGCGCACCTGCGGTGCCGTCCTGCGGCTCGGCTCCGGCGCCCTGGCCACGCTCACCACCGCCGAGGCGTTCCACGGTGGCGGACCGGCCGTCCCGTCGGGGCTGGCGGAGCGGCCGGCGGCGACCACCGCGGATGGCACGGCGGCCGACCGCGACCGGGGGGCGTCGGACACCGTGACCCCCGACGGGGTCGGCTGGTGGTGGGCCGAGCGGCTGTCCCGCGCGCTGGCCCCGCTGCGCGACGCCGGCGGCCCGGCTTCGCGCGACCGCCTGCCGGACGCCGTTCGGCTGCTCGACGTCCTGCGGCTCACCGGGCCCCCGGCGGGGGCGGCGGCCGGGACCGGCACCGGCGGGCCCGAGTCCTCCGCGGACGTCGACGCGGTCGTGCGTCGCTGGGCGAGAACCGACCCCGGCCTCGGCGCGACTCTCGGCGTCACGACCGACGGACCATGGCGCGTGGACCTCAGGACCGACGGCCCCCACCTCCTCGTCGGTGGGACGACCGGGTCCGGGAAGTCGGAGCTGTTGCAGTGCCTCGTCGCCTCGCTCGCGCTGAGCCACCCGCCGGAGGCGGTGTCCTTCGTCCTCGTGGACTACAAGGGTGGCGCGGCCTTCGGACGCTGCGTGGACCTGCCGCACAACGTCGGGCTGGTCACCGACCTGGACGACCACCTGGCGGAGCGGGCGCTGCTCTCCCTGCGGGCGGAGCTGCGACGCCGCGAGCGGCTGATCGCCGGCGTGGGTGCGAACGACGTGGGTGACTACGAACGCCGGCGAGCACGGGCCGACCCGCCCTTGGGACGGCTGGTGCTCGTGGTGGACGAGTTCCGAGCCCTCAAGGAGGAGGTTCCTGAGTTCGTCGACGGGATGGTGCGCGTCGCCGCGCTCGGCCGGTCCCTCGGGGTGCACCTCGTCCTGGCGACGCAGCGGCCCGCCGGAGCGGTGAGCCCCGACATCTCGGCCAACGTCAACCTCCGGATCGCCCTGCGGATGCGCGACGTCGTCGACTCGCGCGACGTGGTCGACTCCCCCGACGCGGCGACCCTTCCCGCCTCCCGTCCAGGCCGTGGGGTGGCTCGTGGCGGGGACGGGGCGTTGGTCACCTTCCAGGCGGCGTCGGTGAGCGGCAGCGCCGGCACCGGTCAGCCGTCACACCTGCGGGTGCGCCGGGCCGACGTCCCGCCCGGGACGCCCGGGGCTCCGGCACGCGTGGCACCGGAGCCGGACCTCGCGCACGTCGTGCGGGTGGTCGGCAGGGCGTTCGAGCGTGGCGGAGGACCGCCCCCACCTCGTCCGTGGCTGCCGCCGCTGCCGGTCCTGCTCGATCTGCCGGCCCTGAGCGAGGTGGCGGCCCTTGCGGACGAGCCGCCGGAGGACCGCGCCGACGAGCCGCCGGAGGACCGCGCCGACGAGCCGCGCGGCCGGGCGGGCGAGCCGCGGACGGGCGTCGCCGTGGGCCTGGTCGACCGACCGGCGGAGCAACGGCGGGACATTCTGCGGTGGCACCCGGCGGAGGGTCACTGGCTGCTCGTCGGCGGGCCCCGGTCCGGGCGGTCGTCCGCGGTGCGGCTGATCGTCGAGCAGGCGTGCGCCCGGTGGGGTCCGGCCGACCTGCACGTCCACGTCGTCGACGGCGGTGGTCGGCTGGCCGACCTGGCCTCGCTGCCGCACGCCGGGGGCGTCGTGCGCGCGGACGACGTGCGGGCGGTCACCCGGGTGCTGGACCGGCTCACCGAGGAGGTCGGCCGGCGGGCTGACGCCCGGCACCCCGGCGACGCCCGACATCCCGGCCGAGAACCGCACCTCGTCCTCGCCGTGGACGGGTGGGAGCGGCTGGTGGCCGCGGACGGGGCGCTCGGCGAGCACGGTCTCGCGCGGCGGCTGGTCGACCTGGCCCGGGCCGGCTCGGTGGCCGGGCTGACCTGCGTGGTCGCCGGCGACCGCACCCTCCTGACCGGAGCCCTGCCGGGCCTGGCCTCCACCACCTTGGTGATGCCCCTGACCGACGCCAGCGAGGTCGCCATGACCGGGTTGCGCCGCAGCGAGGTCCCGCGGACGTGGCCGCCCGGCCGGGCGGTCCGGCTCTCGGACCGGGCGGTGGCCCAGCTCGTGTGGGCACCGCCGGACCCGCAGCGGCCGGTGCGCCCCTGGCCGCAGCCGCCCCCCGGCCGCCGCGCCTTCGCCGTGCGCGCCCTCCCGGCCAGCGTCCGGTGGGGCGACGTGCCGGTCGGTCAGCACCCGCCCTGGTGGATCGGCGTGGGCGGCGACGAGGGGGCGCCGGTGGGGCTGGACCTGCGCCGGTCCGGGCGTCGCCTGCTCGTCGCCGGGCCGCGCGGCTCCGGCAGGACCACCACGCTCGCGGCGGTCGCCCGGGCGGCGGCGCTGCAGGGCCACGCCGTGGCGGCCCTCACCGCCGAGGCCGACGACCTCCACCGCCTCGTCGACGACGTGTCGGTCTTCCGGGCCGACGACTGCGCCGACGTCGAGGCGCTGGTGGACCTCCGTCGGCGCCACCGCGACCTCGTGGTCCTCGTGGACGACGCCGAGTCGGTGGACGGCTCACCGGCGGAGGTGGTGGTGGCCGAGATCGCCACGCTCGTCGAACGCGACGGCGGGCTGCTGGTGACGGCGGCGAACAGCACGACCCTGCCCACCCGGGTGCGGGGTCTGGCCCTGGACGTGGCGCGGCACCACTTCGGGCTGCTCCTCATGCCGTCCGGGCTGGCCGACGGCGCGCTGCTCGGGATCCGCCCGCCCCCCGGCATGGCACGCCTGCCGGGCCGTGGCCTCCTCGTCGCCGCCGGCGCGGTCACCGAGGTGCAGGTCATCTCCGCGTGACGGCTCGTTCCTCCGGGTCGGCCTCGGACGGCGAGGAGAGCGCGGCGGCGATCCCGCTCACCGCCGCGACGGCGAGCACGACGGCGATGAGGGCGCGGTCTCCCTGGGCCAGCCCCCAGGCGACGGGGAGCAGCAGGGCGTTCCAGACGACCGTCGGGGTGCGCGGCCACGGCAGGGCGCGCAGCCACCCCCGCGCCATCGCGGCCAGCCAGGCAGCCACCCCGAGCATGAGGACGACGGACATGGCGGCCCGCACCGCGTCGTCCGTGGCGCCGATGGCGATCTCGTAGAGGTAGAAGGCGCAGAACCCGACCAGGGTCACCACCTCGGCGGCGAGCACGGCCGCCGCCACCCGCTGCGCCGTGCCGGGAGGTCGCCGCGCCGGAGGGGGAGGGGCACCGCTCACCGGGCCAGCCTACGAACAGCGGCGGGACCGCCTCACGCCCCGGGGTGATCCGGTCCCGGGAACAGGGCCGGAGGGCAGCGCGTTGGCACGCTCGCGGACGGCTGCAGGACGCCGCGCCACCCACGGATGTGCGACGCGGCACACGCCCGCGACCGGTGCAGAATTCGACAGCGCCAGTTAGGGTGAGGGCCGGACGCCTGCGTGTCGGCGTCCGTTCGACTGCACCGGCGCGACCCCCGCTCCTGCCACCCTGCCAGGAGCCGGAACGATACTCCCCCGACAAGGAGCCCACCGCATGGACTGGCGCGACCGCGCTGCCTGCCTCGACGAGGACCCAGAGCTGTTCTTCCCGATCGGGAACACCGGCCCGGCGATCCTGCAGATCGAGGAGGCGAAGGCCGTCTGCCGCCGGTGCGAGGTGGTCGACACCTGTCTGAAGTGGGCGATCGAGACCGGTCAGGACGCCGGGGTGTGGGGCGGGCTCTCCGAGGACGAGCGCCGCGCGCTCAAGCGGCGCAACGCCCGGGCCCGCCGGGCCGGCTGACCGCAGGGGCACCGCCCAGGCCCACCAACCCCGGCACCGCCCAGGCCCACCAACCCTGGCACCGCCCAGGCCCGCCCCCGGCACCGGCCGCGCCAGCCCCGGCACCGGCCCGCGCCGGTGGGTCAGCGGGGCACCGAGCGCAGCCGGGCGGTGAACTCCACCCGGGTGCCTCCCGCCGGGCCGTTCTCCCAGCGGATCCGGCCGTTCAGGTCCTGCACCACGGCGGTGACGATCCGCGTCCCCAGACCGGCCAGGCCGGGCCGGAAGCCGGCCGGGAGGCCGCGCCCGTCGTCGGTGATGGTCACCGTGAGACGCTCCTGCCCCGGGGCCACCCAGTCCCGGCTGACCGCCACCTCGACGCGGCCGTCCCGGTCGGCCAGGCCGTGCTCGACGGCGTTGTGGACCAGCTCGGAGACGACCATCGCCAGCGGCGTCGCGTCCTCGGCACGCAGCCGCCCGAAACGGCCCGTGATCGAGGAGCGGACGTGGTGCTCGCGGCTGGCGACCTCGACGACGGCCTGCAGCCCCCGCAGGGCGATCTCGTCGAAGTCCACCGTCTCGTCGAAGCCCTGGCTGAGGGTCTCGTGGACGAGCGCGATGGTGCCCACCCGGCGGACCGCCTCCTCCAGGGCGTTCCGCGCCCCGGGGTCCGGCAGCCGCCGCGCCTGGAGCCGCAGCAGCGCCGCGACCGTCTGCAGGTTGTTCTTGACCCGGTGGTGGATCTCCCGGATCGTCGCGTCCTTGGTGAGCAGCTCCTTCTCGCGGCGCCGCAGCTCCGAGACGTCGCGGAGCAGGATCATCGCGCCGTGCCGCACCCCGTGCTCGGTGAGCGGGATGGCCCGCATCGTCACCCCGGCCGACCCCACCTCGACCTCCGCCCGCCACGGCGCGCGACCGGTCACCACCAGCGCCAGCGACTCGTCGACCGCCGAGCCGGAGGTCGAGAGCCGCTCCGCCACCACCTGCGCGAGCACCTCGCCCACGACGTCACCGACGTGCCCGAGCCGGTGGATCGCGGAGATGGCGTTGGGGCTGGCGTAGTCCACGGCCCCCTCCGCGTCGAGCTGGATCACCCCGTCGCCCACCCGCGGGGCGCCCCGTCGCAGCCCGGTCGGCGCCGCGGTGCTGGGGAACTCCCCCGTGGACACCATCCTGGCCAGCGCGTCGGCGAGCGCGTGGTAGGTCATCTCCAGCTGGCTCGAGGTGCGGCCGCCGACGAGGTTGGTGTGCCGGGTCATCACCGCGACGGCGCGACCCTTGCGCACCACCGGGACGACCTCCTCGCTCGTGGCCTCGTCCTCGTCGTTGCCGGGCTTCCAGCCCCTGACGATGCGCCGCTCCCGGTATGCCGTGTCCAGCACCGTCCCGCGCGCCTCACCGGCCCGGCGGCCCACGACGTCGTCGTGGAAGACCATCGGCCCGGTGTTGGGCCGCACGTGCGCCACGGCCGTCCACCGGTCCGCCCCGGCGGGCACCCAGAGGACGAGGTCGGAGAAGGACAGGTCGGAGATGAGCTGCCAGTCACCGACGACGAGGTGCAGCCACTCGATCGCCGCCTCCTCCAGCGAGGAGGACGACCGGAGCGTCTCGGCCAGGGTCGCCACGGCCGCACTCTAGTGCGGCCCGTCGGGTCCTTCCTCAGCCCCCCGAGGCCCCCGAGCCACCGGCCCGCACCACGGACCTGAGGCTGCGCAGCGCCACCGACAGCGCCGCGATGTTGGGGTCGGACAGCCGCCGGATCGAGCGCAGCGCGGTCGCCGACCGCTGGATGGTGTCGGCGTTGGCGAGGGACCACCGCTCGAACTGGCGCAGCGGCGCGCCGTCCGGCTCGTCGGCGTTGGCCTCGATGACCGCGCGGCTGAGTGACTCCAGCACGGCATACAGGTCGTCCCGCAGCGCCCCCCGCGCCAGGGAGTCCCAGCGGTCCTCCCGCGGCAGGCGGGTGACCTTCTGCAGCATCGCGTCGATCCCGAACTGCTCGGAGATGAGGAAGTACAGCGGCGCCACGTGGGCCGGCGGCCGCCCGGTCTCGGCGGCGATGTCGACGATGTCGAGGAGGCTGAACCCGTCCAGCAGCGACGCGCACCGCACCGCGAGGTCGTGCGGCACCCCGACCTCCTCGAGCGCGCCGGCCCGGCGCTCCAGCCGCCTCCGCTCCTCGCCCTTGAGCAGGTCCGGCACCATCGGGGTGAGCTGCCCCACCACCGCGGCGAAGTGGTCGATCTCGACCCGGATGTCCAGGCCGCTGGACCGGGAGGACAGGAACCACCGGACGGCCCGGTCGAGCAGCCGCCGGAACTCGAGGTAGAGCTCGGTCTGCGCGGACGTGGGCACCGTGGCGTCCAGCGCCTCGACCTCGGCGACGTAGTCGGCGAGCCCGAAGACCTCCCGGGCCACGACGAAGGCCCGGGTGACCTGCTCGGGGGTGGCGCCGGTCTCCTCCGCGGCGCGGAAGACGAAGGTGATGCCGCCGCGGTTGACCAGCGAGTTGGCGACCGCGTTGGTGACGATCTCCCGGCGCAGCGGGTGCTCGCCCAGCTCGGCGGCGTGCCGGGTGCGCAGGGCGGGCGGGAAGTACTCCGTCAGGGTCTGCGCGAAGTACGGGTCGTCGGGCAGGCCGCTGGCGAGCAGGTCCTCCTTGAGCGCGAGCTTGGCGTAGGCGACCAGCACCGCGAACTCCGGTGAGGCCAGGCCGTCGTCGTCGTGCACCCGCTTCTGCAGCTCGGCGTCGCTGGGCAGGAACTCCAGCCCGCGGTCGAGGTCGCCGCGCTCCTCCAGCCAGCGCATCAGCCGCTCGTGCACCGGAGCCATGACGTGCTGCTGCGCGCGGGCGTTGCCCAGCAGGACGTTCTGCTCGTAGTTGTCGCGGAGCACGTGCGCCGCGACGTCGTCGGTCATGGACGCCAGCAGCTCGTTGCGGGCGTCGAGGGTCAGCTCGCCGGCGCGGACCACCTCGCCGAGCAGGATCTTGATGTTGACCTCGTGGTCGGAGGTGTCCACGCCCGCGGAGTTGTCGATCGCGTCGGTGTTGACGCGCACCCCCGCGAAGGCGGCCTCCACCCGCCCGAGCTGGGTGAGCCCGAGGTTCCCGCCCTCCCCGACGACCTTGGCCCGCAGCTCCCCGCCGTCGACCCGGATCGCGTCGTTGGCGCGGTCACCCGCCGCCCGGTGGTCCTCGGTGGAGGCCTTGACGTAGGTGCCGATGCCGCCGTTCCACAGCAGGTCCACCGGCGCCAGGAGGATGGCGCGCATGAGCTGGGCGGGCGTCATCGCCGTCGTGTCCTCGGGCAGACCGAGGGCGGCGACCATCTGCGGGGTCACCGGCACCGACTTCAGGGTCCGTGGGAAGACCCCGCCGCCCTCGCTGAGCAGCGAGCGGTCGTAGTCCTCCCACGACGAGCGCGGCAGCTCGAAGAGCCGGCGCCGCTCGGCGAAGGACGTCGCGGCGTCCGGGTCGGGGTCGAGGAAGAGGTGCCGGTGGTCGAAGGCGGCCACCAGCCGGATGTGCTCGGAGAGCAGCATCCCGTTGCCGAAGACGTCACCGCTCATGTCGCCGACACCGACGACCGTGAAGTCGGTGGCCTGGGTGTCCACGTCCATCTCGCGGAAGTGCCGCTTGACCGACTCCCACGCACCCCGCGCGGTGATGCCCATCGCCTTGTGGTCGTAGCCGACCGACCCGCCGGACGCGAAGGCGTCGTCGAGCCAGAAGCCGTACTCCCGGGCGATCCCGTTGGCGAGGTCGGAGAAGGTGGCCGTGCCCTTGTCCGCCGCCACGACGAGGTAGGGGTCGTTCCCGTCGTGCCGCACGGTGCGCTCCGGCGGCACGATGGCGCCCGACACCCGGTTGTCGGTGAGGTCCAGCAGCCCGCGGATGAACGTCCGGTATGCCGCCTTGCCCTCCGTCAGCCACGCCTCCCGGTCGGTGGCCGGGTCCGGCAGGGACTTGGCGTAGAAGCCGCCCTTGGACCCGGTCGGGACGATGACCGCGTTCTTGACCAGCTGCGCCTTGACCAGCCCGAGGATCTCGGTGCGGAAGTCCTCGCGCCGGTCGCTCCAGCGCAGCCCGCCGCGCGCGACCGGCCCGAAGCGCAGGTGCACGCCCTCCACGCGCGGGCTGTAGACCCAGATCTCGAACGCCGGCCGGGGCGCCGGCAGGTCCGGGACGGCGCGCGGGTCCAGCTTGAGCGAGACGTAGTCCTTGCCGGGGGCGGCGGCACCCGAGGGGCTCTCGGCCCCGGGGTCGCCGTGCTGGTAGAAGTTCGTCCGCAGCCCGGCCCGGATCACGCCGAGGAAGGAGCGGATGATCCGGTCGTGGTCGAGCGAGCTCACCTCGTCGAGGGCGTCGACGACCCGGGCGGCGACCTCCTCGGCGGCCGCGGTCCGGGCGGCGGCCTCCTCGGCGGCGCCTCGACCGGCATACCGGTCGGGGTCGAAGCGGATCTCGAAGAGCTCGACGAGGTCGCGGGCGATGCCCGGGTTGAGGACCAGGGCCTCCTCGACGTAGCGCTGGCTGAAGGTGGTCTGGGTCTGGCGGAGGTACTTGGCCACCGCGCGCAGGACCACCACCTGGCGCCAGGAGAGCGCGGCGGCGAGGACGAGCCGGTTCAGCCCGTCGGACTCCGCCCGGCCGTCCCACACGGCCAGCACCGCGCCCTCGAAGAGCTCCCGCAGCCGGTCGTGCGGCATCGCGTCCCAGATGCGGGGGTCGACGACGCGCAGCCCGAAGTCGTAGACGTCGAGGACCGTGCCGTCCTCGCGGGTGATGTCGTAGGGCTGCTCGTCGACGACCTCGACACCCATGTCACTCAAGATGGGCAGGATGTCGGTGAGCGAGAGCGGGTCGAGCCGGAAGAGCTTGAAGCGGCGGAACCGCGGTGAGGCGTCGGCCGGCTTGTACAGCGCGACGCTGGTGCGGCGGTCCTGGCCGAGCCGGTCGAGGTGCGAGAGGTCCGCGACGCCCTGCCAGACCGAGAACACCTCCTCGTAGGCCATCGGGAAGCCGCGCCCGAACCGGTCCATCAGCCGGTGTGCCTCGACCTCGCCGAGCCGCTCGGTGAGCGCGTCGGTGAGCCGGTCCGACCAGGTCCGGCTCACCTCCACGAGACGGTGCTCCAGCTCCGCACGCTGCTCCTCTGAGAGCCGGTGCACGCGCGTGCCCCGCGGCATCCGGACGACGAACTGCAGTCGCGACAGGGCGCTCTCGCTCACCCGGGCGGTGAACTCGACGCTCTCGCCACCGAACGCGCCCTGGAGGATCTCCGCCATCTTCACCCGGACGGTGGTGTTGTAGCGGTCGCGCGGGATGTAGACCAGGCAGGAGGCGAAGCGGCCGAAGTCGTCCTCGCGGACGAAGAGCTTGGTGCGGCGGCGCTCCTGCAGGTGGGTGACGGCCAGCGCCGTCTCGTAGAGCTGGTCGGTGGAGGCCTGGAACAGCTCGTCACGCGGGTAGGTCTCGAGCACCCCGAGCAGGTCCTTGCCGGTGTGGGAGTCCAGCGAGACCCCGGACCTCTCCAGCACCCCGTGCACCTTCTCGGCGACCAGGGGCAGCCGCATCACCGAGTCGGTGTAGGCGGTGGAGGCGTAGAGCCCGAGGAAGCGCCGCTCCCCCACGACCTCCCCGGCCTCGTCGTGGACCTTGACCCCGACGTAGTCCAGGTATGCCGGGCGGTGCACCGTCGAGCGCGAGTTCGCCTTGGTGACCACGAGGATCCGGGGCTGGTGGGCGAGCTCGCTGGCCTCCCGCGAGAGGGGCATCATCGGCCGGCCCAGCGGGGGGTCGCTGCGCATCAGACCGAGCCCGCTGCCGGTGACCGGGCGGCTGAACTCGCCCTCCGGGGTGCGCTCGAGCCGGTACTCGCGGTAGCCGAGGAAGGTGAAGTGGTCGTCGGCCATCCAGCGGAGGAAGCCGATCGCGCGGGCCACCTCGTCGTCGGGAAGGCCGGGCGGCGGGCTCCCCTCGAGCTCCGCGGCGACGACGAGGCACCGGGTGCGCATCCTCGGCCAGTCCTCGACCGACTCCCGCACGTCCTCCAGGACGCCCTGGATGCGGGCCCGGACGGCGTCGCGGCGAGCCGCGTCGCTCTCGCGGTCCACCACGAGCAGCATCCACGACTCGGGGATCCGCCCGACGCTGCCCTTGGTGCGGGTCATCGCGGGGTCGAGGTCGAGGACCTCCTCGAGCTCGCCGGCGGCGTCGCGGGTGACGACGAGCTGGGGGTGGACGAGCAGGTGGATGTCGATGCCCAGGCCGACGACGCACGCGGTCACCGAGTCGACGAGGAACGGCACGTCGTCGGTGACGACCTGCACCACGGTCCGCGAGCTGGACCAGCCGTCCGCCTCCGTGGTGGGGTTGAAGACGCGGACATTCGCGGTGCCGGGCAGGCGGTGGCGGGCCAGGTCGAGGTGCGCGGCGGCGGCGCCGGCGAGGACCTCCGACTCGCGCGCGGCCAGCTCCTCGGCCGCCACGTGCCGGTAGTAGCGCTCCACGAAGTCGCGGCCGGCCCCCGAGTGGGCGGTGGCGGCGAAGGCCTCGGCCACCTGCTGCAGGACGTCGGGGCGGACCGGAACCGGTGACTCGGGCATGGGTATCGCTGGAGTTCCTTGACGGGGCGGGTCGCCGAACGGTGTCGGCCAGGGCACGGCGCTGTGCCCGGCCCGAGCCTATCCACTCCGGAGGGGCCTGTGGACGGGGCCGATCGGGTCCGCCGACCGCCCTAGAGTGGCGGGGTGCCTGCCGCTGCGGACCCCGGCGCCGCGGGGGACGTCGTCGCCGCCCTCGACGCGCTGCGGGCGCGAGCGGCCGCCGTCGAGGAGGACCTGCTCGCGTGCCTCGCCGTCGTCGGCGAGCCCGGGCCGCAACGGGTCCTCGACGACTGGCTCGACCAGGGGGTGGACGCCCTGCGGGCGCTCGCCGAGGAGGCAGCGGCCGCGCGCTCGGTGGTGGCCCGGTATGCCGTCGCGCCGCGTCCGGGTGCCCCGGCGCGGCCGCGTTCCCGCTCGGAGGCGGGGCCGTGAGCCGGCCGGTGCCGGGTGACCCGGCCTCGCTCTCCGCGTGCGGCGCCACGACGTCCCGGGCCGGCGCCCGGCTGGCCGAGGACGCGGAGCGGGCGCGCACGGCATACCGGCAGCTCGCGGACGGCTGGCCCGGCCGCACCTCGGTGGCGACCCGGCGCGCCGGGGACGCCCTGGCGCAGGCGGCCACCGAGGTGGCGACGGAGCTGGTGCGGGGCGGGGCGGCGCTGCAGGAGTGCGCCACCGAGCTGGCCGAGCTGGCGGCGCGCGCGCGACAGACGGCCGAGCGGGCCGCCGCGCTCGGCCTCCGGGTGCGGAGCGGACGGGTCGAGCTCGCCTGGGGCCTGACCGGGGAGGCGAGCGCCGCCGGGGCCGCCGAGCGGGAGGCGGACCGGCAGCGGCTCCAGGCGGAGCTGGACGCGGTGGCCACCCTCGCTCGGCGGCGGCGCGACCGGCTCCTGACCACCCTGGCCGGCTCCACCGGCACGCTGGTCGGGGTCTCCGACCGGGTGCGCGCCGGGTGAGACCCGGAGCACGCTGGCCCGCGCCGGTCCGGGAGGTGAGAGGATCGGGCCCCCGCCCGCTCGACGACGCCCGGAGGACCGCCGGTGAAGGTGAACATGCGCGAGGAGTTCGACGCGACCCCCGACGAGGTGTTCGCCATCCTCGCCGACCCGGTCTTCCAGGACGCCAAGGCAACGGCCACCAGCACCGGCAACTACACGGCCAGGGTCGACGGGACAGGGGACCTGGTCACGATCCACACCGAGCGGCACCTGCCGACCGCGACGATGCCGGACCACCTTCGCGGCTTCGTCGGCGAGCACCTGAGCATCGTCGAGACCCAGCGGTGGGGGCCGGCCGAGCCGGACGGCAGCCGGCACGGCGTCATCGACAGCCACGTCAAGGGGATGCCGGTGACCCTGCGGGGGACGGTGTCGCTGGAGCCGACGCCCTCCGGGGGCAGCGTCGAGGCGATGGACGCGGAGATCCGCGCCAGCATCCCCTTCCTCGGCGGGCGGGTCGAGAGGGCGGCCGCGCAGCCCATCGAGACGGCGGCGCGCCACGAGTTCCGGCTGGTGAAGGAGTTCCTCGCGCGGTAGCGCCGCGCGGGCTCGTGTCCTCAGCCCATGTGGGGGTAGGGGTGCGTGCGCGGCGGGACGAAGCTCTCCTTGATCGAGCGCGGTGAGGTCCACCGCAGGAGGTTGAGCGCCGAGCCGGCCTTGTCGTTGGTGCCCGACGCCCGGCCGCCGCCGAACGGCTGCTGCCCCACGACCGCCCCGGTGGGCTTGTCGTTGACGTAGAAGTTGCCCGCCGCGAAGCGCAGCCGGCGGGTGGCGTCGGCGATGGCGGCCCGGTCCTGGGCGATGATCGAGCCGGTCAGCGCGTAGGGCGAGACCGACTCCATCTGCTCGAGCATCCGGGCGTACTGCCGGTCCTGGTAGACGTGCACGGACAGAATGGGGCCGAAGTACTCCACGCGGAAGATCTCGTCCGTGGGGTCGGAGCCCTCGAGCACCGTGGGGCGGACGAACCAGCCCTCGGAGTCGTCGTAGGTCCCGCCGGCGACCACGTCGATGCCCGGCGTCTGGTGCGCCCGGTCGATCGCCTCCTTGTGCTTGCCGAAGGCGCGCTCGTCGATCACGGCGCCCATGAAGTTGGCGAGGTCGCTCACGTCACCCATCGGCAGCCCCTCGGTGATGGACACGACGTCGTCGCGGATCTCCTTCCACAGGCTGCGAGGGACGTAGGCCCGGGACGCGGCGGAGCACTTCTGGCCCTGGTACTCGAACGCCCCGCGGACCAGCGCCGTGCGCAGCACCTCCGGGTCGGCGCTGGGGTGGGCGACGACGAAGTCCTTGCCGCCGGTCTCGCCGACGATGCGCGGGTACTGCCGGTAGGTCGCGAGGTTGGCGCCGATCTGCTGCCACAGGGACTGGAAGACGCGCGTGGACCCGGTGAAGTGGAGCCCGGCGAACTCCGGGTGCGCGAGGACGACCTCGGAGGTCTCGACGCCGTGGCCGGTCACCATGTTGAGCACGCCGGGCGGCATACCGGCCTCCTCGAGGACGTCAAGGACCGTCTGCGCCGCCAGCTGCTGGGAGTGCGCCGGCTTCCACACCACGGTGTTGCCCATGAGGGCCGGCGCGGTGGGCAGGTTGCCGGCGATGGCGGTGAAGTTGAACGGCGTGACCGCGTAGACCACCCCCTCGAGCGAGCGGTAGTCCGTGCGGTTCCAGACGCCCTTGGCGTTGGCGGGCGGCTGCTCGGCCAGGATCTGCCGGGCGAAGTGGACGTTGTAGCGCCAGAAGTCGATCAGCTCGCACGCGGCGTCGATCTCCGCCTGGTATGCCGTCTTGCTCTGTCCCAGCATCGTCGCGGCGTTGACCCTGGCCCGCCAGGGGCCGGCGAGCAGGTCCGCGGCCTTGAGGAGGATGGCGGCGCGGTCGTCGAAGGACATCTCGCGCCACCCGGGGGCCGCGGCGACGGCGGCGTCCACGGCGGCCGCCGCGTCGGCCTTGGTGGCGCTGCGCATGGTGCCGAGCACCTTGCGGTGGGCGTGCGGCTGGCGCAGCTCCATCCGGGGCCCGGACCCGGCGACCCGCCGGCCCCCGATGGTGTGCGGCAGGTCCCACTTCTCCTCGCCCACCTCGGCGAGCGCCAGCTCGAGGGCCTTGCGCTCGGGGCTGCCGGGCGCGTGGTCGAGCACCGGCTCGTTGGTCGGGGCGGGCACGGAGGTGACGGCGTCCATGGTCGAGGGCTCCTCGTGGTGGTGAGGGTGGTCAGGCGTGGTGCGGCGGCAGTGGCCGAGGTGCCGGCCGCCCGCCGCGGGTCAAGTCAGTCAGGTCAGCCAGGTCAGGTCAGGTCAGGTCAGGCCATCGTGTCACGGGTGGCGGCGCGTCACCGGCCCGCGGCTCTCGACCAGGGCGAGCACGTCGTCGAGCTCGGTGACGTCGAACCAGAGCAGGTCCCGGTCCGGCCCACCGGGCACCTCGTCGACGTGGAAGGAGACCACGTCGCGCAGCGCGACGGGAGCCCGGACCCGGACCTCCGTAGCCTCGGGACCACCGACCTCGACCACGTCCCCGCTGTCGACGTCGGCGCTGGCGACCACCCGCGGGGCGTGGCCGCTCACCCGCCCGCCAGCGGCCGCGGCGGCCGCCGACCACGCGGCGTGCTCGAGCTCCTCGACGTCGGTCGTCAGGCCGGGGCGGCCCTGCCGGCTGGTGACCGCGTGGGCCGGGATGGGGGGCGGCCCGATGCTCCCGCCGTGCCGCAGCGTCGCGACGCCGGCCGGGTCGAGGGGGACGTAGACGCGGGTCTGTGGCACGGTGCTCCTCCGGCGCGGGGCGGGTCAGGCCCGACGGGCGCGAGGCGCCTCGAGCAGCTCGGAGAGCGCGTCGAGGACGGACTGGCCGAGCACGTCCGCGTCCGGCAGGGCGTCCCGGTCGGCGTACAGGCCGTAGTAGACCCCGCCGTCGTAGGACGTCAGCCCGATGGAGAGCGCCTGGCCGGCGCCCAGCGGCTCCACCGGGTAGGTCGACACCATCCGCGCCCCTCCGCAGTACAGCGGCTGCTGGGGGCCGGGCACGTTGGTGATGGCGACGTTGAACAGGCGCCGGGACACGGCGCTGCCGAGGCGGGCGCCGAGGGCGTGCATGGTCGGCGGCGTGAAGCCGGTGAGGCCCGCGAGGGTGTCCGCCGCGACCGCGCGGCCCTCCATCTGCTGGCGCATCGCGAAGGCGACCTGGTGCAGGCGCATCGACGGCCCGGGCTCGCCCACCGGGAGGTCGACGAAGGCGGCGGCGAGCTCGCGGCCGTTCTCGGGGCCGTCCCCGTCCGCGTGCTGCACGCTGACCGGCACCATGGCGCGGATCGTCGTGGACGGGTGGACCGCCTCGCCGCGGGTGAGCAGCCAGGACCGGAAGGCCCCCGCGATCGTGGCGAGGATGACGTCGGTGACCGACAGCTCGTCGGCGAAGGTGCCCTGGGCCAGCCGCGACCGGACCCGGCGGTAGTCCTCCAGGTCGGTGCCGATCATGACGAAGCGCCGGGCGCGGCCGACCTCGGCGTTCAGCGGGGAGGTGGGCGCCGGCCGCGCGGAGACCCGCACCAGGGTCGTCAGCACGCTCCCGGCCGCGCCGGCGACCCGCCCCGCCGTCGCCTTGAGGTCGGCCACCCCGGACTGCACGGTCTCGATGACCTGGCCGGGACCGCGGACCGTGTCCGCGAGGGCGCCGACGACGAGCTCCGCGGTGGTGGGCTCCCGGCTCGGGCGCCAGGTGGCGGGGAGCTCCTCGTCCTGCCCGGGCCGGCCGTCGACGATGAGGTGCCCGATGTCGACGGCGTTCAGCCCGTCGACGAGGGCCTGGTGGGTCTTGCTGACGATCGCGAACCGGTCCAGGGCGAGACCCTCGACGAGGTAGACCTCCCAGAGGGGCCGGTTCTGGTCCAGGGGCCGGGGCTGGATGCGCGCCACCAGCTCCTCGAGCTGCTCGTCGCTGCCCGGCTGCGGCAGGGCGGACCGCCGGACGTGGTAGGTCACGTCGAACCGCTCGTCGTCGACCCACACCGGGTTGGCGAGCCGGCCCGGCACGTGGCGCACCCGCTGGCGGTAGCGCGGGGAGAGGGCGATGCGCCGGGAGATCAGGGTGAGCAGATTGTCGTAGTCGAAGCCCTCGGTCGGCTTGTCGAACACCATCACCGAGCCCACGTGCATGGGCGTGAGCCCGTCGTCGAGGTGCAGGAAGGAGGTGTCCAGTGAGCTCAGGCGGTCGACCACGGGGTCATCGTCTCAGATCTCGGCCGTCCTGCCGCCCGACCGGCGGGTGGGTGGTGTGGGTCCGGTCACGAGGTGGCCCTCGCGCTGCGGGCCGGCAGCCACACCGGGAGCCGTGCCCGCCGGGAGGCGGCGCCCGGCCGGGCCAGCCCGGGGCGGACGGCGGCCGCGAGAACGGCGATGGCCTCGGTGAGGGGCGCCGTGGGGGCCTGCTCGACGAGGGACCGCCCCGCGAGGAGCGCGGCGTCACACTCCGCGGGTGACCAGGGGAGGAAGTGCAGCTCGGCCATCCCGGCGAAACGGCCCAGCACCTCGCTGATCGCACGCTCCGGGCGCGGGCCCGCGGCCGAGGCGCGGACCTTGTTGACCACGACGGTGGGCGGCGGTGACGGGACCACGGCGACGTCCTGCACGGCCCGCACCAGCCGCTGCAGCCCGACCGGGTCGGCCGCGCCGACGACGACGAGCGAGGTGGCGCGCTCGAGCGCGACCAGGGTCGCGGCGTTGCGGCGCGGTGCGGCGGTGTCGTAGCTGAGCTCCTCGTCGTCCTCGATGGCGAAGCCGCAGTCCACGACCACGTGGTCGACGAGCCGGCGGGCGAGGTCGAGGACGTCCTCCACGGCCGCGGCCCGCAGCTCCGGCCACCGCTCGGGGCGCGGCAGGCCGGTGAGGACCCGGAGTCCGGGCGTGACCTCCGGGCTGAGCCGGGCCAGGCCGGGCAGGTCGAGCGTGCCGTGCTCGGAGGCTCGCGCGGCCGCCGCCACGCCCGGTGCCTCGTCGACCAGGGCGAGCACCTGGGCGACGCTGGCGCCCCAGGTGTCGAGGTCGACGAGCAGGGTGCGCACCCCGGAGGCGGCCATCCGCGCCGCCATGGTGACGGCCACGGTGGTGCGGCCGGGCGCGCCGGTCGGCCCCCACACCGCCGTCACCGCGGCGCGACCGCCGGAGGCCGCCGCGCCGCTCGAGCAGGTGCCGGGCTCGACGGCGAGGTCGAGGTCCGGGCCGAGTCCGGCGCCGGGGCCGCCGACGGGCCGGAGCGGGCCGGTGCCCGGCCGGACCTCGTCGGGACGCCCGGCGTCGGTGCGCGGGTCCGAGGACCGACCCGAGCCCCCGGTCGTCGTGCCCTCGGCGAGGGCCGCCAGCCGCTCCGCCACCTCCTCGGGCTCGTCACCGGGCCGCAGGACCGTGCCGACCCCCAGCTGGCGCAGCCGACGCTCGCCGTCCTCGTCCTCGCCGGCGACGAGGGCCGCGACGCGGACCCCGTGGCCCGCGAGCTGCCGGACCGCCTCCCGGTCCAGGCCGCGCAGGTCCGGGGAGACGACGGCGACCTCGGCGACCCCGGTCGCCGCGGCGGACAGCAGCTCGGCGAGGTCGGCGCAGCGCCGGACGACGCGGACCTGCGGGGTGTCCTCCAGCCCAGACACGAGGTCCGCCTCCAGCCGGTGGCTGACCGCGGTGAGGATGCCGGCACTCACGGTTCGCTCCCGCGGGCAACCAGGGCTCGGGCGCTCACGACTCGGTCCGTCCGGCGGCCGGGACCGGCACGAGGGTGATGCGGGAACCGAGGTCCACGTCACCGACGAGCTGCTGGACCCGGTCGCTGGGCACCGAGACCTGCACGGCGCGGGTCGCCGAACCGGCGCCGAGGACGCCGGTGTCGGCCGCGACGGCCACCACACTGACCCGCTCCAGGCTCCGCTCCGGGCCCTCGAGGACCTGCAGGCCGGTGCCGGCGCCGCCGCTGTCGCGGCTCGGGCGGTTGACGTAGACCTCGACGACGGCGCCGGACCTCAGCGTGGAGGCCGAGGTGGCGTCCACGCCGAGGGTGACCGGCTGCGTCCGCACCTGGTCGCGGGAGCCGACCGCGGTCTGCGGCACGAGCTCACCGGGTCGCACCTCGCGCAGGACGAAGGTGCCGTCGGGGACGTCGCGGGTCGCGGGGAGGTAGTCGGCCGTGGCGTCCCCGACCTGCACCTCGACCCGCACCAGGGACGACGGGGTGAGTGGCTCCCCCGGCACCAGCGAGGCGCGGGCGGCATACATGGGGACGCGCTCGTCGGCACCGGCGACCACCACGGAGCCCAGCACCGCCGAGACCAGGACCAGCACCACCCCCACCAGCAGCCGGCTGTCCCGCCAGGACGGCCGGCGGAGCCGGCTCGCCTGAGGCGTCGGCAGGTCGGTCATGACATCCCCCTCGTCTCGCCACGGCCGCTCCCCTCGGCGGCCGGGTCGATTCTGTCCGATCGGCCGCCCTCGTGCTCGCCGGGGGCGGCACACCTGTGGACGAACGGGGCGCGTCGGGGTCGGCTGGCACACTGGGCGCGTGGCGCGACGGTTCATCCCGCTGGCCGAGGTGTCCGAGGTCCTGGACATCTCGGCGGCCCAGGCGTACGCCCTGGTCCGCTCGGGCGAGCTGCCGGCGATCAAGGTCGGCGGCCGGGGCCAGTGGCGCGTGGAGACCACCGAGCTCGAGGCCTACATCGAGCGGATGTACACCCGCACCCGGCAGTTCGTCTCCACCCAGCGGGACGAGCACCCGCCGGCCTGAGATCCGGGGCACGCGGCCGGTCCGTGGCGTTCCGTGACGTCCGGGGTCACGGGCCGGCGCCGGTCGGTCTCCCTCCGGCCGACTCCACCTCAGGCCGACTCCACCCAGACGACGGCGGAGAACGGGACGGTGCGCACCGCGATGACGTTCCCCGCGCGCCGGGGCTCGTCGAGCGGGTGCTCGGCCAGGTCGAGGTGATCGGCCCCCACCAAGTTTATCGTGCCGGTCAGGGTCGTCCCGGCGAGGTCCACCAGGGTGACGCGGGCACGGTCACGAGCCAGTGCGCGCAGGGCGTGGCCGAGGGAGAAGCGCCGCGCCATCCGGTCCTGCCCGGTCCGCACCGCCAGACCGGTGACCCCGGCGAGCGCCGCGGCCGGGACCAGCAGCTCGGTGGTGCGCGGGGACCGGGGTCGCAGCAGCAGCCAGTCGGCGCCGACGTCGACCAGCTCCGCCGCGACGGCGCGACCGTCGACGAGCCGCACCTCCAGTCGGGTCCCGCGGTGGGCGAGGAGCCGGTCCAGCAGCGCCACGGTGGCCAGCTCCCGGCGGGTCCGGTCGGCGACCTCGGCGTCCAGCTCGCGGCGCTCCTCCGCGTCCGACTGGCCCTCGAGATCGGCGAACAGGCCCTCCCACCGCATGCCTGGACCCTACCGTCATCGCTCCGGTTGTGGCATCGATCGCTACCATCTAACATCAAACGCATGCAAAGGCCACCAAACGAGCCCCAACGCCTAGAAACGGCCGCGGCGCCGAACCGTCCGGCCGGGCCCGCCGGCCCGCGCGTGGCTGGCGTCGGCCTGGGTGTCGTGGCCTCGTGCGGGCTCGTCGCCGCCTGGGCCGAGGCGGTGTGCCGCCCCGCGGTGGCCGCCGTGTCCGTCCCCGGGCCGGCCACCCCCGCAGCTGCGCTGACCGCCTCCCTCGCCGTGGCGGCGCTCCTGCTCGGCTCGTGGGTGACGCTCGGCGCCGCCCTGGAGGTCCTCACCGTCCTTCCCGGAAGGGCCGGGACCGCGGCCGGGCGATGGTCGGCGAGAGTCGGTCCGCCCCTGGTCCGCCGCGGGGTCGCGGTGCTCCTCGGTGCCGGCCTCGCGGCGTCGGCGGGGTCGGCGGCGTCGGCCGGGACGGCCGGGGCCTCGGTCGCCTGGCCGGAGCCCGGCTTCCGGCCACCGGGGGCCGTCAGCGCGCCGGCCGCTCCGCCGTCCGCCCCCGGCGGCACTGACGCGCCCACCGCCACGACGGCCACCGCCATGCCGCCCTCCGCCCCCGGCGGAACCCACACGCCCACCGCTTCCAGTGTCAGCGCGACCCCGGCGCCGGGCTGGACGCCCACCACGCCGCCCGTCCGCCCGCAGCCCACGACCTCGCTGCTCACCCGCACCCGGGAGCCCCGGACCGAGGAGGAGGTGGTCGTCCGGCGTGGCGACACCCTGTGGACCATCGCCGCCCGC
>DASQFD010000105.1:0-19343 GCA_035633255.1 Dermatophilaceae bacterium
CGGGACGAGCGGGGGAGGTCGGAGACCCCGGACCCGGCCGCCGTCAGCTGGCTGTCGAGAAGCGCGCGGGCACGGTACTCCGCCGGCAGCCGCTGCTCGCGCCCCTGGCCGTTCATTACCGCTGGCGTTTCAAGCCGCCCGCGAGGTCTCAGCCTCGCGGCACCTGCCACGCCGGCAGACCCATCGCATCCCAAGTCGCGGTGAAGGCCCGCTCCGCCTCCACCGCCTGCTCGATCGCCGCGTCGCGCTCCTCGACGTGCGCGGCGTCCGGCTGGTCCAGCGCCGCCAGCTCCGCCACGAACGCCTCGCGCTCCCCCGCGATCATCTCGACTGCCGCGTCGTTCAACCACGTCACGTCCCGATCACCGTCGACGAGCTCCGCCCTCTGCCGTGCCGCGTCGAAGGCGGACAGCGCCGTGGGAGTCAGGGTGTCGCGGAAGCTCGGCACGGTGGCGATCTCCCCACGAACCCGCAACGCCTGCTGCCTCCAGAAGGCGATCTGCGGCCAGTCCTCGGCGACGTACTGGCTCAGGGTCCGCTCGGGCGGGGCCGCCCGGACGTAACCGAGGGCGACCGGCGTGAGCACCGCCCCGAGGGTCAGCGTGAGGGCGGCCGCCAGCGCGGTCCGCAGCAGCCACCCCTGCCTCGCGCCGCGGGCCGTCGCGCCGCGGGCCGTCGCGCCGCGGGTCGTCGCGCCGCGGGTCGTCGCGCCGCGGGCCGTCGCGCCGGCTCCCCACCCCCACGACCAGCCCTCCGCGACAGTGACCGCCAGAGCGACAGCCGGCACCCCGACCACCACACCGAGCCCCAGCACCGAGACGACGGCGTGCTCACCCAGAGCGAGCCACCCTGACGACGACGGGCTGGTGACGACCACACCCACGACCCCGGCTGCCGTCGCCGCGGCGGCCGCCAGCGGCGCCGCTGGCAGGTTCCTCCCCGGCGAGCCGGTGACCACCGCCGCGACGACCGCCGTCAGGGCGGCCAGCACGATGCAGGCGGCGTGGTGGCGCACGGCCGCCTCGTCACTTCGCGACGACGGCAGCAGCAGCCACAACGCGACCATCCACCCGAAGGCAACCGCGCCGGCGACCACGCCGACCAGCAGACCGGGGGCGCCCGCGTCCCGGAGCGCCGGTCCGGACACCGCCCGGTACGCCGCCCAGAGCGCGAGCGACCCGGCCCACAGCACGACGACGGGGTCACGTCCGGGCAGCGTCACCCACGACGCCGCCACGCCCCCAGGCACGCCGACCTCGACGACCGCTCGGCTCAGCGGGAGCAGCGCCACAGCAGCGACCCCAGTGCCGGCCGCCACCCCCAGTGCCGACGCGCCGGTCCGCCAGCCCGGCTGCGGGGTACTGCTGCGCAGGTGCGCGCCGACGAGCGCCACCGTGGGGCACACCCCCAGCGCCAGCACGAGGACCATGACCAGCAGGTCGGACCCGAGGGCGAGGCTCGCGAGACCGGCCCGCGCAGGGGTGACCGCCACGCCCGCGAGGGCGCCCGCGGCGACCAGCGCAGGGATGGCGACGAGGTATGCCGGCGTGAGACGACCGGCGCCGGCCGCCCGCGCGAGGCTGAGACCGGCATACCCGCCGAGGGCGGCGAAGGCGAGCCCGACGCCGACGACCTCGGCGGTCAGGGCCGGGACCCCCACGTCGTAGGCGAGGTCGACGAGGACCGGCGCCGCCGCACCGGCCACGACGCCGGCGACGACGGCGCCCCAGGCGCTCGGCGAACCGGCCAGCTCCGGTGACCGGACGGTCGCGGCCCGCTGCGCCGGCGTGGGGTGCAGCGCCAGGGAGCCGGTGAGGAACGCCGGCACCCCGGTGGGGTGGGCGCCACCGGCCGGAGCCACCAGGTGTCCGCCCTCGAGGGCACGGGCCACCGGCTCGGCGCCGTCCGGCGAGCAGGCCGCGACCAGGTCGGCGTCCACCTCACGCGCACGGAGCAGCGCGGCGCGGGTCAGCACGACGAGCGCGGCCAGGGCGGCCACGCGCACGACGTACGAGGCGAGCATCCCCCACTGGGCGTGCCAGGCGAGCGTGGCGACCGGCACGGCGAGGACGGCCGCGGCGGCGTACAGGGAGCCGAGCGCACCGTAGGCGAGCAGGACGTCGCGACGACGGATGTGCGCCAGCTCGTGACGCAGCGCCACGTCGAAGGCCCACCTGCGCCGCCGGGCAGCGCCGAGGAGCGCGGCCCCGACGGCCACCCGGTAGGCGTGCGGCCGTCCGAACGTCACCGCGTTGGCAGTGACGGCGTCCGGCCGCCACATCAGGACAGGGGCGGGCACCCCGGCCTCGGCCGCGAGCGACTCGAGACGCTGCTGCGCAGGCCCGCCGACGGCCGGGTCGACCGGCACGAGACCGCGCCGCCGTTGCAGCCACGACGCCCAGCCGAGCGTGAGCGCGACCCACCCCGTCAGCGTGAGCACGGCGGGCACGACCAGCCACGGCCACGGCGTGTGCGGCGCCGGCGCCTCGGCCAGACCGGCGTGGAGGACCACCCCCGCCATCGTGCTGGTGACGGTGAGGAGGGCGACGAGGAGGAGGAAGAGCAGGGTGGTGGCGCTCGGATAGCGCAGCAGCGCGATCCGGTCGACCGGGCGATGGAGGGACGGGCCGGGCGCGGGCGGGCCCGGACGCGACTCACGCCCTCGCTCCACGACGCTGACCGGTGCGGGCCTCACGGTGGTGACCTCCTCCCTGTCGCCGCGGCCGGTCTAGGCGGTGGCCAGCCGACCCGTCACGGCCTCGGAGACCAGGGCGGCGTCGTCCGGCTCCGCCCCCATCTGCAGGCAGACGTCGCGGGTGGCCGCTTTGACGCGGGCCAGCACGTCGGCGCTCAGCGGCTCCGGCCCCGCGGGGGCGCGGTCGCGGTGCAGCAGCCGGTGCAGCCAGGCGCCCACGGCGGTCCGCGCCTCTGCGGTCGCCGACTCCTTGACCGCGTCGAGGACCACCTGCAGCGCCACCCGCGCAGCGGCGACGGCGAAGGGCGACAGCAGCGCGACCACCTCGACGCCGAAGCCCACCCCATCGCCGATCCCGGCGTCCTCGGGCCGGCGGCCGGCGAGGTAGTCGGCGGCGTGCGCGTCGAACCCCGGGAGCTCCTCCGGGGCCGCATCCATGAGCACGTCCCGGGCCAGGGACGCCACCGCCGCGTCGAGCGTCCCCGGGTCGAGCGTTCCGGCGCTGGACGCACCGGGCGCGGGTGGCTGCGACGCCGGGTGTTCCCTGGTGCTCGGGGTGGGCATGTGGTCCTCCTCCGTCGGGGTCAGCCGGGCGCGGTGACCGTCATGGTGTGGATGGGAGAGGTCGGGATGTCGGACTGGTGTCGGGCGGCCAGCGAGACGACCACCTGGTGGCCGTCGACGTCGGCGTAGGTCAGGGTCGCCTCGGCGCCGTACCCCTCGGTGTAGGAGGTGTCCGGCTCGCCGAGGGCCTCGAGCACCTCGGCCGTGTTCATGTCCCAGGTGAGGCCACCGGGCAGCCGCCCGTCGTAGGCCGCGAAGGTGTTCTCGGAGTAGCCCAGCGACCGCTCGTCGTTGACCAGCATCACCCCGGTCACGGTGCCGCTCGACGCGAGAAGGAGCTCGAAGCCGAGCTCCTTGACCATGGCGCCACCACCGGCGTCGTCGTCCATGAGGTTGGCCAGGTAGGGGCTGATGGCCGGGTCGTCCATGGAGCGACCGATCGCCCACTCCCACACCTCGCCCTGCTCCTGCGTCGGCCGGGGCGGCTCGGGCGGCGGAGACGGCTCGGGTGTTGGCGGCGGCAGCGGGACGGGGTGGGGTGGTGCCGGGAGGGGCGGCGTCGACGTCTCGGACGTCACCACGCCGCTGCTGGTATTCCCACCGTGGTCCTCGGGCGCCGTCCCACAGCCAACCAGGGCCAGCGCCACGAGGAGCGCCGCGACGACGGGACCGGACCGGAAGCGAGAGAACCACCTCATGGGGAGCCTCCTGCGGCAAGGCTAGGCGGTGCCGCCGGAGAGCGCTGTTCCGCCGCTCACACGACGGGCGACGCGGCGGTCGCCGCAACGAGGACGGCGGTCGCAGACAGCCGCGACAGGCGGGGGGCGGACTCGACGCCGACGCCGCCATGCGGCATACCGGCAGGGTGGTCCCCGACCACGAGCCGACCTCCTGCTGTCCCGCGCCCGGCATGCCTCCAACCGCTGGGACCTCTCCCCGGCGTGGGGCAGCCTACGGCCCGGGTGGCGAACGAGGGACGGTCGCAGGACCATGGGACCTCGACACCTGGCCGGGCGGCGGACACCACGGCCCCGGGGGGCCGTGGAAGCGAACCGTCCGCAGCTCCGGCAACGCACCACGCCTTCGTGTCACAGACGTACCGCACAGGAGACCCCATGAACGCTCGCCGTGCCACCCGTCCCACCGCCCTGCTGCTGGGTGCAGCGGCCGGCCTCATCGCCGTTGCCGGCGCGGCGGGGGCGACACCGCCCCCGGGCGGTGTCTGTCCCGGTCAGTTCGTCCCGAGCACCTCGGTGACCAACCCGGCCGACCCCGGTTTCTTCGCCACCATCGACAAGAACGGCGACGGCGTCGTCTGCGTCAAGGACTGGACCGGCCCCGACCCCGACCCCGAGGTGGGCTTCCTCGTCATCGACAACGTCGCGCAGCACAACCGGACCTGAGCCCGCCACGACGCGGCAGGTCCGGGCACCGCACTCGGTGCCCGGCCCGCCGCGTGCGGCGCGTGGCCCGCCGCCGTAGTAGGGGTTCTAGGGCTGCGCCGAGCCCTCCAGGGCCGCCCACTCCTCGTCGGAGAACAGCCGCGACCGGATGAGGAACCGATTCCCCGTCGGCGCCTCCAACGAGAAGCCGGCTCCCCGCCCGGGCACGACGTCGATCGTCAGGTGGGTGTGCCTCCAGTACGCGAACTGGTCACGCGACATCCACACCTCCACCGGCTCCTCCGCCCGATCCACGGTGCCCACGTCGACGTCGCCGAGGTGCACGTCGGCGTCACCGGTGATGAACTCCCCGTGCGGGTAGCACATCGGCGACGAGCCGTCGCAGCAGCCGCCGGACTGGTGGAACATCACCCGGCCGTTGCGGTGCTGCAGCGACCGGACCAGCTCGGCCGCGGCCGGCGTGATCGCCACCCGCGCCACCGGGGCCACCGGTGCCACCGGGACGGCGGCCGGCGGCCCCGCCGCGCCGGAGCGCGCGACGGGACCGGACGGCATACCGGCCGGGCCTTCCACCCTCGGGGCCTGCACCATCGGCCTAGAAGAAGCCGAGGGCGTTGGGCGAGTAGGAGACGAGGAGGTTCTTCGTCTGCTGGTAGTGGTCCAACATCATCGCGTGGTTCTCCCGCCCGATGCCCGAGCCCTTGTAACCGCCGAAGGCGGCGTGCGCCGGGTAGGCGTGGTAGCAGTTCGTCCACACCCGCCCCGCCTGGATGTCCCGCCCGGCCCGGTATGCCGTGTTGGTGTCGCGCGACCAGACGCCGGCTCCCAACCCGTACAGGGTGTCGTTGGCGATCGAGATGGCGTCGTCGTAGTCCTCGAACGAGGTGAGCGCGACGACGGGGCCGAAGATCTCCTCCTGGAACACCCGCATCGAGTTGTTGCCCTCGAAGATCGTCGGGGCGACGTAGTAGCCACCCGACAGGTCCCCGCCGAGGTCGACGCGCTCGCCGCCGGTGATGACGCGGGCGCCCTCCTGGGTGCCGATGTCGATGTAGGACAGGATCTTCTCGAGCTGGTCGTTGCTCGCCTGGGCGCCGATCATCGTGCCGGTGTCGAGCGGGTTGCCTTGGACGATCTTCTTGGTGCGCTCGGTCGCCATCGAGACGAACGGGTCGTAGATCGACCGCTGGACCAGCGCCCGGCTCGGGCAGGTGCACACCTCCCCCTGGTTGAGGGCGAACATCGCGAAGCCCTCGAGCGCCTTGTCCTGGAATGCGTCGTCGTCACGCATGACGTCGTCGAAGAAGATGTTCGGGCTCTTCCCGCCGAGCTCCAGCGTGACCGGGATGAGGTTCTGGCTCGCGTACTGCATGATGAGTCGGCCCGTCGTCGTCTCGCCGGTGAAGGCGATCTTGCGGATCCGGCTCGAGGAGGCCAGCGGCTTGCCCGCCTCGACGCCGAACCCGTTGACGACGTTGAGCACCCCCGGCGGGAGGATGTCCGCGATCAGCTCCATCAGCAGCATGATCGACGCGGGCGTCTGCTCGGCCGGCTTCAGGACCACGGCGTTGCCCGCCGCGAGCGCGGGTGCGAGCTTCCACGTCGCCATCAGCAGCGGGAAGTTCCACGGGATGATCTGGCCGACGACGCCGAGCGGCTCGTGGAAGTGGTAGGCGACGGTGTCCTCGTCGACCTGGGAGATCCCGCCCTCCTGCGCCCGGATGGCCCCGGCGAAGTAGCGGAAGTGGTCGACCGCGAGCGGGAGGTCGGCCGCCATGGTCTCCCGCACCGGCTTGCCGTTGTCCCAGGTCTCGCCGACGGCGAGCATCTCGAGGTTGGCCTCGATGCGGTCGGCGACCCTGTTGAGGATCACGGCGCGCTCGGCCGGTGAGGTCTTGCCCCACGCCGGGGCGGCGGCGTGCGCCGCGTCGAGGGCCTTCTCGACGTCCTCCGCCTGGGAGCGCGCCACCTCGCAGAACGTCTGCCCCGTCACCGGTGACGGGTTCTCGAAGTACTCCCCGCCGACCGGTGGGACGAACTCCCCGCCGATCCAGTTGTCGTAGCGGGCCCGGTAGGTGACCGGGCTCCCCTCCTGCCCAGGCTGCGCGTACACCGTCATGGGGGCCTCCTCCATCGGTACGGCCGGGCTCCGTTGCCCGGTCCATGGGCCGTGACCCTAGTCACGACCTCGTTGCAGCAACGTTGCACACCAGCTCCAAGGTTCCCTGCGCGACGTCCGTCAGGCACCGGGTCAGGCCAGCTCGCGACCCAGGTGTGCCAGGTGCGCCAGCGCGGACGCCCGCCGCGGGGACCCGCGGTCGAGCACCGCCACCGCCACCGACCAGACGGCGTGGTCGAGCCGGCCGTGCGCGGTGTCGGCGAAGCGCAGCAGGGCATCCGGGTCGCCGCACCGAAGCAGCGCCGCCCGCAGCTCCTCGTGCAGGGCGTCGCGCATCCGCACGACACCGGGCGCGTCCGACGACGGGAGCAGCGGACCCCGGTACCGCTCGACCGCCGGGCCGACCCGGCCGGCTCGTAGCAAGGTGCGCACCTCGTCGGCGTCGCTCGTGACCGGCATACCCAGCCGGTAGGGGCGCGCCTCGAGCGCGACCGGCCCCAGCACGCCGCGCAGCCGGGACAGCTCGGCGCGCAGGGTGACCGCCTTGCGGTCCTCCGGCAGCACGAGCGCCGCGAGCTCCCCACCGGCGAGCCCCTCCGGGCTGGCGGCGAGCAGCACCAGCAGCTCCGCGTGCCGACCCCCGAGCCGGGAGGTCCCGTGGGCGTGCTCCAGCACCGCAGTGCCCACACCGAGCACCGCGAGGCGAGCCGAGGGGGTGCCCGACGCCGCCTGCGCCTCCCCGTGCCACGCACCACCCGGTATGCCGGTGCGCCGCCCGGTCAGCCGCAGGAGGCGCAGCTCGGTCTCCACCGCCGCCACCGTGGCGCGCACCACCGACAGCGCGCGCGGGGCGGCGACGTCGTCACCACCGGTGATGTCGAGAGCCCCCAGCACCGCCCCGGTGTCCGGGTCGTGGATGGGTGCCGCCGAGCAGCTCCACTGGGCGACCGGGCGAGCCAGGTGCTCGGCGGCCCAGATCGCGACGGGCCGGTCGAGCGCCAGGGCGGTGCCGGGCGCGTTGGTGCCGGCCGCCTCCTCCGACCAGACCGCTCCCTCCACGAAGTGGATGCGCTCGGCCCGAGCCCGGAGGCGGGGCGGGCCCTCCACCCACAGCAGGCGGCCGGCGGCGTCACTGACGGCGACGAGGAGACCGGTGTCGTGGGCGTCCTCGACGAGCAGGCGGCGGATGACGGGCATGACGTCGGCGAGCGGGTGGCGGTCGCGCAGGGCCCCCAGCGCCGCGTCCTGCAGGTCCACCGGCGCCAGGGCGTGCTCCGGGTCGACGCCGCGGTCGAGGCTGCGCCGCCACGACTCCGCGACCAGCGGGCGAAGGTGCCGGCCCAGGTGACCGGTGGCGAGGAAGCGGTCCCCCGCGGCCCGGACCTCGCGGACCCTCACCCCGGCGGGCCGGGCCCGCTGCTCGCCTTGATCGGGCACTCCCCCACCACCTCCGGCCAAAGGTGGTTGCAGGCTACGCCGCCCGGCGGGCGCCTGTCACTGGGACGGAGGGACCCACAGCCGCGGCTTCACGACGTGAGATGACGCGAGCTCACGGCCGGCACAGCGCGGACGGAGCCGATGTGCTCTGGTCGTGGTTCCTCGTGTCAGTCGGGGCCGGCTGGTGGCCCCGCGGAGCGCCGGCAGTGTCCGGGCGCGCCCGCGGGGCCGGTGCCGGGCGTCAGCGGCTGACCTTCGCCTGGTAGGACGCCGCGAACGGCTGCATGGCCCGGCTGAACCGCATCGTCCCCTGCGCGAGGACCCGGTCGTCCTCGAGCCGGCGCAGCTCCACGCGCAGCTCGTCGTTGCGCGGGCTGGTCCCCAGCTGGGTCAGCAGCGCGTCGAGCGAGGTGGGCTCGGGCCCGGCCTGCGCGTAGGCGGAGCCGGTCCCGACGGTGAAGGACGTCTCGGTGTCGGCGGCGGCCGCCGGCGGCACCAACGACGTGGACCGGACCTGCGTGACGGTCGGGTCACCGGAGAGCGCCGCGGTGGCCCGCCACGGGAGCCGGGCCCCCACCCGCGCGCTCACGACGGTGGTCGGGCCGGGCGTCGTCCAGCGGCGGCCCCGGTAGACCTGCACCGTGGGGCTGCGCCACGAGGCGCTGTCGGACGCCGCCGTGCCGGTGAGCGAGATCCCGGTGAGGTTCACCTTCTCGAACGGCTGCATGAGCAGCCGGTCGACCGTGAGGTAGACCCAGTCGGCGACCTGGTAGTCGAGCGGGTAGGCCCTGGGGTCGCTGGCGACGAAGGCGTTGCCGAGCGTCAGCGAGAAGGCGGCACCACCGGCACGCGTGCCGGTGACCGCGAGCGACCCGGTGAAGGACCCCGGGGCGCTGAAGGACCGCATCGCCTGGTCGACGGTGTAGAGGGCGTGGTAGGCCGCCGCGTCGGACGCGAACAACCGGTCCACCGCCTGCGTGGTGCCCCCGGACCGCACGCCGGTCTCCGCGCGGGTCACCGAGGAGGTGACCGTCGTGCTGACCGGGAGGGCGCCGAGCTGGGCCCGCAGTCCCAGCGTGCGGTCGCGGTCGATGGTCCCGGCGACGCCGCCCGGGTTGGCGACCTTGAACGGGCCCCAGACGTCGTCCCGCTGGATGTAGACGGCGGTGGCCGAGTGCAGCGAGTTGCGCACCGGCCCGGCGCCCATGAAGGGGTGCCCGAACAGCACCGCCCGGCCGTTGCAGGTATAGGTCATGGTGCCGGTCCCGGACAGGGTGACGTAGCCGTACGACAGGGCGGCGACGCCGTTCCCGCCGCCCACGATCTGGTCGACGGGTGCAGCAGCGGCGGAGGCGGAGGCCGAGCCAGAGGTGAGGACCCGGAGCCCGGTCTTGTCGGCGAGGCGCTGGGCGAGCTTGGTCGCCCCGGGCCCCGAGACCCCGGAGACCGACAGGGGGACCGGCAGGCGCCGGAAGCCCTGCTCGGCCTCGGCGGCGGTGACCTCGCCGGTGCGGGCCAGCCGACCGGCCGCCGACTTCGGCACCGCCACCGTGGCGCGAGCCCGGGCCGCGACGTCGTCCGGGTCGTCGAAGAGGGTCGCCAAACCCTCGGCGGGGGTGATTCCGGCCACCGGGGAGGCGGCCGCAAGGCCGTAGGACACCGAGCCGATGAGCCTGCCGTCCGGGGCGTAGACCGGGGACCCTGACATCCCGGCCCAGACCCCGCCGGCGGCGTTTACGGCCGGGGAGTCGAGCTCGGCCATGATCATGTCGACACCCGGGAGGATGCCGTCCGTGATCCGCCCGAGGACCGTGGCGGTGAAGGGCGCCGGCACGGTGCCCTTGTCGACCGTCCAGCCGGTGCCGGTGACCCCGTCGACGGCGTCGGTGGTGGGCAGGGCGGTGGGGCAGTCGACCGGCTGCGGCAGCGGGTCGTCCGCCGCGGTGGCGGGCCCGGCCGCCAGGGCCAGACCGGCGAGCACCGTGGCGCAGGAGGCGAGCGCGGCGGAGAACCTCCGACCCCGCACGCCGCCGGGCGTCGTGCTGCCTGACCTGTCGTCCGGACCGTCGACGGTCGTCGTGGCTCGCATCGCGGGAACCCCCTCGCTCCACTGCCGGACGTCGGCGTCCGGCTGCTGCCGAACCTCAACCCCTCGACCGCGGCTCGCATCCGGCCCGCAGGTGTCCCCGGACACACCGCAGGGACCCCGCGCCGGCCAGGACGGCCGGCTGGGCGGCGCCGGGCGCTAGAGGTACAGGCCGGTGGGCTCGGCCGACGCAGCGGCGGCGGCGGCCGCGTGCAGGTCGCGCTCGCGGAGCAGGACGTAGTCGGTCGCGGAGATCTCGACCTCTGCGCGGTCCTCCGGGTCGAACAGGACGCGGTCGTCGACCTCCACCTGGCGGACGTTCGGCCCCACCGCGACGACCCTCGCCCACGCGAGGCGCTTGCCCATGCTGGCCGTCGCCGGGATGACCAGCCCGCCGCCGGAGCGGCGCTCACCGGACTCGCCGTCGAGGAGCACGAGCACGCGGTCGTGCAGCATGCGGACGGGCAGCCGCGACCTCGCGCGGCGGTCGGGGTCCCCCGACTCAGCCACGCCGGCGGCGCAGGACCGCGAGCACCACGACCACGGCCAGGACGGCGACCGCGGCGGCGATGCGCTCGACGCGCAGGTCACCCTCCGGGGTGGTCGTGACGTCGGCGAACCGGGCCTTGGCGGAGTCCTTCTGCCGCTGCATGATCGCCTTCGGCTGGGCGCGGGCGGTCAGCTCGTCCACCGTGCGGGCCAACCGGTCCCGTCGGGCGGCGATGTCGGCCTCGAGCTCGGTGATCGACGGCTGGGTGCTGCTCATGAACGGTCCTTTACTGGAGTTCCAGGTCGCGACGGAGCTTCGCGACGTGTCCGGTGGCCTTGACGTTGTACCACGCGTGGGTGACGGTGCCGTCCTCGTCGAGGACGACCGTGCTGCGGAGCACGCCCTCGACGGCCTTGCCGTACAGCTTCTTCTCCCCGTAGGCGCCCCAGGCCCGGAGCACCTCCCTGTCCGGGTCGGCGAGCAGCGTGATCGTCAGCCCCTCCTTCTCCCGGAACCGCGCGAGCTTCTCGGGGCGGTCCGGCGAGATGCCGAGCACCTCGTACCCGGAGCCGCGCAGGCTCTCGAGGGAGTCGCTGAAGTCGCACGCCTGCGTGGTGCACCCGGGGGTCATCGCCGCCGGGTAGAAGTAGACGATCACCTTGCGGCCGCGCAGCCCGGAGAGCGCGACCTCCTCCCCCGTGTCGCTCGTCAGGGTGAAGTCGGGTGCGGGATCACCGCAGGCCAGTCGCTCGGCCACGGGCTGCTCCTCTGCTGCGTCGTCGGGGTCGCGTTCCGCGGACGGTGCGCCGGGACCGCGGACCGCCGGTTGGTCGGGAGGCCGGTTGGTGAGTCGGCCGCCCGGCTGTCCGGCCTGACGACCCTATCGGCACGGGGTGCGCAAGGGGGGACTCGAACCCCCACGCCCGAGGGCACCAGGACCTAAACCTGACGCGTCTGCCAGTTCCGCCACTTGCGCGCGAGGGACAGGGTATGCCGGTGCGCCGGGACGCGGTCACCGCGCCAGGTGCTCGCGAAGCGCCGGGCGAAGGGCCCGGAAGGCGCGCCCGCGGTGGGAGATGGCGTGCTTCTCGGCGTCGGTGTGCTCCGCCAGCGTCCGCGCGCTCCCCTCGGGCCGGAACACCGGGTCGTAGCCGAAGCCGTTGGCGCCCCGCGGCTCCCGGGCGAGGACGCCGTCGACCCGGCCCTCGCGAACGAGCACCGTCCCGTCGGGAAGGGCGAGCACGGCGGCGCACACGAAAGCCGCGCCCCGGTGTCCGTTCCCGACGTCCTCGAGCTGCTCGAGCAGGAGGTCGAGGTTGGCGCGGTCCCGCACGGCGCGGGGGGCCCCGACCCCGGCCCGCGAGCCGGACCAGCGGGCGGAGAAGATCCCCGGCGAGCCGCCGAGCACGTCGACCGCGAGGCCGGAGTCGTCGGCGAGGGAGGGCAGGCCGCTGGCCCCGGCCAGCGCGACCGCCTTGAGCGTCGCGTTGCCGACGAAGGTCACCTCGGTCTCGGGCACGTCGGGCGCGCCCGGGACGTCGTCCGCCCCGACCAGCTCCAGCCCCAGCTCGGCGACGACGTCGGCGAGGATGTCCCCCAGCTCGAGCACCTTGTGCTCGTTGCGGGTCGCCAGCACGACCCGTCGACCGGTCACCGGCGCCCCGGCTCGGCCGCGAGCGCCGTCTGCTGGGCGCGGGTCAGCTCGGCGCACCCGGCGGTGGCCAGGTCGAGGAGCGCGTCGAGCTCCCCCCGGTCGAACGGCGCCCCCTCCGCGGTGCCCTGCACCTCGACGAAGCCGCCCTCCCCGGTCATCACGACGTTGAGGTCGGTGCCGGCCGTGGAGTCCTCGGGGTAGTCCAGGTCCAGCACCGGCACGCCGCCGACGACGCCGACGCTGACCGCGGCGACCGAGCCGGTGAGCGGCCGCGCCCCCGCCGCCACCCAGCCGCGGCCCCTGGCCTCGGCGACCGCGTCGGCCAGGGCCACCCAGGCGCCGGTCACCGACGCGGTGCGGGTGCCCCCGTCGGCCTGCAGGACGTCGCAGTCGAGGACCACCGTGTTCTCGCCCAGCTCGGTGGTGTCGACCGCCGCGCGCAGGCTGCGACCGACCAGCCGGGAGATCTCGTGCGTGCGGCCGCCGACCTTCCCCCGGCGGGACTCGCGGTCGCTGCGGGTGTTGGTGGCGCGCGGCAGCATCTCGTACTCCGCCGTCACCCAGCCGCGGCCCGAACCCTTCAGCCAGCGCGGGACGCCCGGGGTGAAGGACGCCGCACACAGGACCCGGGTGCGGCCGAACTCGACGAGCACGCTGCCCTCGGCGTGGTCCAGCCACCCTCGGGTGAAGCGCACCTCGCGCAGCTGGTCGGGCAGGCGTCCGTCGTGGCGGGGGGCAGCGGGCATGGCGGACAGGCTACGGTCCGCCGCTCACAGGTCGTACGCGACGTCCGGGCGGGCCACCTCCACCGCCCCCGTCCAGACCGTCTCGGCCTGCTTGCGGCACTCCTCCGGGTCGTTCCACGGCGGGATGTGGCTGAGCATGAGGCGGCGCACGCCACCGGCCGCGACGGCCGCCTCGGCCGCCCGGCTGCCGGTGAGGTGGATGCCGCGGGAGTCGTCGCGCCCGTCGACGAAGGCGCAGTCGGTGACCGCGAGCCCGGCACCGGTGAGCAGCGGCCCCAGCGCCGCGCAGCTGTCCGTGTCGCCGGTGTAGGCGAGGACGGCCTCCCCGGCCTGCACCCGGAAGCCGTAGGTCTGGACCGGGTGGCGCACGGCATACGGGGTCACGGTGAAGGGGCCGATGGACAGCGGCACGCGGTCGGTGAGCACGCGGACGTCGAACTCGCCGGCCAGCCCGTCGTCGTCGATGCCGTGGTACATCAGCGAGAGGCGCTCAGACGTCGCGGCGGGACCCCAGACCGGCAGCCGGGCGTCGGGGGCGCCCCCGGGGCGGTAGCGCCGGCTGACGTAGAGCCCGAGCAGGTCCACGCAGTGGTCGGGGTGCAGGTGGCTGACCAGGACGGCGTCCAGCGTGTCGAGGTCGAGGTGGCGCTGCAGCGTGCCGAGGGCACCGCTGCCCAGGTCGAGCAGGATGCTCGCGGTCCGGCCCTCGTGGGGGGCCTGGACCAGGTAGCTGGACGACGCGGAGTCAGGGCCCGCGAAGGAGCCCGAGCAGCCGATCACCGTCATCCTCACCGCGGCCCCCCCGCGAAGGCGGTGGCCCCCGTCGGCACCGGACGCTCGGGCGCCGCCTCGAAGACGTCGTCCAGCTCCGCCCCCAGCCCGAGGAAGCGGCGGGCGAGCCGACGAAACGTCACCGGGTCCCCGGTGGTGGTGAAGCCGTGTCGCGGTGGGGGCAGGGAGTCCGGGCGCAGCGCGTCGGCGTCGGCGAGCACGCGGTACAGGTCCTTGGCCGTCTCCTCCGCGGACGAGACGAGGGTGACCCGCTCGCCCATGACGTAGGACAGCACGCCGGTGAGCAGGGGGTAGTGCGTGCAGCCGAGCACCAGGGTGTCGACGTCCCGCTCCTGCAGGGGGGCGAGGTACTCACGGGCGACCCCGAGGAGCTCGGGGCCGCCGGTGACCCCCTCCTCGACGAACTCGACGAACCGCGGGCAGGGGACGCTCGTCACCTCCAGGTGCGGGGCCGCCGCGAAGGCGTCGGGGTAGGCCCGCGACTGGTGGGTGCCCGTCGTCGAGATCACGCCGACGCGGTGGTTGCGCGTCGCCGCGGCCGCGCGCCGCACCGCCGGCCGGATCACCTCCACCACGGGGACGTCGTAGCGTTCGCGCGCGTCGTGCAGCACCGCGGCGCTCGCGGTGTTGCAGGCGATCACGAGCGCCTTGACGCCGTGGTCGACGAGCCGGTCGAGGCCCTCGAGGGCGAAGGCGCGGGTCTGCGCGATGGGGCGCGGGCCGTAGGGTGCGCGGGCAGTGTCCCCGAAGTAGGCGATCGACTCGTGCGGCATCTGGTCGAGCACCGCCCGGGCGACGGTGAGCCCGCCATACCCGGAGTCGAAGAGCCCGATCGGGGAGTCGCCCACCGGTTCAGGGTAGGACCTGGCACCGACGCGCCGACGTGCTCGGACCGTCGCCTCCGTCACAGGGCCGCTGTCGACCGAGGGGGCCCACGAGCGCCGGCGGTCGCGGCGGGGCTCAGTGCTCGTCGGCGAGGCTCCCGGCGATGTGGGCCGGCGGAACCGGAGCGGCCGGCCGCCCGCTCAGCCGTCGGCGAAGCGGTGGCCGCCGCGGCCCGGGATCAGCGCGTGGGCCAGCGTCTCCTGCAGCCAGGTGAGGAAGTCGTAGACCGCCGCGGCGCGGGCGAGCGGCTCGTCGGGGTCGAGCTCGGCGACCACCTCCTCGAGGCGCTCGACGTCGGCGTCGTCCCGCAGCCCCAGCCGCTCGCCGATCACCAGCCGCACGTCGGTGAGCGCGACGACCATCGCCTCGGCCGTCCGGGCGTCCAGCTCGACGGCGTCGCCCTCCCCCTGGAGAGCCGCGATGGCCCGGCCCAGGGTGTCCACCTTGCGCCGGCGCAGGCCGGCCTCGGTCAGCCGCCGGAACTCCGCGGCCGCCTGGTCGTCGGCGCGGTTCCCCGCCGGCAGCAGCCGCTGCAGCGCCGGGTCGCGGTCGCCGAAGGACCGCGCGTCCGGCGCCGGCTCGGGCACCACGGCTCCGAGGTCGCCCAGGCCGGCGACGATGTCGTCGAAGGCCGCGTCCGCGGAGGACTGGGCGCTCGCCGCGTCCGCCGGGTCCGCCGCGGCGGCGGCCGCGGTCGCGGTCGCGGTCGACACCTCGTCACCCCCGAGCAGGTCACGCACCTGGTCCAGGAGCCCCACGAGCAGCGAGCGTTCGTAGGGGTCGAGGCGGGCGGCATACCGCAGCCCCTCCCCCCGGCCGCGCCGCCGGAAGCCGCGCGCCACTTAAGCGTCCTTCTGGAAGGTCGCCCACAGGCCGTAGCCCTGCAGCGCCTCGGTGTCGGTCTCCATCCGCTCCCGTGACCCGGTCGAGACCATCGCGCGGCCCTTGGTGTGGACGTCCAGCATGAGCTTCTCGGCCTTCGCCTTCGAGTAGCCGAAGTAGGACTGGAAGACGTAGGTCACGTAGGACATCAGGTTGACGGGGTCGTTCCACACCAGGGTGACCCACGGGACGTCCGGCGCCAGGTCGGAGGAGGCGGAGACGACCTCCTCCTGGACGGGCGCGATGGACACCCCCCCAGAATAGGCTGCGGCGGGTGACCGCGACGCCCAGCACGGCCCTGCTCACCGACCACTACGAGCTCACCATGCTCGAGGGTGCGCTCCGCTCGGGTGCGGCCTCTCGCCGCTGCGTCTTCGAGGTCTTCGCCCGCCGGCTGCCGGAGGGCCGCCGCTACGGCGTGGTGGCGGGCGCCAGCCGGCTGCTGGAGGCGGTCGCGGGCTTCCGCTTCGGGGAGGCCGAGCTCGAGCACCTGCGCCGCACCGAGGTCGTGGGCGAGGAGACGCTGCGGTGGCTCGCGGGCTACCGCTTCTCGGGCGACATCTGGGGGTATGCCGAGGGCGAGGCCTACTTCCCGGGCTCACCGGTGCTCGTGGTCGAGGCCGACTTCGCGCACGGCGTGCTGCTGGAGACCCTGGCGCTGTCGATCCTCAACCACGACACCGCGGTCGCCGGGGCCGCGTCGCGCATGACCTGCGCCGCCGGCGACCGGCCGTGCATCGAGATGGGCTCGCGCCGCACCCACGAGGAGGCGGCCGTGGCGGCCGCCCGCGCGGCATACATCGCGGGGTTCTCGGCCACCAGCAACCTGGAGGCCGGCCGGCGGCACGGCATCCCCACGGCGGGCACCGCCGCGCACGCGTTCACCCTCCTCCACGACGACGAGCGCGTGGCCTTCACGGCCCAGGTGGAGGCCCTCGGGGTCGGCACCACGCTGCTGGTGGACACCTACGACGTCCCGCGCGCCGTCGAGATCGCCGTCGAGGTCGCCGGACCGCGGCTCGGCGCGGTGCGGCTGGACAGCGGCGACCTGCTCGTCCAGGCGCGCGAGGTCCGGGCGCAGCTGGACTCCCTGGGCGCGACCGGCACGCGGATCGTGGTGACCTCCGACCTCGACGAGCACGCCATCGCGGCGCTCGCGGCCGGGCCGGTGGACGGCTACGGCGTAGGGACCTCCCTGGTCACCGGGTCGGGCGCACCGACCGCGGGCATGGTCTACAAGCTGGTCGCCCGCGAGGACGACACCGGGGCCATGGTGGGGGTGGCCAAGGTCAGCAAGGACAAGCTGAGCATCGGGGGGCGCAAGTGGGCCCTGCGGCGCCGGAACGCCCGGGGGGTGGCCGAGGCGGAGGTCATCGGCATCGGCGCCCCACCGGTGGACGACGGCGACGACCGGTCCCTGCTCGTCCAGCTGGTGCGCGGTGGGGAGCCCGTGGGCGCCGACCGGTGGACGCCCGCCGCGGCCCGGGAGACCCACGCCGCGGCGATGACCGAGCTGCCGCCCCGCGCCCACCGGCTCTCGCGGGGGGAGCCGGCCATCCCGACCCGCTACCTCGAGGCCGAGCAGGGACGCTGAGCCGACCGCGTTCCCGAGGAGCACGAGGAGCCCGAGGAGCCCGAGCGGCGAGAGGGAGCCGGAGGGAGCCGGAGGGCGGAAAGTGGCCGGGTGACGAGGGGCCCCGGGTGGGTCAGCGCCGCCTACGATCGACGCCAACCAACGCCGCCTCGACCCCCCGGGAGATCCTCGTGAACCTGCGCGCCCTCGCCAAGTCCGCCCTCGTCATCAAGGGGGTGCAGATCGCCCAGCGCGAGCTCTCCAAGCCGGAGAACCAGCGCCGGCTCAAGGAGGGCATGCGCAACCTGCAGGCACGCCGGTCCCGCTGACACCGGCCCCTGCCGGGAGAGCCACCGGCCGTGGGCCCCGAGCGCGGCGACCCGCCGCGACCCGGCCCAACAGTCGATGAGGAGCCCACAGGGGTGACGAGGAGCCGGCGGTAACGCGGACGTAACGCGCGCCGAGCCGGGGTGAAACCTCGCGGCTGGATGCTGGCGAGACCGCGCCGTCCGGCGCGCGGACCCGGAAGGGAGCCCGATGACCGCCACGCCCGTCCGCCGCTCGACCGCCACGACCGTCCGCCGCTCGGCCGCCACGCCCGTCCGCCGCTCGACCGCGGACCTCACCCGCCTTCTCGACTTCCCCGCCCTACACCGGCACGTCCTCGTCATCGGCGGCGGCCACGTGGCCGCCCGCCGCGTGCACGCCCTCGCCCGCAAGTCGGTGCCGGTCACGGTGGTGGCGCGGGCCATCTGCGACGAGCTGTTCGACCTGCTCGCCGAGGGCCGCATCAGCTGGGAGAACCGCAGCCCCGTGGAGTCCGACCTCGACGGCGTCTGGCTCGTCCACGTCGCCACCGGGGACCCGGACGCCGACGCCGCCGTGTGCGGCTGGGTGGAGACCCGTCGCCGGATGCGCGCCGAGCGCGAGGCCCGCACGGCCTGAGTGCCCGCCCCGCACGGCCCGAGTGCCCGCCCCGCACGGCCTGAGCGCCCGGCTGCCGGGGAGGCCACGGCATACCTCGTCGTACGGTGTCCGCATGAGCGAGCGTCGGGCACTGGTGGTCGTCGACGTCCAGAACGACTTCTGCGAGGGCGGCAGCCTCGCGGTGACGGGGGGCGCCGAGGTGGCCCGGCGGGTGGCCGAGCTCGTGACCACGGACGAGGGACGGTATGCCGTCGTCGTCGCCACCGCCGACTGGCACCACGACCCCGGCGGGCACTGGGCGGCGCCGGGCACCCCGCCGGACTTCCGCGAGAGCTGGCCGGTGCACTGCCGTGTCGGCTCCGGCGGTGAGGACTTCCACCCCGCCCTGGGGCCGGCGCTGCCGCGGGTGGACGCGGTGTTCCGCAAGGGCCACCACAGCGCGGCGTACAGCGGCTTCGACGGCTTCACCGGGCACGAGGGCGAGCGCGTCGGCCTCGCGGACTGGCTGCGCACGCACGGGGTCACCGCGGTCGACGTCTGCGGGATCGCGACCGACTACTGCGTGCGGGCGACGGCCCTGGACGCGGCGCGCGAAGGGTTCGACACCACCGTGGTGCTCGACCTCACCGCGGCGGTGGCGCCCCAGACCCGGGAGAGCACGCTCGAGGAGCTGGCCGCGGCCGGCGTCACGCTGGCGTAGCGGCTCCGGCAGCGGCAACGGTTCCGGCGGACGCGGCTCGCGAGCCCCCTTGGCACTCCCGAGCCCGTATGAACAGGCTCACGAGTGCGAAGGAGGCTCGGGAGCCTCCTTCGCGGGCACGTCGTCGCGGGCGGCGCCCCAGCTCCACGCGTAGACCCCGTCGTCGACGGCCCGGCCGCCCTCACCGAGGTCCAGCGGCCGGAACGTGTCGACCATGACCGCCGTCTCGTCGAAGAACTCCACCCCGATCGACGCCTCCGACGCCCCCGGCTGCGGCCCGTGCGGGTGGCCGCCGGGGTGGAGCGAGATCGAGCCCTTGCCGATGCCCGAGCCCTTGCGCGCCTCGTAGTCGCCGTCGACGTAGAACATCACCTCGTCGGAGTCGACGTT
>DASQFD010000106.1:0-59262 GCA_035633255.1 Dermatophilaceae bacterium
AGCACCACCGACCCGCTCGCGTCTGCTCCGGTGCCTATCCGGTGCGGCAGGGCGCCACCGTGAGCGGACCGCAGCACGGCGTCGACCAGCTCCGCCGACGGTTCCGCCAGCACCACGACGTCCGGGTCGCTTGCCGCCACGCGGGCGGTGAAGGCATCCGGTTCCGCGCTCTCGACGTTCTGGAAGAGGAGGGTGATGCCCGGTTGTCTCGCTGCGGGTGCGCCACCCACGAGGAGAGGCGCCTGCCACCACACGTGCACGACGGTCAGTCCCGCCGCGGGCACTGTGACGATGACGGCAAGGATGCGCAGCAGCCCAGTCGAACGGAGCGCGAGGAGAAGCCCCGCTCCGAGGGCCACCATGCCCGCCGCTAGGCCGAAGGGCACCAGGGCCACCGAGGCGATGCGCTCGGCACTGATCCCCGTTCGCGAGGGCAGAAGCGCCGCAAGGCCGGCAACGCCGATCCCCATCACTGCTACCAGCATGGCAACCGCCCGGGTCAGCGCCATCCCGATACGCCTCCTGGGCGCCGAATCCGGCGTCGCTCGAGAGGAGCCGGCCGGGCGGGTTGGCCCAGCCGCGACACCGGAATACGGACGAGACACCGACTCCACCCCGTTGGCGATGCGAGACGTGGGTGCACCCAGTGTGAGTGTCGCCGCCGAATCTCGCTCAAGATGCGGAAAAGCGGGCCGTCACTAACTCGAAAATGAAGGTGACCCTGACGGTGCGGGGTTGCCCCGGGCCGGGCTGGTTAGGCGACGGGTTGCAGGGTGACGCGGTAGCCGAGGGCGTGGAGTCGTCTGACATGGTTGGCGACGGCCGCACGGGTGCCGTTCCTGGTGTCGTAGTAGTCGGGGCCAAGGTCGACGAACGACGCGTCGGGGTCGGAAAGGAGCTGCCAGGCGATGGTCAGGATGGATCGGCCGACGGCGACGATGGCCTTCTTCTTGCCGCGGCGGCGGGCCAGGCGTCGGTAGCGTTCGCCGAGGAAGGTGTTGGTCTTGGCGGCGGAGACGGCGGCCTCGCCCAGGGCGGCGGCCAGGTAGCGGTTGCCGTGGCCGGTGGCGCCGGTTCCCTTCTTCCGGCCGGCGGACTCCTTGACGCTGGGCGCAAACCGGGCCCAGGAGGCCAGGTGCGCCGGGGTCGGGAACCGGGTCATGTCCACGCCGATCTCGGCGATGATCACCCGGGCGGCGGTGACCCCGACGCCGGGGATCTCATCCAGGCGGGCCACCGCGTCGGCGAAAGGGGCGATCTGTTCCTCGATGCGCTCCTCGACCCTGGCGACCGCCGCCTGGGTGGCGTCGATGCGCTCCAGCATCTGGGCCAGCAGGAACGCGTGGTGGTCCTCGAAGTGACCGACGAACGCCTCCTGCAGCACAGGGATCTTGGTCCGCATCCGGGCCCGGGCCAGTTCCGCCAGGACGGTGGGGTCGCGTTGCCCGGCGATCAGGGCGGCCATCATGTCCCGCCCGGAGACCCCGAAGATGTCGCTGGCCACCACGGACAGCTTGATCTGGGCGTCCTCCAGCAGCTTCTCCACCCGGTTCTTCTCCGCGCTGGCCTGGGCGACCAGGGCGGAACGGTAGCGGGTCAGGTCCCGCAGCCGACGGATCGGTTGGGGCGGCACGAAGCTGGGCCGGATCATCTGCCGCTCGGCCACCTTGCACAACCACACCGCGTCCAGCCGGTCGGTCTTGGGCCGGCCCGGCAGGTGCTTGACGTCCCTGGCGTTGACCAGCCACGTCTCGAACCCGTTCGCCTCCAACAGGTAGAACGCCGGCTTCCAGTAGTCACTGGTGGCCTCCATCACCACCCGCGTCACACCCAGCTCGGCGAGCCGATCGGCCATCGCCTGCAACGAACGGGTCATCGTGGAGTAGGTGACCACCTCCTGCAACCGCTGGCCACGCCGGCCGGGGCCGGGTACCCGGCTGCAGCAGACCAGCTCGGCCTTACCGATGTCCAACGCCGCGACCCGGGCCACGACCTGTTCGCTATCGTGCGTCTCCTGCAACACCCTTCCCACTCCTTCCACCGTGCCCGACCCGCCAGGACCGGACGCCCGCAGGAGCCGCAGGGACAGGTGCGAAGCTAACTCGCGTGCTCGAAGCAACACTGAAGGGCCCACAGGCGCGGCTCCCAGCGCCCGACTAGTCCACGGCCTGACACGAACCAAGAAGCAACGACGTCAACGGGCGCCCGGACCCCCATTTTCAGCCCGGAACGGGCCACCCCGACAGGGGCGAAAGGGGACTAGTCCGGATGGAGTGACCATGCACCGACGCCGTCCGTTCGTCCTTCCCGCCCTGCTGGGGCTGTTGCTCTCGGTGCTCGCGCCCGCCGCCGCCTCGGCGGACCCGAGCGAGCGCGCGCAGCAGCGGGCGACGGGCTACTACCTCGCGCTCGGGGACTCGCTCGCGGCCGGCTACCAGCCCACCACCGGGGACGACAAGGACGGCGGCTACGTCGGTGGGGTCGCCGCGGCGGTGCGACTGTCCTCGCCCAAGACCCGGCTGGTCAACCTCGCGTGCAGCGGCGAGACGGTCGTGACCATGGTCGACGGCGGTGGCTGTGACTACGCGAAGGGCAGCCAGCTGGCGGCGGCCCAGCAGTTCCTCCACGCGCACGGGCGCTTCACCCGGGTCATCACGCTCGACATCGGCGCCAACGACGTCCAGCGCTGCGTCCGCTCCGGGGGCATCGACCTGGTGTGCGTGCAGGGCGGGCTGCGCGACGTCGCCACCACCCTGCCGGGCGTGGTGGCCGCACTGCGGGCCGGTGCGCCGAACGCCCGGATCGTCGTCCTGAACTACTTCAACCCGTTCCTCGCGGCTTACCTGACCGGCCCGGCCGGGCAGGCGCTCGCCGCCCAGTCGACCGAGCTGCAGAGGCAGCTCAACTCGATCATCGCCGGCGCCGCCGCCGGGAACGCCCGGGTCGCCGACGTGGCCGGCGCCTTCCGCAGCACCGACACGACGCCGGTCACGGATCCGGTCATCGGCACCGTGCCCACCAACGTCGCGACGATCTGCGCGCTCACCTGGATGTGCGTCCGCCAGGACATCCACGCCAACGACGCCGGGTATGCCGTCATGGCGAGCACGGTGGTCGGCGTGCTCGTGCGCGAGCGGGCCACCGCCGCCTGACGACGCCGACCTCGCGGGCCGCCCCCCGGGCGGCGTCCTAGGCTGGCCGGATGCGCATCGCGAGGTTCACGCTCGGGGAGGACCCGGCATACGGGCTGGTCGACGGGGCGGGCGAGAAGCTCGCCGAGATCACCGGAGACCCGCTCTACACCCGGATCGAGCTGACCGGGGCGACGCACCGGGTCGAGGACGTGCGGCTGCTCGCCCCGGTGATCCCCCGGAGCAAGGTGATCGGCATCGGGCGCAACTACGCCGACCACGCCAGGGAGATGGGCGGGGAGGCGCCGGCCGAGCCGATGATGTTCCTCGTGCCGAACACCGCCGTGGTCGGGCCCGGGGACCCGGTGGTCATCCCGCCTCAGACCTCGGAGGTGCACTACGAGGGCGAGCTGGCCGTCGTGATCGGGCGGGTGTGCAAGGACGTGGCACCCGAGGACGTCGCCAAGGTGGTCTACGGCTACACCTGCGCCAACGACGTGACGGCACGCGACCTGCAGCGCAGCGACGGGCAGTGGGCGCGAGCCAAGGGGTTCGACACGTTCTGCCCGCTCGGGCCGTGGATCGAGACCGAGCTCGACGTCTCGGCCGCGCGGCTGACCACGCGCCTGGACGGCAAGGTCGTCCAGGACGGCACGACCGCCGATCTGGTGCACGGCGTCGCGGCGCTCGTCGCCCACGCCTCCGCGGCGTTCACCCTGCTGCCCGGTGACGTGATCCTCACCGGCACGCCGGCGGGGGTGGGGCCCGTGGCGGCCGGCCAGCGAGTCGAGGTCGAGGTCGAGGGCATCGGCGTGCTGTCCAACCCCTTCGTGGCCCACGACGACCGGGAGTGACCGACCCTCGCGCCACTAGGCTGGGCCGGCCATGAACCAGACCCCTTCCGCGCCGGACCTGCCCGGCGCCGTCCGACTGCGCGTCGCCCCGTCCCCCACCGGGGACCCCCACGTCGGCACGGCATACATGTCGTTGTTCAACCTGGCCTTCGTCCGCCAGCAGGGCGGTCGCTTCCTGCTGCGCATCGAGGACACCGACCGGGCCCGCTTCCGGGAGGACAGCGAGCAGCAGGTCTTCGACACCCTGCGCTGGCTCGGGCTGACCTGGGACGAGGGTCCGGACGTCGGCGGCCCGTGCGCCCCCTACCGGCAGAGCGAGCGGCTCGACCGCTACCGGCCGTACGTCGACCGGCTGCTCGAGGGCGGGCACGCGTACCACTGCTGGTGCTCCGCGGAGCGGCTGAAGGAGATGCGGGAGCGGCAGCAGCGGAGCAAGCAGCCGACCGGCTACGACCGGATGTGCCACGGGCTGACCCGCGAGGAGCGGGCCGCGATGCCCGGCTTCTCGCCGGCGCCGGTGGTGCGCATGCTGGTCCCCGACGACGTGCCGTTGACCTTCGAGGACCTCATCCGGGGGCCGGTCTCGGCCCCCCGTCCGGACGACCAGGTGATCCTCAAGGCGGACGGGTTCCCGACCTACCACCTCGCGGTCGTCGTCGACGACCACGAGATGGGCATCACCCACGTCGTGCGTGGCGAGGAGTGGATCAGCTCCACCCCCAAGCACCTGCTCCTGCACCGGTGGCTCGGGATCGAGCCGCCGGCCTTCGCGCACATGCCGCTGCTGCGCAACGCCGACAAGTCCAAGATCTCCAAGCGCAAGAACCCCGCGGCCCGGCTGACCTGGTTCGTCGAGCAGGGCTACCTCCCGGAGGCGCTGGTCAACTTCCTCGCGCTGCTGGCCTACCCGCCGGTGGCGGAGGAGGACGGCAGCGACCGCGAGGTCTTCACCTTCGAGGAGTTCTCGGCCGGCTTCGACTGGCGCAAGGTCAACCCGGTGGGCCCGATCTTCGACCTCAAGAAGCTCGACTGGCTCAACGGCGTGCGGATCCGCGAGCTCGACGTCGACGACTTCGCCGGCCGGCTGCTGCCCCACCTGGAGCGGGACGGGGTCCTCGGCGCCAACCCCACCCTGGGTGAGCTGGCCCGTCTCCAGCGGGTCGCGGAGCTCATCCAGACCCGGATCGGGCTGCTGTCGGAGGCGACGCCGTTGGTCCGCCCCTTCTTCGTCGCCGACGCCGAGCTCGAGGTGGCCGACGACGCGCGGGCCGGGCTGGGGGAGCAGGCCGGGACGGTGCTCGACGCCGCCGCGGGGGCGCTCGAGGAGCTCGACGACTCCCGCAGCGGGGTGCTCGGGAGCGAGCCTGCGTGGCGCGCCGAGGTCATCGAGGCGGCGCTGCGCGCAGCCCTGGTCGACGGGCTCGGTCTGAAGGCGCGGGTCGCGTTCGGGCCGGTGCGCACCGCCGTGTCCGGGCAGCGGATCAGCCCGCCGCTCTTCGAGTCGATGGAGATCCTCGGCAAGGCCTCGTCACTGGGGCGCATCCGGCGGCTGCGCGCGACGCTGTAGCCCCCGCGCCGCGACGTGCGCCCGGCGCGGCGCGGAAGCCCCCACCGCGCGATTTGGGGCCCTCACGCGGCGCCCGGTAGTATCGCTCCTCGGTTCACCCTTCGGCGCCCGCCCCGCGGACGCCGGGAGTGATACCCCCTTGGGGTATGGTGTAATTGGCAACACAACGGATTCTGGTTCCGTCATTCTAGGTTCGAGTCCTGGTACCCCAGCTCGTCGCTCCGGTCCGCCGGTGGCGATTCGGAGATTGCCGGCGCCGTTCGGTAAGGTTCTTCTTCGTGCCGATCCGGCTCGCCGGAGCGGCCAGCACCAGGCCCCGTTGTGTAGCGGCCTAGCACGCCGCCCTCTCAAGGCGGTAGCGCGGGTTCGAATCCCGTCGGGGCTACGTGTCCGAGACCCCCTGCCGACCGGCGGGGGGTCTCGTCGTCCACCGGGAAGTCCCGGTGGCCCCCCCGGGTGCGTGCAGCCGTGCAGCCGGGCCGCGCGCCAGGCCCGCGGTTTCAGGTCGCGGCAGGCTCGTGGTCGGCGCTGACGGCCTCCTGGGCCAGTCGCCGCAGCATCGCCAGCACCGGGTCGAGCATCGCCGTGCCGACGGTCACCAGGTGGATGGCCTCCTCCACGGTGGTGGCCCGGGCCGCCGCGGCGTAGTCGATCTCGGCCACCCGCCGCACCGCCTCGGCGTAGTGCCGCAGGCCCCGACCGTCGAGGTGCACCCCGGCCGACCGCGCGGCCTCCACCGACGCGGTCAGGGAGCCGAGCAGGGGTGTGTCCGGCGCCACCCGCCACCCGAGCGACTCCACGACCTCACGCACCTCGACACTGACCTCGTGCTCCCGCCCGGGGGCCGGCAGGGCGCACTGAGCCGCCCCGAGGAGGTCGTGGCGGGACCGCGGCGGGTGCTGCAGGGTCTCCAGCACCTCCCGGACCGCGGCGAGGCTGAGCCCGGCGCTCTCGGTCAGCGCGCGGACCAGACGGACGCGCGCGACGTGCTCCTCGGCATACACGGCCCGCGTCGGCCCGGTCACGGCCCCCGGCATGAGCAGGCCCTCGCGCAGGTAGAACTTCACCGTCGGCACCGGCACCCCGGTCACCTCGGCCAGCTGCGAGATGCGCACCGAACCTCCTTGACACTGGATAGCGAAACTATCCATGCTGGACCCTGTTGGACACCAAGACTATCCAAGGGGTTCGCATGGACCGCGTCACCCACGCCCACGAAGGGCCGCTGGCCCTGTTCCTCATCGGCATGCAGATCCGCCAGCCGTGGCGGCTCGACGTCGTCGTCCCCACCTTCCGGGCGATGCCGCCGATGATCGCCGAGCTCGAGGAGAACCGCGCCGCCGCCGCGCGCGGCGAGGCCGAGAACCACGGCTACCTCGGCTCTCGGATCGTGCTCGACGGGCGCGGACCGACGGTGCTGCAGTGGTGGCGCAGCGCGGAGGACATCTACCGCTACGCGTCCGCCACCGACCTCGCGCACCGCCCCGCCTGGAGGGCGTTCTACCGGTATGCCGCGAAGGCGCCGACCGCCGTCACCATCTGGCACGAGACGTATGCCGTGCCGGCCGGCGGCTACGAGAGCATCTACGCTGGCGGCCGGCTGCTGGGTCTGGGTGCGCTCTCCGGGGTGGTGCCCGTCGCCCGGCGCGGTGAGCGCGCGCGCGAGCGGATGTCCGGCGCCGCCTGACACCCCCCGACGCGGTCGGACCCGGAACGAACTTGCCTATTGGCAGCAACGTGACGGGCCGCCCCCGGGCCCCGTGGGAACGAACTTGCCTATTGGCAGCAGAGTTACGGGCGGCCCCGGCGGCCCCGGGGGGCGAGCCGTCAGGTGCCGTGCTGCTCCTCCTGCGCCGCGGCGTGGCGGGCGAGCACCTCGGTGAGCTTGTTCGCGCCCGCGACGACCGTCGCGGCGTGCAGCCGACCGGGCTGGCGGGAGAGCCGCTCGATGGGCCCCGAGATCGACACGGCGGCGATGACGCGCCCCGAGGGGCTGCGGACCGGCGCCGACACCGAGGCCACCCCCGGCTCGCGCTCTCCGACGCTCTGTGCCCACCCGCGCCGGCGGACGCCCGAGAGCGACGTCGCGGTGAAGGCGGCCCCCTGCAGGCCGCGGTGCAGGCGGTCCGGCTCCTCCCAGGCCAGGAGCACCTGGGCGGCCGACCCGGCCAGCATCGACAGCGTGGCGCCGACGGGGATCGAGTCCCGCAGGCCAACCGGCCGCTCGGCCGCGGACACGCACACCCGGTGGTCGCCCTGCCGGCGGAACAGCTGGGCGCTCTCGTTGGTGTGGTCGCGCAGCGCCCCGAGCACCGGCCCGGCGGCGGCCAGCAGACGGTCCTCGCCGGCCGCCGCGGCCAGCTCGGCGAGGCGCGGGCCGAGCACGAAGCGGCCCTGCAGGTCGCGGGCCACGAGGCGGTGGTGCTCCAGCGCGACGGCCAACCGGTGGGCGGTCGGCCGGGCCAGCCCGGTGGCGGTGACCAGCTGGGCCAGGGTCGACGGACCGGCCTCGAGGGCACCGAGGACGACGGCTGCCTTGTCCAGCACACCGACTCCGCTGCTCATGTCCATGGCTTGATACTGACGTCTCATTGGACGAGACGCAAGTTCAACGGGCCCGCCTGCGTGCGAACCTCGGCGGTGGACGACGGCGCCGCCCCGGCGCCGCCGCGCCCGAGCGACCCGGAGGGATCACGATGGTCGGCACGTTGGCCGAGAAGGTGTGGGAGTCGCACGTCGTGCGACGGGCCGAGGGCGAGCCGGACCTCCTCTACATCGACCTGCACCTCCTCCACGAGGTCACCAGCCCGCAGGCCTTCGACGGGCTGCGCCTCGCCGGCCGGACGGTACGCCGCCCCGACCTCACCCTGGCGACCGAGGACCACAACGTGCCCACCACCCCGGGGCCGATCACCGACGTCGTGAGCCGCACCCAGGTCGAGACGCTCCGCCGCAACTGCGAGGAGTTCGGCGTGCGGCTCTTCCCGATGGGGGACGTCGAGCAGGGCATCGTGCACGTCGTCGGTCCACAGCTCGGGCTGACCCAGCCGGGCATGACCATCGTCTGCGGCGACAGCCACACCTCCACGCACGGCGCCTTCGGGGCGCTGGCGTTCGGCATCGGCACCTCCGAGGTGGAGCATGTGCTCGCCACGCAGACGCTGCCGCTCTCGCCGTTCCGGACCATGGCCGTGACGGTCGAGGGGGACCTGGCTCCGGGGGTGACGGCCAAGGACGTGGTCCTGGCCGTCATCGCCCGCATCGGGACCGGCGGGGGCCAGGGCTACGTCATCGAGTACCGCGGCAGCGCGATCCGCTCCCTGTCCATGGAGGCCCGGATGACGGTCTGCAACATGTCGATCGAGGCGGGCGCCCGCGCGGGGATGATCGCCCCCGACGCGACCACCCTGGACTACCTCCGCGGCCGGCCGCACGCCCCCACCGGCGCCGACTGGGACGCCGCCGCCGAGGCCTGGAGCGCCCTGCGCACCGACGACGACGCGGTCTTCGACGCGGAGGTCGTCGTCGACGCCGCCGAGCTCGCCCCGTTCGTCACCTGGGGCACCAACCCGGGGCAGGGCGCCCCGCTCGGCGCGGCCGTCCCCGACCCCGGGCACATCCCTGACGAGAACGAGAAGCAGGCCGCCCGGCGGGCCCTGGAGTACATGGGCCTCGCTGCCGGCACGCCCCTGCGCGAGATCGCCGTGGACACCGTCTTCGTCGGCTCCTGCACCAACGGACGGATCGAGGACCTGCGCGCCGCCGCCGCCGTCGTGCGCGGTCGCAGGGTCGCGGACGGCGTGCGGATGCTCGTGGTGCCCGGGTCCGCGCGGGTGCGCCTGCAGGCCGAGGCGGAGGGACTGGACCGCGTCTTCACCGAGGCCGGCGCGGAGTGGCGCCTGCCGGGCTGCTCGATGTGCCTGGCGATGAACCCCGACAAGCTCGCGCCGGGGGAGCGCAGCGCCTCGACGTCGAACCGCAACTTCGAGGGCCGGCAGGGCAAGGGCGGGCGCACCCACCTCGTCAGCCCCCTGGTCGCCGCCGCGACGGCCGTGCGCGGCACCCTGTCCAGCCCGGCCGACCTCGACCCGGCCTCCCACGACGCCGCCGAGGCCGGCGGCGTCGCGGCACCGGTCCGACCCGAGTCGCAGGAGGTGCGCTGACATGGAGGCGTTCACGACCCACACGGGGATCGGCGTGCCCCTGCGCCGCAGCAACGTCGACACCGACCAGATCATCCCGGCGGAGTACCTCAAGCGGGTCAGCCGCACCGGCTTCGAGGACGGCCTGTTCGCCGCCTGGCGCCGGGACGGCGCCTTCGTCCTCAACGACCCCGGGTATGCCGGTGGCAGCGTCCTCGTCGCCGGTCCCGACTTCGGGACCGGGTCCTCGCGCGAGCACGCCGTCTGGGCGCTGATGGACTACGGCTTCCGGGCCGTGATCTCCTCCAGGTTCGCCGACATCTTCCGCGGCAACGGCGGCAAGCAGGGACTGCTCACGGCGAGGTGCTCGCAGGACGACGTCGAGCTGCTGTGGAAGCACCTCGAGAACGCCCCCGGCTCGAGCGTCACGGTCGACCTCGAGTCCCGCACCGTCACCGCGGGCGACATCGTCGCCGCCTTCGAGGTCGACGACTACACCCGGTGGCGCCTCCTCGAAGGGCTGGACGACATCCGCCTGACGCTGCGGCACGAGGGTGACGTCACGGCATACGAGGCCACCCGGCCGTGCTGGAAACCCGTCACGGCGGCCCCTGTCTGAGCGGACCCGTTGCGGCGCAACGCTTCCACTCATCCCTCGGGCGTCCGCGGAGGGGCACCACTCGCCGCGCTGACGTTTCTGGCCGTCACCGGATCCCTTGTGCGACAACCGAACACGCCGGAGCGGTGATGGACGTCCCACGCGCGTGGCCCTACCGTCGGACCAGGCCGGGCGACAGTCCCGGTCCCGAGGCCTACACGCGCCCCGGCGGAACCCCCGGATGAAGTGGAGCTGTCGTGAACAAGGGAGAACTCGTCAAGGAGCTCGAGCAGCACCTCGGCAGCCGCAAGGCGGCCACCGAGGCGCTCGACGCGGTGGTCCACACGATCATGCGTGAGGTCACCAAGGGTGGGAAGGTCGCCATCAGCGGCTTCGGGACCTTCGAGCGCGTGGAGCGCGCCGCCCGCACCGGCCGCAACCCCCGCACCGGTGACAAGGTGCGCATCTCCAGGTCCAAGGCCCCGCGCTTCCGCGCCGGGTTGGCGTTCAAGGGCTACGTCAAGGCGCCGCGCAGCCTGCCGAAGCGGGCGGTGCCGGGTGGTGCCACTCCGGCGAAGGTGACGGAGACCAAGAGCACCGCCGCCAAGAGCACCACTGCCACGAGCACCACCGCCAAGAAGGCCACGGCCCCCGCCAAGAAGGTCACGAGCACGGCCAGGACGACCGCCACGCCGGCGAAGAAGGCCACGCCCGCGAAGAAGGCCACGCCGGCGAAGAAGACCACGACGAAGAAGGCCACCGCGAAGACCACCGCCACGCCCGCGAAGAAGGCCACGCCCAAGAAGAAGGCCACGCCGGCGAAGAAGGCCACCACGAAGAAGACCACGGCGAAGAAGACCGCCACGAGGAGCTGACCCGCCTGCCGGTGGACGCGGCCGGGGGCCGGTCCACCGGCGGCGCTCAGCGGATGGTCTCGCCGGCCCCGATCCCGACGATCCACACCCGGGTGAGGGTGCGGCCGTCGTCGTCGAGCTCGACGCTGACCCGCTGGCCGACCCGCAGGTGGCGAAGCCCGCTGCCGGCCAGGACGGCGTCGGCGAAGACCACCTCGCGGCCGTCGTCCAGCAGCGCGGTTCCGCCGTCCTCGGCCAGGGTGTGGATGCTCGCCTGCACGTCCGGCAGCGTAGCCCGCAGCGCCTCGGCGGTCGCGGGCCCGACGCCGAGGCGCAGCGCCGCGGTGAGCGACGCGTCGTCGTCGACGTCCCGGCGCAGGCCCGGCACGGCCAGCTCGAGGCGCACGTGGCCGGCGCGCGCGTGCCGGTCGGCGCTGCCGGCGCCGAACCTCGGACGCAGCGGGGCCGTCCCCGTCACGGCGAGCAGTGCCGTGCCCGTGCCGTCGGCGTCCGCCATGAACGACGACGGGTGGGGCGCGGCGGCGGCGAGCGCCTCGAGCAGCTCGGGAGGACGCAGCGCGGGGTGGTCCCCGAGCAGCACCGCGACCGCGTCCGCTCCGGCCCGGCGCGCGCTCGCCACCCCGGCCCCGGCCGCGGCGTCCAGGCCGCCACCGGGGTCCGCCACGAGCAGGGCGCCGGCGACCGGCGCCCACCTCGCCGTGCCGGGATCGGAGGTCACCACGTGGAGCCGGCCCTGCGGCATACCGGCGCACGCGGCAACCGTGTCGCGCGCCAGCGCGTCGGCGAGGCCGGCGACCGGGCCTGCGTGCGACCGGCGCAGCCGAGTCTTGGCGGCGGGCCCGCCCTTGACCGGGACGACCACGTGCCAGTCCGGACCCGGGGACGCGTTCACGCCTGCGATTGTGCCAAGCGACGGTAAGCGTCCCCGACGTCCCCCTCCCGTGCCAGCATGATGGCCCTGACCACCCTGCAGAGAGGCACGGCGTGAGGACGAGACGACGCAGGCTCACCCCGGCGTACCGCCTCGCTGTCGCCATCTGCCGACCGCTGCTGGTGGTGCTCACCCGACGCGAGTGGCGGGGCGCCGAGAACCTGCCGGCGGACGGCGGCTTCGTCGTGGCGGTGAACCACCTCTCCTACCTCGACGTCTTCACGGCCGGGCACTTCCTGCACGACAACGGGCACACCCCCCACGTCCTGGGCAAGGCGGAGGTCTTCGCCGTCCCGGTCGTGGGCGCCATCGCCCGGGCGGCCGAGCAGATCCCGGTCCACCGGGAGACGGGGAGGGCGGCCACGGCGTACCGCGCCGTCGTCGAGGCCGTGCGCGCGGGCTGGTGCGTGGTCATCTACCCCGAGGGCACCCTGACCAGGGACCCGGCGCTGTGGCCGATGCGGGGCAAGACCGGCGCCGCGCGCGTCGCGCTGGAGACGCGGTGCCCGGTGGTGCCCGTGGCCCAGTGGGGGGTGCACGAGATCCTGCCCCCGTATGCCGTGCTGCCGCACCTGCTGCCGCGCAGGCTGGTCCGCGTGCGCGCCGGGGCGCCGGTGGACCTCAGCGACCTCTACGACCGTCCCCTCACCACCGAGGTGCTCGTGGAGGCCACCGAGCGGGTCATGCGGGCGCTGACCGCCGAGCTCGAGACGATCCGGGGCGAGCGCGCGCCGGTCGGCACGGGGTTCGACCCCCGGGTGCACGGCCTGCCCGTGACCGGCAAGCCGTCGGGCCGGCGCCGCACGGCCGGGGTGCTCGCGCCTCCCGCCGTGGGCGAGGTGCGGCGGTGAGCCGCGCCGCCGTCTACGGCACCGGCAGCTGGGGCACCGCCTTCGCCGCCGTGCTGGCCGACGCGGGCACGCCGGTGACCATGTGGGGTCGGCGCGCCGAGGTCGTGGACCAGGTCAACGCCGGCGTGAACCAGGACTACCTCCCCGACCTGCGGCTGCCGAGCACCGTGCGGGCCACCACCGACCCGCACGAGGCGGCGCACGGCGCCGACATCGTCGTCCTGGCCGTCCCCAGCCAGACGCTGCGGGCCAACCTCGCCGACTGGGGGCGGGCCCTGCCGTCGGACGCCGCCGTGGTCTCGTTGATGAAGGGCGTGGAGCTCGGCACGACCAAGCGGATGAGCGAGGTCATCGCGGAGGCCGGCGCGGTCGAACCGGACCGGATCGTCATCGTCTCCGGGCCGAACCTGGCGCGCGAGATCGCCGGCAAGCAGCCCGCGGCGAGCGTCGTCGCCTCGACCAGCGCCGCGATGGCGGAGCGCGTCGCGGCCGCGTGCGCGGCGCCCTACTTCCGGCCCTACACCGGCAGCGACGTCGTGGGCACGGAGATCTGCGGTGCGGTCAAGAACGTCATCGCCCTCGCCGTGGGGATGGCCGAGGGCCTCGGCATGGGCGACAACTCCAAGGCGACGGTGATCACCCGGGGGCTGGCCGAGACGATGCGACTCGGGCTCGCCCTCGGTGGGGACGCGGTGACCTTCTCCGGTCTGGCCGGGGTGGGCGACCTCATCGCGACGTGCATGTCACCGCTGTCGCGCAACCACTCCTTCGGGGTGCGCCTCGGTCGCGGCACGACGGTCGCGGAGGTGGTCGCGAGCACCCGGCAGACGGCCGAGGGGGTGAAGTCCTGCACCTCGATCTACGAGCTGGCGCGCCACCACGAGGTCGAGGTGCCGATCGTCGAGCAGGTCAACTCGATGATCCACCACGCACGGGGGCCCAGGGAGGTCGTCGAGGCGCTGCTCTCCCGGCCGCGCAAGGCCGAGGTCGGCTGACGCCCGGCCGTCCGGTCGGGCAGCCGCCCGGCCGGCGTCACGGCATACCCGCTGGTGGGCGGGACCGGCCGCCTCAGGTGAGCCGCAGGGCGCGGTCCAGGTCCCGCCAGAGGTCCTCGGGGTCCTCGATGCCGACGGAGAGCCGGAGCAGGTTCTCGGGCACCACCTCGGGCTCCTCGGGCCGGCGGCGACGCCGCTCGAGCAGGCTCTCCACCCCGCCCAGGCTCGTCGCGTGCACCCAGACCCGGGTGCCGGCCGACACCCGCTCCGCCGCCCCGGCGCCGCCGGCGACCTCCACGGCGACGATCGCGCCGAAGCCGGGGTAGCGCACCCGCTCGACCGCGGGGTGCCCGGCCAGCCGGTCGGCGAGGAGCGCCGCCGTGGCGCAGGCGCGCTCCAGGCGCAGGTGGAGGGTCCGCAGGCCGCGCAGCGCGAGCCAGACCTCCATCGGGCCGGCGACGCCCCCGTGAAGCTGCCGGTGGGCGGCGAGCCGGTCGCGCAGCGCCCGGCCGTCGTCGGTGCGCGGCGTGACGGTCGCGCCGAGGATGACGTCGCTGTGGCCGGAGAGGTACTTGGTCACCGAGTGGACGACCACGTCGGCACCGTGCTCCAGCGGCCGCTGGAGCAGCGGCGTGGCGAAGGTGTTGTCGACCACGACGAGGGCCCCGGCGGCGTGGGCCGCGGCGACCAGCGCCGGGAGGTCCGCCACCTCGAGGAGGGGGTTGGTCGGTGACTCCACCCACAGCAGGTCGGCGCCGCCGAGCGCCGCGGCGACGGCCGGGGTGTCGGTGATGTCGACCGTGCGGACGACGGCCGCTCCGGACGCCGCCCGCTCGCGCAGGGTGGCGACCGTCCCGTTGTAGGCCGCGTCCGGCGCCACGACCGTGCCACCGTGGGGGAGGAGCGAGAGGGCGGCCGTGACGGCGGCCATCCCGGAGGCGAGGACGAGGGCGTCACCGCCCTCGAGCGAGCCGAGCGCGTCCTCGAACGCGGTCCACGTCGGGTTGCCGCCCCGCGCATAGGCGACCGGCCCGTCGGCGTGGTAGGTCGAGGTGAGGGTCAGCGGCGCCCCCACCTGGGCGCCGGGGACGGCGGCCTCACGCCCCAGCGCGACGACCCGGGTGGCCGGGTGCAGCTCCTCGTGACCCATGCCGGAGAGGGTATGCCGCGTGGCCGGCCCCCGCCGGGCCGACCGGAGGGCGGTCGGGTGGGCGGGCGGGTGGCACCGCCCGGGGGTGGGCGACGCGAAGTGGTCCGCCTGCTCGGAGTGGTGTCGGTGGGGGAGCGGGCCGCCCGGATATGGTCCTCGGTGATGAGCAGCGAGCCGGTGCCCGGACCTCCCCCCGAGTCCATCGCCCACGGCGGGACCCCGGTGCGGGTGGCCGTCGTCTTCGGCGGTCGCTCGAGCGAGCACTCCGTCTCGTGTGCGACCGCCGCCAGCGTGCTGCGGGCGATGGCCGGGCGGTACGACGTGGTCCCCATCGGCATCGCGAAGGACGGCTCCTGGGTGCTCGTACCGGACGACCCGGAGCGGCTGGAGCTCGCGCCGGGGCACGTCCCCGAGGTGGACGGCACCGGCCCGGCGGTGCTGGTGCCGACCGGCGCGACCGACCGGCGGCTCGTCGTCCACGAGCCGGGGGGGACGCCGCGCGAGCTCGGCGAGGTGGACGTGGTCTTCCCGCTGCTGCACGGGCCGTTCGGGGAGGACGGCACCATCCAGGGGATGCTCGAGCTCGCCGACGTGCGCTACGTCGGCTCCGGGGTGGCGGCCTCCGCGGTGATGATGGACAAGCACCTGATGAAGGTCGTCCTGGCGGCGGCGGGGCTCCCGATGGGGCCATACGTCGTGATCGGTGACCGGGAGTGGCGGCGCGACGCCGACTCGGCGCTGGCCGCCGTCGCCGACCTCGGCTGGCCGGTCTTCGTCAAGCCGGCGCGAGCGGGCTCCAGCATGGGCGTCTCGAAGGTGCACGGTCCCGAGGGTCTGCGCGCGGCGGTCGAAGGGGCCCGCGAGCACGACCCGAAGGTCGTGGTCGAGGCGGCCGTCGTCGGGCGGGAGATCGAGTGCGGCGTGCTGGAGGGGCGGGGGGTCGAGCCGCCCAGGACGAGCGTGCCGGGGGAGTGCGTCGTCGTGCGGGGGCACGAGTTCTACGACTACGAGGCGAAGTACCTCGACGCGGGGGCGATCCGCCTCGACTGCCCGGCCGAGCTGGCACCGGAGGTGGAGCGGCGGGTTCGCGACCTCGCGGCCCGCGCCTTCACCGCGGCGGGGTGTGAGGGGCTCGCGCGGGTGGACTTCTTCCTGCAGCGAGACGGCACGGTGCTCGTCAACGAGGTCAACACCATGCCGGGGTTCACGCCGCACTCGATGTTCCCGCGGATGTGGGCGGCGACCGGTGTGGACTACCCGGCGCTCATCGACGAGCTCGTGGAGCTGGCGCTGGCCCGCCGCACCGGCCTGCGCTGACCGCGCGGACGGCCGTGGGTGCCGCGGCGGGCGGCGGGTGTGCCCGGCAGGCGGCGGGGCGTCGGCAGGGTCGAACGTGACGGTGGCCGGGCATCAGCGGCAGCGCAGGCCGTTGGACGGCAGCGCCTTCGCCGCGGGGGTGAAGGCCGGGAGGAGCAGCGGCTCGGGGGCATAGCGGCGTGGCACGAGCACCTCCACGGCCGGCTCGGTGCCGAAGGAGGTGAAGCGCGTCCCGTCGGTGAGGGGCGCGGCGATCCAGCCGAGGCCGTCGACCTCGAGGCACTCGGCGGTCGTCGGGCCGGGTGCCGGGACGCCGCACCGGGCGACGACGGCCGGGTCGCCCCAGGCGGCGGCCGCGGTGGCCGCCTCCGGGACCTCCCCCCGCTCCAGCCCCGACACCGTTCCCGGCCACTCCCGCGCCGCGGCCGCGCAACCCGCCACCTGTGCGGACGGTGCCGCGGCGACGTCGACGGCACTGCCACAGCCGCCGAGGGCCGAGACCCCGAGCACCGCCGTGACCGCGGCGGTGGTCACCGCGCCACGCGGCACGTCCGTGTCGGGCGTGGTGGTGCTCAGACGTGGACGACGGTGCACGTGAGGGTGCGGGTGATCCCCTGGACCTCCTGGATGCGCGCGATGACGAGCTTGCCCAGCTCGTCGACCGTCTCCGCCTCCACCCGTGCGATGACGTCGTAGGGACCGGTCACGTCCTCCGCCTGGAGGACGCCGTCGAGGGCGGCGATCGAACCCGCCACGGACGCGGCCCGCCCCACCTCGGTCTGGACCAGGATATAGGCCTGAACCACGGTCGCTCACCTCACTGTTCGTGGGACCCCCCCGCGGCACCCTGCCGGTGCGCGGGTCGGGCTACCGCTTCTGACGCTACCGTGCCGGTGGCCGGTCCGTCCCCCCGGCATCTGGGAGGTGTGCGGTGCCCGGACCGGTGCTCGGTGACCTCTCGGAGGAACAGGTCCTCGCCGCGGTGCTGCCCGGCTTCCGCTCGGGTGCGGACGTCCTCGTGCCGCCGGGCGACGACGCGGCCGTGCTCCGGGTGGCCAGCGGCTCGGTCGTCGCGACGACGGACTCCATGGTCCGCGGGCGCGACTGGCACGACGCCTGGTCCAGCGGCCACGACGTCGGGGTGAAGGTCGTCGCGCAGAACGTCGCCGACGTGGCGGCGATGGGGGCGGTGGCGACGGCCCTGCTCGTCGCGCTCGCCGCGGACCCCGCCACCCCGCTGGCCTGGGTGGCGGACCTCACCGCGGGGATCGCCGCAGCCGCCGAGGACGCCGGCGCGAGCGTGGTCGGGGGAGACCTCTCCTCGGCGCCGGACGGGCTCGTCGTCGTCGCCGTCACCGCGCTCGGCGACCTGCAGGGGCGCAGCCCCGTGCTCCGCTCGGGTGCCCGCCCCGGCGACGTCGTGGCCGTGTGCGGCTCGCTCGGGTGGTCCGGCGGCGGGCTCGCCGTCCTCCAGGGCCGCGCGCGACCCGGATGCGCCGAGCCGGCCCGGGAGGCGCTCACGGCATACCACCGTGCTCCCCGGCCGCCGTGGGAGGCCGGTCCGGAGGCCGCCCGCGCGGGCGCCACGGCCATGGTGGACGTCTCCGACGGCCTGGTGCGGGACGTCGGCCGGGTGGCGGCCGCGAGCGGGGTCACCGTGGCGCTGTCCGCAGCGGCGCTGCGCGAACGCTTCGCCGGCGGGCCGCTGCTGGAGGTGCTGGGCGCGGACGAGGCGTGGCGGCAGGTGCTCGGCGGCGGCGAGGAGCACGCGCTGGTCGCGACCTTCCCCGCGGGTGCGGCGCCGGAGGGTGGGACGCGCCCGTGGCAGGTGGTCGGCGAGGTCCTCGCGGCACCCGCCGGGGCGCCGCGCGTCACCGTCGACGGCGCCGTCCCCCCCGTCACCGGCTGGGACCACTTCGCCCGCTGACCCCACGCAGCGGTAAGCCGGCCGGCTCGCCACCGGTGGCCGTCGTGCCCGCCACCGGTGGCCGTGCCGTCGTGCCCGCAGACGCCGAGGGTCGGGACCGATCGCTCGGTCCCGCCCCGTCGTTGCCCTCAGCGGGTCAGCGCTTGACCTTGCCGGCCTTGAGGCAGGAGGTGCACACGTTGAGCCGCTTCGGAGTCACGCCCGCGTCCCCGACCAGAGCGCGCACCCGCTGGATGTTGGGGTTCCAGCGGCGCTTGGTGCGGCGGTGCGAGTGCGAGATGCTGTGGCCGAAGCCGGGTCCCTTGCCACAGATGTCGCAGTTGGCAGCCACGTGGGTCTCCTCGTCGGGGTCGTGTCGTCGGGGTCGTGCTCGGTCGCCCGCGGGCGCCGATCGGTGGTCGGTCGTTCGTGCTCCGTCACGCGCTGCGACGTCGTGCGGTCCACGGCGGCCGGGCGGCGGCGCTCCGTCGCTGTCGTCGTCGTGCCCGGTGGTCGTGCCAGATCCTCACGCCAGATCGTCATGCCAGATCGTGATGCCAGGTGCTGCTCAGGCCCGACGGCGGGCGCCCGCGGAACCGCATCAGCCTAGCGGAGCCGGAGGCCGGCGGCCAAAACGTGTCGGGCGAGGGGGATACCCTGCCGGACGTGCCCGACGCGCTCACTGCCGACGACGCCCGTCACTGGACGGTGCTGGCGCGCGCGGCGCTGGCCGCGCGGCGCACCGAGATCGACGCGCTCAACGTCTTCCCCGTGCCGGACGGCGACACCGGCACCAACCTCTACCTCACCATGGACGCCGCCATCGACGAGGTCGTGGCCGCGCACGAGCGAGCCGGGACGGCCGGCCCCCCCACCCTGCGGCAGGAGTGCCGCATGCTGGCCCGGGCGATGCTGCTGTCGGCGCGGGGCAACTCCGGGGTCATCACCAGCCAGCTCGTCGGGGGCGTCTGCGAGGTGGTCCTCGAGGAGGACGTGGACGTGGTCGACGGGGCCTGCCTCGCCCGGGCGATCACCCGCGGCGCCGAGCTGGCGCGCGCCAGCGTGGCCCACCCGCAGGAGGGCACCATCCTCACCGTCGCCGACGCGGCCGCGGCCGCGTCGCGCGCCGCCGCCGAGGAGGGCGGCGGCGTCACCGAGGTGACGGGGGCGGCGGTGACGGCGGCCCAAGCCGCCCTGGAGCGCACCCCCGAGCAGCTGCCGGCGCTGGCCCGGGCAGGCGTCGTCGACGCCGGAGGCGCCGGGTGCGTGCTGTTGCTCGAGTCGCTGCACCGGGCGCTGACCGGGTCGTGGTCGCGCCGGTCCGGCGAGCTCCTCTCGGCCGGGCCGCCGCTGCAGCGGCGGGAGGAGTGGCACGTCCGCGGAGTCCTGCCGGCGGCCGGTGGGCACGACCTCGGAGCGGGGCCGGACCTGGAGGAGGACGGGCCGGCATACGAGGTCATGTATCTCCTCGAGGAGAGCGACGCCGCCCGGGTGAGCGCGCTCCGCGAGACGCTCGACGGGCTCGGCGACTCCCTCCTGCTCGTCGGCGGCCCGGACCTGTGGAACGTCCACGTCCACGTCGACGACGCCGGCGCGGCGGTCGAGGCCGGCATCGAGGCCGGACGCCCGCGCCGGATCCGGGTGACGGCCCTGCGGCCGGAGGCGGAGCGCCGCCGCCGGCCCGTGGACGAGGTGGGGGTCGTCGCGTGTGCCGCCGGCCCCGGCATCGCGGCGCTCCTCGAGGGGGCCGGCGCGGTCGTCGTGCCCTCGGCGCCCGGCGCCCGGGCGTCCGCCGGCCAGCTCCTCGAGGCGGTGCTGCGCACCGGTGCCGGCGGGGTCGTCCTGCTGCCGAACGACGGCGACACCCTGCTCGCCGCGGAGGGCGCCGCCAAGGCCGCGCGCGAGGAGGGCGTGGCCACGCTGGTGGTGCCGGCCCGGACCGCCGTGCAGGGAATCGCCGCCCTGGCAGTGCACGACGCGGCACGACCGCTGGAGGAGGACGCCCTCGCCATGACCGCTGCGGCCGTCGCGACCCGGCACGGTGCGGTCACGGTCGCGGTGAAGGAGGCGCTCACCTGGGCCGGTGCCTGCCGCCCGGGTGACGTGCTCGGCGTCGTGGACGGTGACGTGGCGCTCCTCGGCGAGGACCTGGCCGCCACCGCCGGCGCGGTCCTCGACCGGCTGCTCGCGCCCGGCGGCGAGCTGGTGACCCTCGTCTCCGGGGCGGACGCCGAGCCCGCGCTGGTCGCCGGCGTGGCGGCGGGGCTCCAGCGCAGCCACCCCGAGGTCGAGGTCGTCGTGCTCGACGGGGGGCAGCCGACCTACCCGCTGCTCATCGGGGTCGAGTAGGTGCTCACGGAGTCGACCCGCCTGGACAAGGTCGTCAAGCCCTCCGCGGCGCGCAAGTTCGCGTCCACGCGGAGGGTCGAGACGGTCGGGGACCTGCTCGCCTTCTGGCCCCGGCGCTACCGCACCCGTGAGGCCGACCTCGGCCACCTCGCGGTTGGCCAGTACCTCGTGGCCGTGGCCGAGGTGCGCTCGGCGACCACGCGCCCGATGCAGCGCCGCCGCGGCCGGATGCTCGAGGTGGTGATCACCGACGGCACCCACGACCTCGACGTGACGTTCTTCGACGCGCGCGGGCACGAGCGTTCCCTCGTGCCGGGCGCGCGGGGCATCTTCGCGGGGACGGTCGGGGAGTTCCGCCACCGGCTCCAGCTGACCCACCCGGGGTACAGCCTGCTCGACGACTTCGACCGGGGGGAGCCCCGCGACCTCATCCCGCTCTACCTGCCGGTGGGGAACCTCCACACCTGGACGGTGACCGAGTGCGTCCGGCACGTCCTCGACCTCCTCGACGACGCGGCCGACCCGCTGCCCGAGGACGTGCGCCGCCGCCGCGGCCTCCCCGCACGCATCGAGGCTCTGCGCGGCATCCACACCCCCTCCTCGTGGCCGGAGGTCGAGCGCGCCCGGCACCGGCTGCGCTACGAGGAGGCCTTCGTGCTCCAGCTCGCCCTCGCCCAGCGGCGGGCCCGTCGGGCGAGCGAGCACACCGTGGCCCGGCGTCCTCGGCCGGGCGGCCTGCTCGACGCCTTCGACGCCCGGCTGCCGTTCGAGCTGACGGCCGGTCAGCGCGAGGTCGGGGAGGTGCTCCTCGCCGAGCTCGCCCGCGAGACCCCCATGCACCGGCTGCTCCAGGGCGAGGTCGGGTCGGGCAAGACCGTCGTGGCCCTGCGCGCCATGCTGGCGGCCGTCGACGCCGGTGGCCAGGCGGCGCTCCTCGCCCCCACCGAGGTGCTGGCGGCGCAGCACCACCGCTTGATCACCGCCCTGCTGGGGGACCTCGCGGAGGGCGGGATGCTCGGCGGCAGCGACGTCGGCACCCGGGTCGCGCTGCTCACCGGCAGCCTGCCGACCGCCTCGCGGCGGCGGGCCCTGCTCGACGCGGCCAGCGGGGACGCCGGCCTCGTCGTCGGCACGCACGCCCTGCTCTCCGAGGGGGTCGAGTTCGCCGACCTCGCCCTCGTGGTCGTCGACGAGCAGCACCGCTTCGGGGTCGAGCAGCGCGACGCCCTGCGCGGCAAGGGGGTCCACCCGCCGCACGTCCTCGTCATGACCGCCACCCCGATCCCGCGCACCGTGGCGATGACCGTCTTCGGCGACATGGAGACCTCCACGCTGCGCGAGCTCCCCGCCGGACGGGCGCCGGTGACGACGCACGTGGTGCCGGACGACCGGCCGGAGTGGGTCCGCCGGACGTGGGACCGGGTGGCGGAGGAGGTCGGGAGCGGGCGGCAGGCCTACGTCGTCTGTCCCCGCATCGGGGACGAGGACGGGCCCGACCCGGACACCGACCTGCTCGACCTGCTCGAGGAGCCCGACCTGCTCGACGAGCCCGGCGGGGCGGGAGACCCGGGCGCCGTCGAGGGGACGGCCGGCCCGCCGGCCCGCCCGCTGGCCAGCGTGCGGACCGTGGCCGCGGCCCTCGCCGGGGACCCGGCGGTCGGCGGGCGCTCGCTCGGGGTGCTGCACGGCCGGCTCCCCGCCGAGGAGAAGGACGCGGTCATGCGCGCCTTCGCGACCGGGGAGCTGGACGTCCTGGTCGCCACGACCGTGGTCGAGGTCGGCGTCGACGTGCCCAACGCCACCGTGATGGTCGTCCTGGACGCCGACCGGTTCGGGGTCTCCCAGCTCCACCAGCTGCGGGGGCGCGTCGCGCGCGGGAGGCACCCCGGCCTGTGCCTGCTCCTCACCGGCTCCGACGCCGTCCCGGCCCGCGAGCGCCTGGACGCCGTCGCCGCCACGACCGACGGCTTCGAGCTCGCCCGCCTCGACCTCCGCCAGCGCCGCGAGGGCGACGTGCTCGGCGCCGCCCAGCACGGCCGGCGGACCTCGCTGGAGTTCCTGCACGTGCTCGAGCACGAGGAGGTCGTGCTCGAGGCCCGCGAGGACGCCTTCGCCCTCGTGGCTAGCGACCCGGACCTGCGGGCCCACCCCGGGCTCGCGGCGGCGGTGGGGGCCCGGGTCGACGCCGAGCAGGCGGCCTACCTGGAGCGGGGTTGAGGTGACCCGCATCATCGCCGGGCGCGCGGGGGGCCGCACCCTGCGCACGCCGCCCGGCCGCGGGACGCGGCCGACGAGCGACCGCGTCCGGGAGGCCCTCTTCTCGGCCCTGGACGCGCGCGGTGCGGTGGCGGGGGCGCGGGTGCTGGACCTGTATGCCGGTTCCGGCGCGCTGGGCCTGGAGGCCGCCAGCCGCGGCGCGGCCGCCGTGCTGCTCGTGGACTCCGACCGCCGGGCGGCGGGGGTGGCGCGGGGCAACGCCGCGGCCCTCGGCCTCCCGGCCGTGACCGTGGCCGCGGCGCCGGTGGCCACGGTGCTGGCCGGCGACCCCGGTCAGGGGCACGACCTCGTCCTGGCCGACCCGCCCTACGACCTCCCCGACGCGGAGCTGGCGTCGGTGCTGGGCGCCCTCGCCGACGGCGGCTGGCTGGCCGACGGGGCGGTCGTCGTCGTCGAGCGCTCCTCCCGCTCACCGCAGCCGGTGTGGCCGGGTGCCCTGCGACCGGAGCGTGCCAGACGGTACGGCGAGACGACGCTGTGGTGGGCCGTTGCTAGGTTGCTCGGGTGAGCGAGCCCCCGACGTCGCAGCAGCCCTCCCGGCCCCGCCGCGCCGTGTGCCCGGGGTCCTTCGACCCGGTCACCAACGGCCACCTCGACGTCGTGGCGCGGGCGGCCGGCCTCTACGACGAGGTCGTGGTCGCGGTGCTGCACAACCCCGGCAAGGCGGGCACGTTCACGCCCGAGGAGCGGATCGCCCTCCTGCAGGACGCGCTCGCCGAGCGGCTCGCCGTGGACACCGGCGGCGGGCACCGGTCGGGGTCGGTCCGGGTGGCCGCCTTCGCCGGGCGGCTGCTCGTCGAGGTGTGCCGGGAGGTCGGCGCGGACGTCGTCGTCAAGGGCGTCCGCGACGCCACCGACGTCGCCTACGAGCTGCCGATGGCCCGGATGAACCGGCACCTGAGCGGACTGGAGACGGTCTTCCTGCCGGGCGACCCGGCATACCAGCACGTCTCCAGCTCACTGGTGCGCGAGGTGGTCCGTTACGGCGGGGACGTCACCGGCCTGGTCCCGGACGCCGTCCGGGACGCCCTGGTCGAGCGGCTGCGCGCGCCGCACTGACGCCCGCCCGCCCGCCCGCGGGGGATCCACAGCTCGCGCGTTTGGGGGGAGGTGCGGCGCTCGGGTACCGTGGTCCGTCGGTCTGCGTCTGCCGTGACGCACGACCGGACTCTCCGACCACGGCAAGGGCCATGACTCGTCTCGATCCCCGGTCACCCTTGGTGCTCGACACCAAGGAGGTGGGCCGTCGACCCGGTTCGATGACGGAGACGACCCGCCGGGTCGGCGCACCCGCCGACCTCGGCACGGTGGTGCTGCGGATCGAGGAGGGGGAGCCCCTCGACCTCGACCTGCGGCTCGAGTCCGTCGTCGAGGGCGTGCTGGTCACCGGTTCGGTGCGGGCCACGGCGACCGGCGCCTGCGTGCGGTGCCTGGAGCCGTTGACCTCACCGGTCGACGTGGGGTTCCAGGAGCTGTTCGCCTACGACGACCGCGCGGCCCACCACCGGAAGGTGGGGGACGAGGACGCGGACGTGGACGAGGAGTACCGGGTCGAGGACGGGCTGATCGGCCTCGAGACGGTGCTCAGGGACACGGTGGTGCCCTCGCTGCCCTTCCAGCCGGTGTGCCGGCCGGACTGCCCCGGGCTCTGCGCCGAGTGCGGGCAGCGGCTCGAGGACGACCCGGGGCACGAGCACGAGACGATCGACCCCCGGTGGGCGGCGCTGCAGGGCCTCACGGCCGTGCCGTCCACGACCGACGAAGAGAAGAGGACCTGACGTGGCTGTCCCGAAGCGGAAGATGTCGCGCTCCAACACCCGTTCGCGGCGGGCGAACTGGAAGGCCGTGCCCGTCACGCTGACCACGTGCCCGCAGTGCAAGGCGCCGACCCAGCCGCACGTCGCCTGCCCGTCGTGCGGCACCTACCAGGGCCGGCACTACGACGCGGCCGAGCGCACCGAGCACCAGGGCTGACCGGCTCCTCGGCGCGCTCGATGGGCAAGGGCACCGGCGTGACCGGCCTGCTCCCGCGGCGCCCCGTCGGCGAGCTCCTCTCCCACCTCACCGAGGTGGTCGGGAGCGAAATCGACGTGGCGCTGCTCCAGCGTGCCCTGACCCACCGCTCCTACGCCTACGAGGCCGGCGGGGTCCCGCACAACGAGCGGCTGGAGTTCCTCGGCGACGCCGTCCTCGGCCTCGTCGTCACCGACGCGCTCTACACCGGCCACCCCGACGTCTCGGAGGGCCAGCTCGCCAAGCTGCGGGCGGCCGTGGTCAACATGCGGGCCCTCGCGGAGGTCGCCCGGACCCTGGGGCTCGGTGACTTCCTCCTGCTCGGCCGCGGCGAGGAGACCACGGGCGGGCGCGACAAGGACTCGATCCTCGCCGACACCCTCGAGGCCGTCATCGGCGCGGTCCACTGCGGGGCCGGCCTCCCGGCCGCGAGCGCCCTGGTCCACGCCCTGCTCGACCCCCTGATGCGGGAGTCGGCGCTGCTCGGCGCCGGGCTGGACTGGAAGACCAGCCTGCAGGAGCTCACCGCGCTGCACGCCGTCGGCGCCCCGGGCTACCGCCTGGTGGAGGAGGGGCCGGAGCACGCCAAGACCTTCACCGCCGAGGTGTTCGTCGCGGGCGAGGTGTGCGGGACCGGGACCGGGCGGACCAAGAAGGACGCGGAGCAGCGGGCCGCCGCGCAGGCCTGGGCCTGGCTGCGGGCCACGCACGGGGAGGCGGCCGACGCGGCGCCGGTCCCCTCCGTCGGCTGACCCGGGTGCCCGAGCTCCCCGAGGTCGAGGTCGTCCGCCGGGGCCTCGCCGCGCACCTCACCGGACGGACCGTGCAGTCGGTCGAACTGTCGGGGTCCCGGGTCGCCCGCCGGCATCTCGCCGGCCCCTCGGACCTCGCCGCGCGCCTCACCGGTGAGCGGGTCGAGGTGGCTCGGCGCCGTGGGAAGTACCTCTGGCTGGTGCTCGACGGCGGCTGCGCCCTCGTGCTGCACCTCGGCATGAGCGGCCAGCTCCTCGTCTGCGACGGCGGGGTGCCCGACCCGCGCCACCTGCACGCCCGCTTCCGCTTCACCGACGGCGGGCCGGAGCTGCGCTTCGTCGACCAGCGCACCTTCGGCGGCCTCGCCCTGGCCGACCTTCGCGAGGACGGCATACCGCTGCCCGTGGCCCACATCGCGCCGGACCCGCTGGAGGACGCCTTCGACCGGTATGCCGTGGTGCGCCGGGTCCGCGCGCGCGACGGCGCGCTCAAGCGGGTGCTGCTCGACCAGACGGTGGTGTCCGGGATCGGCAACATCTACGCCGACGAGGCGCTGTGGCGCGCCGGGGTGCACGGTGGCCGCCGCGCCTCCTCGCTCACCGGTCCGGCCGTCGGCCGCGTCCTCGACCACGCGCGGGAGGTCATGCTCGAGGCGCTGGACCGGGGCGGAACGAGCTTCGACGCCCTCTACGTCGACGTCAACGGCGCGTCCGGGTACTTCGACCGCTCGCTGCGCGCCTACGGGCAGGCCGGCCGTCCGTGCGCACGGTGCGGCACCGCGATCCGGCGCGAGCCGTTCATGAACCGCTCGTCGTTCAGCTGCCCCCGCTGCCAGCCGCGGCCGCGCGGCGCCCGCGCCGCGCGGTGAGGCTTCGTACGATGGCGTGTCGTGGAGGACATCACGAGGGCCACCGTCTTCCTGCGTGGCGACGTCCAGGGGGTCGGCATGCGGTGGTGGGTCCGAGCCCGGGCCCTCGAGCTGGGCCTGGCCGGCCACGCCCGCAACACCGACGACGGCCGCGTCGAGGTGGTCGCGCAGGGCCCGCGGGACCGGGTCGAGGAGCTGCTGCGCCTGCTCGTCGAGCAGCCGAGCACGCGCCGGCGCCCGGGTACGGTGGTCGGCGCCTCGCACCCGGTCGTCGTCGACCGGCCGCCCGGCCCGCTGGCCGGTTTCGCCGAGCGGTGAGCCCGGCGCGGGGCACGGCACACCGGCCGGCGCGGGGCGCGGCATACCGGCTGCTGGACGGCACCGCGGACCGGGAACGCACTTCCTACGATGACGGCGTGAGCGAGGTCCCGCCGGAGCTGGCCCGGCTGCGCAGCAGCATCGACAACGTCGACGCCGCGCTGGTGCACCTGCTCGCCGAGCGGTTCAAGGCCACCCAGCGGGTGGGTGAGCTGAAGGTGCGGCTGGGGCTGCCGCCCGCGGACCCGGCGCGCGAGGAGCGCCAGATCGCGCGGCTGCGGGCCCTGGCGGACGACGCCGGCCTGGATCCGCACTTCGCCGAGAAGTTCCTCACCTTCGTGATCGCCGAGGTCATCCGCCACCACGAGGACCTCGCCGCGGGAGAGGTGCCCCCGGACTGACCGCCGAGGTCCCCGGGCGGTGCGGTCCCCGCCGGTATCGTGGCCGGGGAGCGCGCCGCGGGACCACCGTCGGCACCCCGGGAGAAGGACCGTCGTCGCCGCATGTACCTCAAGACGCTGACCCTGAAGGGGTTCAAGTCCTTCGCCTCCGCGACGACCCTGCGCCTCGAGCCCGGCATCACCTGCATCGTGGGGCCCAACGGCTCCGGCAAGTCCAACGTCGTGGACGCCCTGGCCTGGGTCATGGGGGAGCAGGGCGCCAAGTCGCTGCGCGGGGGGAAGATGGAGGACGTCATCTTCGCCGGCACCGCCGGCCGCCCGCCGCTCGGGCGGGCCGAGGTGTCGCTGACCATCGACAACACCGACGGTGCGCTGCCCATCGACTACACCGAGGTGACCGTCACCCGGACCATGTTCCGCGGCGGCGGCTCCGACTACGCGATCAACGGCACCCCGAGCCGGCTGCTCGACGTCCAGGAGCTGCTCTCCGACAGCGGGATCGGCCGGGAGATGCACGTCATCGTCGGCCAGGGCCAGCTCGACGCCGTCCTGCGTGCGACACCCGAGGAGCGCCGGGGCTTCATCGAGGAGGCGGCCGGGGTCCTGAAGCACCGCAAGCGCAAGGAGCGCGCGCTGCGCAAGCTGGAGGCGATGGGGGCGAACCTCACCCGGGTCTCCGACCTCACCGCCGAGATCCGCCGGCAGCTCGGGCCCCTCGGGCGGCAGGCCGAGGCGGCCCGGCGGGCGGCCGTGGTCCAGGCCGACGCCCGGGACGCCCGCTCCCGGCTGCTCGCCGACGACCTGGTGCAGCTGACCTCCACGCTGGAGCGGGAGGTGGCCGACGAGACCGCGCTGCTGGCGCGCCGGGCCGAGCTCGAGGACGCCGTCGCCGCGCTGCGGGGGCAGGTGCTGACGGTGGAGCGCGAGGCGTCCGAGGCGGCACCGGTTCTCGCAGCCGCCTCCGAGCGCCTGGTCCGGCTGCAGTCCCTGCACGACCGGCTGGGCTCGACCGCGTCGGTGGCCGCGGAACGGGTGCGCCTGCTCTCCCGCGACGACGCCGACGAGACCACGACCGGGCGGGACCCGGAGGAGCTCCTGGCCCAGGCCGCTCGGGCCCGGGAGGAGGAGGCCGCGCTGCTGGCCTCCGTGGCCGAGGCCGGCGACGCGGTGCGGGCCGCGGTGGCCACCCGGGAACAGGCCGAGGAGGCGTATGCCGCCGAGCAGGCCCGGGTGGCCCGCCTCGCCCGCGCGGCGGCGGACCGGCGCGAGGGCCTGGCCACGCTGTCCGGCCAGGTGGCGGCCCGGCGCAGCCGCATCGAGGCACGCGAGGCCGAGATCGCCCGGCTCTCGCAGATCGTGGCGGCGTCCCGCGCCCGCGCCGCCGAGGCGGACGCCGAGTTCGCCGCCCTGGAGTCGACGGTGGCCGGGGACGAGGCGGGTGAGCAGGGACTCGACGCCGCCCACGACGCGGCGGCCGCGGAGCTCGCCGAGGCCGAGGAGCGGGTGGCCGCCCTCGAGGCCGAGGAGCGGGCGGCCGAGCGGGACCGGACCTCCGGCGAGGCGCGCTGTGAGGCGCTCGAGCTCAGCCTGCGCCGCAAGGACGGCGCCGCCGCCCTGGTGGCGGCCGCGGACCACGCCCACGCGCTCCTCGGCGGTGTGGCGGCCCTGCTCACCGTGCGGGGTGGGCACGAGGCGGCCGTCGCCGCGGCCCTCGGTGAGGCCTCCGAGGCGCTCGCGGTGGGCTCGGCGGCCGCGGCGGCTCGTGCCGTGGACGCGCTCCGCACGGGGGACGCCGGCCGCGCCACGCTGCTCGTCGGCGAGACCGCCCGGGCCAGTGACCCCGCGAGCTGGCCGGGGCTGGACGCCGGGGCCACGTGGGCCCGTGACGTCGTCGACGCACCCGCGCAGGTGCGCCCGGCGCTGGAGCAGCTGCTCGAGCGGGTGGCCCTGGTGCCCTCGGCGGAGCACGCCCTCTCCCTCGTCGCCCGCGGCCGGGGCATCACGGCGGTGACCGCCGACGGTGACGTCTACGGCCCCGGCTTCGTGCGGGGCGGCAGCACCTCGGGGCAGAGCCTGCTCGAGGTGCAGGCCGCGCTGGAGGCCGGCCGCGCCGACGTCGCGGACGCGGCGGCCGGCGGCGAGCGGGCGCGCTTCGCCCTGGCCGCGGCCCGCGACGAGGCGACCGAGGCGACGGAGCACGTCGAGGCGGCGCTCGCCGCCCTGCACGACTCCGACGCCCGGATGGCCGGGGTCGCCGAGCGCCTCGGCAGCCTCGGCTCCGCCGGCCGCACGGCCCGGGCGGAGGCCGAGCGCACCCAGCGCGCCGCGGCCGAGGCGACGGCGGCGCTGCAGACCGACCGCGCCGAGCTCGCCGCCCTCACCGCGCGCCTCGAGGAGGCCGGCGCGGAGCCGGTCGAGCAGGGCGAGCCGTCCACCGAGGAGCGCGACGGCCTCGAGCTCGCGGCCAGCCGGGCCAGGACCAGCGAGACCGAGCTGCGCCTCACGCTGCGCACCCGCGAGGAGCGGGCGCGGGCCGTGCGGGGCCGCGCGCAGTCCCTGGAGGGGGCCGCCCAGGGCGAGGTCGCCGCCCGGCAGCGGCTGCGGGAGCGGCGGGAGCGGCGGGAGCGCGAGTCCACCGTGGCTGAGGCCGTCCGTGGCGCGGCCGGGTGGGCGGGGGTCGCCGTCGCCGACTCGCTCGCCCGGGCGGTGACCGAGCGCGACGACGGCGAGCGGGCGCGGGCGAGCCGGGACACCGCGCTGGCCGCCCTGCGCGTGGAGCTGAGCACCCGCCAGGACGAGCTGCGGGAGATCACCGACACCGCTCACCGCGACGAGGTCGCCCGGGCCCGCCAGGTGGCCCTGGTCGAACAGCTCCAGGCGCGTGCGGTCGAGGAGCTGGGCACGGACCCGGACGTCCTCGTCGAGGACTTCGGCCCGCACACCCTGGTCCCGCACGTCCCCGGGCCGGACGACCCGGCCGACCCGGCGGAGCACCCGCCGCCGCGGCCCTATGTCCGCGAGGAGCAGGAGAAGCGGCTCCGGCGCGCCGACCGGGCGCTGTCGGCGCTCGGGCGGGTCAACCCGCTCGCCCTCGAGGAGTACGCCGCCCTCGAGGAGCGGCACGCCTTCCTGACCCGGCAGCTCGAGGACCTCGCCCGCTCCAGGCGCGACCTCCTCGACATCGTCCGGGAGGTCGACGAGCGCGTCGAGCAGGTCTTCACCGAGGCCTTCCACGACACCGCCGCCCAGTTCGAGGTCGTCTTCGAGCGGCTCTTCCCGGGTGGGTTCGGCCGGCTGGTGCTGACCGACCCGGGCGACATGCTGGGCACCGGCATCGAGATCGAGGCCCGCCCGCCCGGCAAGAAGGTCAAGCGGCTGTCGCTGCTCTCCGGCGGGGAGCGGTCCCTCGTGGCCGTCGCGCTGCTCGTGGCGATCTTCAAGGCGCGCCCGAGCCCCTTCTACATCATGGACGAGGTCGAGGCGGCGCTCGACGACACCAACCTCGGGCGCCTGCTCACCCTCTTCGAGGAGCTGCGCGAGTCCAGCCAGCTCATCGTCATCACGCACCAGAAGCGGACGATGGAGGTCGGCGACGCGCTCTACGGCGTCAGCATGCGCGGCGACGGCGTCACCACCGTGGTCTCCCAGCGCCTGCGGGACGTGGCGGCGACCGCCTGACGGTGCCCGTGGTCGGCGCGGCCGGCCCGTGGCCGGCGTGGTCGAGCGGTAGTCAGCGGTGTCGGCGTGGTCGGGCCGTGGTCACCGCGGTCGGCTCGTGGTCAGCCCGGTATGCCGCCCAGCCGGGTGAGCGGCCAGATGCGGGCCACCACCGGCCCCGCCACGCGGCCGCGGGGCACCAGCCGCGCGCACTCCGGGCCCTCGACCGAGCCCCGGCAGCCGACGACCGAGTCGGCCGACTGCGACCGGTGGTCCCCCATGACGAGGAGGGAGTCGCGGGGCACCCGCACCGCCGGGAAGCACCGCGCGGAGCGCGGGCTCGTCGAGCAGTCCAGGCTGCCGGCCGAGAAGGGCAGGTCCTCGTAGACGTAGGGCTCCTCGAGCGGCCGCCCGCCGACCTGGACCCGCCCGTCCGCGCTGCAGCAGCCCACCGTCTCGCCGGGGAGGCCGATGACGCGCTTGACCGTGTACGCCGTCGACGACGGACCGATGCCGGTGAGGTCCCCGAAGCCGCGCGCGACCCGGCCGGGAGCGCTGCCGGCGGGGGGCAGCTCCCGCTCCTCCCACGTCGCCCCGTGGCCGAAGACGACCACGTCCTGCCGTTGCAGCGAGGAGTCCAGGCGGTTGACGAGGATCCGGTCCCCGACCCGCAGGGTCTGCTCCATGGACTGCGAGGGCACCCCGAACGGCTTGACGACGAAGGCCTGCACCAGGGCGACCGCGAGCAGGGCCACGAGCACCTCCACGAGGAGCGGCACCCGGTGCCGCCGCCTCCCGGCGCCGGCCGGGGGAGCGGAGGGCGCGGTCACCGGCCGAGCGTAACGGGGTGGGTGGCCCACACCGGCGCCCGGACGACGAGCCGCCCGGGGGTGTCGGTTTCGGGACGGGGGGGCCGATCGGTCACACTGGTGACATGGTCGCCCTCGTCCTCGGCATGCTCCTCTGCCTTGCCCTCGCCGTCACGGTGGTCGCCCTCGTCGCCGTGCCGGCGCGCCGGGAGGGCCGTGAGGTGCTCACGCCCCGCGGTGACGAGTTCGTCGGCTCGCTGCGCGACCGCACCGACGGCGTCCGCCAGCGCCTCGACCGCGGCGAGGCGCCGCCGGCCGCGGGCGGCACCGAGGAACGCCCCGAGGAGCCGGCGCCGACCACCGCCGCCACCGGCCGGGGCGTGACCCAGGACTGACGCCGGCCCGGCCCGCGCCGAGGAGCCGGCGCCTGGCCGCCACCGGCCACCGCCGCCACCGGCCGCCGTCGCCACCGGCCGCCGTCGCCACCGGCTCACCCAGCGCCCGGACCGACCGACGGGGGCCGTCGCCGTCATGTGGTTGCATGGGCCTCCCCGACGACAGGAGGCCCTCAGGTGAAGTCCGGCATCGACGCCGACACGCTCGACCCTGCGGTCCGGCCGCAGGACGACCTCTTCGGGCACGCCAACGGTGGTTGGCTCGAGGCGACGGAGATCCCCGTCGACCGCGGGCGCTACGGCACCTTCGACGTGCTGCGGGAGACCGCCGAGGCGAACGTCCGCCGGCTGATCACCGAGGCGGCGGCGGGCGACCCGCCGGCGGGGTCGGCCGCCCGCAAGGTGGGCGACCTCTACGCCAGCTTCCTGGACGAGGAGGCCGTCGAGGCCGCGGGGTCCACGCCGATCGCCGGCGACCTCGCCGAGGTCGACGGCCTGGCCTCCACCGCCGAGCTCCCCGCCCTGCTGGGCCGGGTGGCCCGCAGCGGCGTCCACGGCCCCGTCCTGCCGTTCGTCAACACCGACGACCGTGACCCCACGCGCTACGTCGTCTACCTCGAGCAGGGTGGGCTCGGCCTCCCGGACGAGGCGTACTACCGCGAGGAGCAGCACGCCGGGACCCTGGCCGCGTACCGCGGGCACGTCGAGCGGATGCTCGTCCTGATCGGGGTGGAGGACGCGGCGGCGGCGGGGGGGCGCGTCCTCGCCGTGGAGACCCGGCTCGCCGCGGCCCACTGGGACAAGGTGAGCAACCGCGACCCCGTGCGCACCTACACCCTCCTGGACCGGGCCGGCCTGGCCGAGCTCACCCCCGGGGTGGACTGGACGGCCTACCTCTCCGGCATGGGGGCGCCCGACGGGGCGCTGGACGCCACGGTCGCCCGGCAGCCGGGCTATCTCACCGCCATGGCGACGGCCCTCGCCGAGGAGCCGCTCGCGGCGTGGCAGGACTGGCTGCGGTGGCACGTCGTGCACGCCTACGCGCCCTACCTGTCCGCGGCGTTCGTGGCGGAGAACTTCGACTTCTACGGTCGCACCCTCTCCGGGGTGCCGCAGCTCCGTGACCGGTGGAAGCGTGGGGTCGCCCTGGTCGAGGACGCGCTCGGCGAGGCGGTGGGCCAGCTCTACGTCGAGCGGCACTTCCCCCCGCACGCCAAGGCGCGGATGAACGAGCTGGTCGGCAACCTCGTCGAGGCCTTCCGCCACTCCTTCGACCGGGTGCCGTGGATGGGCCCGCGGACGCGCGACCAGGCCCTGGCGAAGCTCGAGGCGTTCCGCCCCAAGATCGGGTACCCGGAGCGGTGGCGCGACTACGCCGCGCTGGAGGTGGACGGCCTGGACCTGCTCGGCAACGTGCGGCGCGCGAGCGCCTTCGAGGTCGACCGCAACCTGGCCAAGCTCGGCGGACCGGTGGACCGGGACGAGTGGTTCATGACTCCGCAGACGGTCAACGCCTACTACAACCCGGGCCTGAACGAGATCGTCTTCCCCGCAGCCATCCTGCAGCCGCCCTTCTTCGACGTCGACGCCGCCGACGCCGCCAACTACGGCGGCATCGGGGCGGTCATCGGCCACGAGATCGGCCACGGCTTCGACGACCAGGGGTCGCAGTACGACGGCTCAGGCGCCCTGCGCAACTGGTGGACCGACGAGGACCGCGAGCAGTTCGACGCGCTCGCCGCCCGGCTCGTCTCGCAGTTCGACGCCCTCGACAGCCGGGACGCCCCGGGGCACCACGTCAACGGTGCGCTCACCGTCGGAGAGAACATCGGCGACCTCGGGGGCCTGGCCATCGGGCACGCGGCCTACCGGATCGCCACCGGGGCGCAGGGCGCCCCCGAGATGGACGGGCTCACCGGCGAGCAGCGGTTCTTCCTCGGCTGGGCGCAGATCTGGTGCGGCAAGGCCCGGAAGGCGGAGGCGGTGCGCCTGCTCTCGCTCGACCCCCATTCCCCGATGGACCTGCGGGGCAACGCCGTGCGCAACCTCGGGGAGTTCCACGAGGCCTTCGGCACCGCCGAGGGCGACGGGATGTGGGTGCCGCCGGAGGACCGGGTCCGCATCTTCTGACCGGGTCGGCACCCAGGCCGCGGAGCGGCGCCCGGCCGGGAACTCCGCCCGTGGCGCGACCGGGACCGGTGGGTCGCGGCGCGTGTTGGGCCGGGGTCCTCGCCCCTGCGAGGATGGGCCGGTGAGCGCCATCGACACCGTGTGGGAGTACCTCGCCGTCGCCGTCGGGCTGTTCGTCGTCCTCGGCGGCCTGGCCCTGGGGCTGCTCCGCGGACGACGCGGACGCGGCGCCGAGCGGGAGGAGCGCCGGGCACCGGGTGGCGCCCCCGGCGGCGAGCCCGGCGCCGACGGCGCCGGCCGTGGCGCCGCGACCGCCACCCTGCCGCCGCCCGCCGGGACCGACGTCCTGGAGGCCCCGCCGGTCCCGGCGGCTCCCACCCTCGAGCGCCCCGAGGCGCCCGAGGGGCGGCTGCAGCGGCTGCGGGCCCGGTTGGCCCGGTCCAACACCGCCATCGGCAAGGGCCTGCTCGCCCTGCTCTCCCGCGGCAAGCTCGACGAGGAGGCCTGGGAGGAGGTCGAGGACACCCTCATCACCGCCGACCTCGGTGTCGAGGCGAGCACCGAGCTGGTCGAGCGGCTGCGCACCCGGGTCGCGGTCGCGGGGACCACCGACGAGGCCGTGGTGCGGGGGTGGCTGCGCGAGGAGCTGCTGGCGCTGGTCGACCCGGCCATGGACCGCACCGTGGCGGCCTCACGGGCGGAGGGACGTCCGTCGGTCATCCTCGTCGTGGGGGTCAACGGCACGGGCAAGACGACGACCGTCGGCAAGCTGGCCCGGGTGCTGGTCGCCGAGGACAAGGACGTCGTGCTCGGTGCCGCCGACACCTTCCGGGCGGCGGCGGCGGACCAGCTGCAGACGTGGGGCGAGCGCGTGGGTGTGCCGACCGTGCGCTCGGACCGGGAGGGCGCCGACCCGGCCAGCGTGGCCTTCGACGCCGTGCGGGCCGGGGCCGAGCTCGAGGCCGACGTCGTGGTCATCGACACCGCCGGCCGGCTGCACACCAAGGTCGGCCTCATGGACGAGCTCGGCAAGGTCAAGCGGGTCATCGAGAAGCAGTCGCCCGTGGACGAGGTGCTGCTCGTCCTCGACGCGACCACCGGGCAGAACGGGCTGCGCCAGGCCGAGGTCTTCGCCGAGGTCACCGGCATCACCGGCATCGTGCTCACCAAGCTGGACGGGACCGCCAAGGGTGGCATCGTCGTCGCCGTCCAGCGCAAGCTCGGCGTCCCCGTCAAGCTCGTGGGTCTGGGCGAGGGGCCGGACGACCTCGCGCCCTTCGACCCCGAGGCGTTCGTGGACGCGATCGTCGCCTGAGGGGCCGGCCGCCCGGCCGGTCCCGGCCCCGCCGGCGAACCGGTCTCACCATCTGGGAGGGGACCGGACCCGAAACCGGATCATTACGTGGCGCCTGCCGACGCAACACCGGTGAAACACGCCACGTCACGCCGCGAAACGTGCCCCGTTGACAGTTGCGCCCATGGAAATCAACAGCGGCGACACCGCCTGGGTCCTGGCCAGCGCCGCGCTGGTGCTGCTCATGACCCCCGGTCTCGCCCTCTTCTACGGTGGCATGGTCCGCTCCAAGAGCGTCCTGAACATGATGATGATGAGCTTCATCGCCATGGGCACGATCTCGGTGACCTGGGTGCTCTGGGGCTACAGCGAGGCGTTCGGTGAGTCGTGGAACGGCCTCATCGGCAACCCCTTCCAGCACTTCGGCCTCGACGGCCTGATGGGAGACCGCGTCTTCGGCACCATCCCGGCCATGGCCTTCGTCGCCTTCCAGTCCGTCTTCGCGATCATCGCCGTGGCGCTGATCAGCGGGGCGATCGCCGACCGGGCCAAGTTCACGACGTGGACCGTCTTCACGGTCGTGTGGGCGCTGCTCGTCTACAACCCGGTCGCCCACTGGGTCTTCGCCTTCGACGGCTTCGCGGCCGAGACCGGCGGCTGGATCGCGAACAACCTCAAGGCGATCGACTTCGCCGGCGGGACGGCGATCCACATCAACGCCGGCGCGGCCGGCCTGGCGCTCGCCCTCGTGCTCGGCAAGCGGCTCGGCTTCGGCAAGGAGCCGATGCGGCCGCACAACCTCACCCTGGTCATGGTCGGTGCCGGCCTGCTGTGGTTCGGCTGGTTCGGGTTCAACGCGGGCTCGGCGCTCGGCGCCGGCGCCACGGCCTCGGTGGTCTGGGTCAACACGCTGGCGGCGACCGGTGCCGCGATGCTCGGCTGGCTGCTCGTGGAGCGCTTCCGTGACGGTCACCCGACCTCCCTCGGTGCGGCCTCCGGCGTCGTCGCCGGCCTGGTCGCCATCACCCCGGCGTGCTCGGCGCTGACCCCCGTCGGCTCCATCGCCCTCGGGGCGGTCGCCGGCGCAGGCTGTGCCTTCGCCGTGGGCCTGAAGTACCGCTTCGGATACGACGACAGCCTCGACGTCGTGGGCGTGCACCTCGTCGGCGGCCTCATCGGCACCATCGGTGTCGGGTTCCTGGCCAGCGCGGTGGCTCCCGCCGGGGTCGACGGCCTCTTCTACGGTGGCGGCGTCGACCAGCTGTGGCGCCAGGTCGTCGGGGCGGTCGCGGTCATGGTCTACTCCTTCGTCCTCACCTACCTCATCGGGCTCGGGCTGGACAAGACCATCGGCTTCCGGGTCAGCGAGGCCGAGGAGGTCGCCGGCGTCGACCTCGAGGAGCACGCCGAGACCGGCTACGACATCAGCGGGCTCAGCGGTGGCCGCTTGGGCTCCGGTGGACCCACAGCGGCGGCCACGTCGACCAAGACCCACGAAGGAGCGTCCGCATGAAGCTCATCACCGCGATCATCAAGCCGCACCAGCTCGACGAGGTGAAGGAGGCCCTCGAGGTCTACGGCATCGCGGGCATGACCGTCAGCGAGGCCTCCGGCTACGGCCGGCAGCGCGGCCACAGCGAGGTCTACCGCGGAGCCGAGTACACCGTGGACTTCGTGCCCAAGGTGCGGGTCGAGGTGTTGACCGACGACTTCGACTCCTCCAGCGTCGTCGACGTGATCCTCAAGGCGGCGCACACCGGACGGATCGGCGACGGGAAGGTGTGGGTCGTCCCGGTCGACGACGTCGCCCGGGTCCGAACCGGGGAGCGCGGCCCCGAGGCTCTCTGAGGTCGAGCGAGACCCGGGGCGGGCCGGCGGGACCGAGGTCCCACCGGCCCGCCCCGGCGTGCGGGCCGGTCGGCACCACCGCAGGCCCCGCCCCGGCGCCACCGCCCCGGTGCCGCGCCACGACCGCACCGCACCGCACCGCACCGTGCCACGGCACCGACGCCCGCACCGGAGGAGGAAGATGGCCATGAGCACCGAGCGCGGTGACGTGACCGCCACCCGTCTCGACCTGGCGGGCACGCGCGGCTTCACCGACCCGGGGGCTGGCCCGCAGCGGCGTCAGCGGCTCACGGACTTCGGCCGCACCTGGCTCGCGGGGCTCTGGGCCGAGGCGACCGCCGGACGGCGGCTCGACGGCGTGGCGCTCGCCGCCGTCGGGAGCCTGGGTCGCGGGGAGGTCGGCCCCCTCAGCGACTACGACCTCGTCCTGCTCCACTTCGGCCGCTCCCTCGGCGCCGCCGAGACGACCGCGCTCGCGGACCGGATCTGGTACCCCATCTGGGACAGCGGCGCCCGCCTCGACCACAGCGTCCGCTCGGTCGCGCAGTGTCGCAGCGTCGCGGCGGCCGACCTCAGCGCGGCCATCGGGCTGCTCGACCTCACCTGCGTCGCGGGTGACCCCCAGGTGGTCGCGGCGGCGCGCTCGACGATCGCCCACGACTGGCGGGCCAACGCGCGCACCCGGCTGCCGTCGCTCGCGGAGACGCTCGCCACCCGCCACGCGCGCCACGGTGACCTCGCCCAGTCGCTGGAGCCGGACCTCAAGGAGGCGCACGGCGGCCTGCGGGACATGACGGTCCTCAAGGCCCTCGCCCAGGCGTGGCTGGCCGACCGCCCGCACGGCGGCGTCGACGCTGCGCACGAGCGGCTCCTCGACGTGCGCGACGCCGTGCACGTCGTCACCGGCCGGGGCCGGGACCGCCTGGGGCGCGAGGAGCACGACGCGGTGGCTGCGCTGCTCGGCTATGCCGACCCCGACGACCTCCTCACCGACGTCTCCGGCGCCGGCCGCGTCATCGCCTACGCCGTCGACGCCACCGCCCGGCGAGCCGGGCAGTCCCAGCGGGCCCGGGTGCTGCGGGTGGGGCCACGCCGGCCGCAGATGGTGCCGCTCGGCTTCGGGCTCTTCGAGAGCGACGGCGAGGTCGTCCTCGGCTCCGGGCGGCTCGTCGAGGGCGACCCGGTGCTGCCGCTGCGCGCCGCCGTGGTCGCGGCCCGGGCGAACCTGCCGCTCTCGCCGGCGACGCTGGACAACCTCGCCACCCGCTGCCCGGACCTCTCCTCGCCGTGGCCGGGGCTCGCGCTCGACCTGTTCGCGGACCTGCTGGCCACCGGCCCCGGGCTCGTGGCCGTCTGGGAGGGACTGGACCAGGTGGGGATCGTCGAGCGGTGGATCCCCGAGTGGAGCGCGGTGCGGTCCCGCCCCCAGCGCAGCCCGGTGCACCGGCATACCGTCGACCGCCACCTCGTCGAGACCGTGGTGCGGGCCACCGGCCTGGTGCGGGGGGTCGCCCGGGCCGACCTGCTCCTCGTCGCGGCACTCCTCCACGACATCGGCAAGGTGCCGGGGACTCGCGACCACTCCCTCACCGGCGCGCCCCTCGCCGCCACCGTGGCGCGCCGGCTCGGCTTCGCGCCGGAGGACGTCGCGACGCTGGAGCTGCTGGTGCGCGAGCACCTGACGCTCATCGAGCTCGCCACCCGCCGGGACCATGCCGACCCGGCCACGGTCGAGGCCGCCGCGGCGGCGGTCGACCACGACGCCGACCGCTTCGCGCTGCTCCTCGCCCTCACCGAGGCGGACGCCTCCGCCGCGGGCCCCAAGGCGTGGACGGACTGGCGGGCCACGCTGCTGCGACAGCTCACGAGCGCCGTGCAGGACCGGTTGGAGAGCGGCGTGGCCGCTCCGGTCGACTCCGGGCCGCCCGTGGTGCCGGAGGCGGTCCGGAGCGCGCTGGCGGCCGGCGAGCCGCTCGTGGAGGTCGTCGCGGGCGGCGGTTCCTTCCGCATCGACATCGCGGACCGCGACCGCCTGGGCCTCTTCGCCGACACGGCCGGGCTCCTCGCGGCCGAGGGGCACGTCGTGCGCACCGCGATCCTCCGCACCATCGAGGCGGTGGCGGTCAACGAGTGGCACGTCGAGTCACCGACCGGCGCCGAGCCGGACCCCGCGCAGATCACGCGCGGGCTGGTCCGGCTCGCGCACGGCGACCGGGCGCCCCTGCACCCGCTGGAGCGGCGCCGCCGGTCCAGCGCACGCTCCCGGCGGACGGGGGCGCCGGGCCAGACGCGGGCCCTGCTCGTGCCGGGCGCCAGCACGGACGCCACGGTGCTGGAGGTGCGCGCCGAGGACCGCCCCGGCCTCCTCCACGAGGTCGGGATGGCGTTCGCGCGGGCCGGGCTCTCGGTCCGGTCCGCCCACATCGCGACGTATGCCGGCCAGACCCTGGACACCTTCTACCTCACCGAGCCCGACGGCCGGGTGCTCGAGCCCTCGAAGGTCGCCGCGGTCGTCGGTCTGGTCATCGACACCTGCGACGGCACGGCGCACCCCGGCTGAGCGTGCGCCCGGGCTCGGGGCTGCGGTTAGCCTTGACCGGTGTTCACGAGCCTCTCCGACCGCCTGACAGCGACTTTCCGCAACCTCAAGTCGAAGGGCCGCCTCAGCGAGTCCGACGTCAACAAGACGGTCCGGGACATCCGGATGGCGCTCCTCGAGGCCGATGTGGCGCTGCCCGTCGTCAAGGAGTTCACGCACGCGGTGCGGGAGCGGGCCCTCGGCGCCGAGGTCTCCGAGGCGCTCAACCCGGCCCAGCAGGTCGTCAAGATCGTGCACGAGGAGCTCATCGAGGTGCTCGGCGGGCAGACCCGCACGCTGCGCTTCGCCAAGGCCCCGCCGACCGTCATCATGCTGGCCGGCCTTCAGGGGTCCGGCAAGACCACACTCGCCGGGAAGCTGGGGGCCTGGCTGAAGGCACAGGGACACACCCCGCTGCTCGTCGCCGCGGACCTCCAGCGGCCCAACGCCGTCACCCAGCTCGAGGTCGTCGGGGAGCGCGCCGGGGTGCCGGTCTTCGCGCCTGAGCGGGGGAACGTCTTCGGGCACGACGCCGTCACCGGCGGCGTCGAGGGGACCCGCTCCTACGGCGACCCGGTGACGGTGGCGCGTGCCGGCGTCGAGGCGGCGCGGTCCCGTCAGCACGACGTCGTCGTCGTCGACACCGCCGGCCGGCTCGCGGTGGACGAGAACCTCATGCAGCAGGCGGCCGACATCCGCGCCGCGGTCGCGCCCGACGAGGTCCTCTTCGTCCTCGACGCGATGATCGGGCAGGCCGCCGTCGAGACCGCCGAGGCGTTCCTGGACGGCGTCGACGTCACCGGCGTGGTGCTGACCAAGCTCGACGGTGACGCCCGCGGCGGCGCGGCGCTCTCGGTCGCCACCGTCACCGGCCGGCCGATCATGTTCGCCTCCACCGGTGAGGGCGTGAGCGACTTCGAGGTCTTCCACCCCGACCGGATGGCCTCCCGCATCCTCGACATGGGGGACGTGCTCACCCTCATCGAGCAGGCGGAGCGGGCCTTCGACCGGACCCAGGCCGCGGAGATGGAGCGCAAGTTCCTCGCCGCCGAGGACTTCACCTTCGACGACTTCCTCGACCAGATGGCTGCGATCAAGCGGATGGGCTCGCTGAAGTCGGTGCTGGGGATGATGCCCGGGATGGGGCAGATGCGCGCCCAGCTCGACTCCTTCGACGAGCGCGAGTTCGACCGGGTCGAGGCGATGGTGCGCTCGATGACCCCGTTCGAGCGCAACCACCCCAAGCAGATCAACGGCTCGCGCCGCGCCCGGATCGCCAAGGGCTCCGGCGTCACCGTCAGCGAGGTGAACGGCCTGCTCGAGCGCTTCGGCGAGGCGCAGAAGATGATGAAGCAGCTCGCCCGCGGCGGCGGGATCCCGGGTATGCCGGGGATGCCCGGGGTGGGTGGGGGAGCCGGGCGCAAGGGCCGCACCGTGCAGCAGGGGCGCAAGAAGTCCAAGTCGGGCAACCCGGCCAAGCGGGCCGCCGAGGAGCGCGCCGCCACCGAGCGCGCGGCCACGGCGCGCGCGAGTGGGGGTGGCGCGGCCTTCGGGGCCGGGGGTCCGGACGGCCCGGGTGGGCCGGGCCCGTCCGCCGCGGAGCCGGCCGCGCTGGACCCGGCGGCCCTGCCGAAGGGTTTCGAGAAGTTCCTCCCCGGCTCGGCGGGGGGGCCGCGAGGCAGCTGAGGGTCGCCGCCCCGCTGGGCCGGGCCTAGGGTCTCGAGGGTGATCATCGACCGGGCCAGCGCCAACGACGTGATGTCGGTGGCGGTCGACCGAGGCTGCGTGCCCATGCACCTGGGCGCGGTCCTGGTCCTCGACCCGGGGGCGTCCCCCTCCGTCCCCGCCCTGGAGCAGGTCCTGCGGGAGCGGGTCCCGCGGGTGCCCCGGCTGCACCGCCGCCTGGTGCGGACCCCGCTGGGGTGCGGACGTCCCGTGTGGGTCGCCGACCGGGACTTCGAGGTGACCGCTCACCTGCAGGCGGTCGAGCTCGCCGGCCTCGCCGGCCCCGCCGACGCCGACGACGCCCCCGTGCCGCGGGCCGTGCTGGACGCCACGGCGGACGCCGTCATGGCGCGGCTGCCCGCGGACCGGCCGCCGTGGCGGGTGCGGGCCCTCGTCGACGCGGACGGGAGGGTGCGCGCCGTGGTGGTCGTGCTCCACCACGTGCTCGCCGACGGCATCGGCGGCCTCGCCGTCCTCGGGGCCCTCGCCGACGGTGCCGCCACCTCCCCCGCCGACCGCGCCGGTAGGGCCGACCCGCCGCCGGGTCGGCAGCGGTCCTCCTCGGTGACGCGGCCGGAGCGGGCGCCGTCGTGGACGGACCTCGCCCGCGACGCCTGGTCGGAGCGCGCCCGGGCCCTGCGTCACCTGCCCTCGGCCCCTCGACGGCTGCGCGGCAGTGCCGCCGAGCTCGGCCTCGGTCGGCCGGCGCTCGTGCCGGCGACCAGCCTGCTGCGGCCGACCGGGCCGCACCGACGGTTGGACCTGGTGTGCGTGCCGCTGTCCGACGTCCACCAGGCCGGCCGGGCGGCGGGCGGGACCGTCAACGACGTCGTGGTGGCCGCCGTGGCCGGAGCCCTCGCCACCCTCGCGTGCTCCCGGGGGGAGCGGCTGCCCGAGGTCGTCGTCTCCGTGCCGGTGTCCGGGCGGGCCTCGGCGACCACCGCTGCCCTGGGCAACGAGGTGGGGGTGCTGCCGGTGCGCGTGCCGACCGCCGGTGACCCGGCCGCCCGGCTCGCCGCGGTCGTCGCCGAGACGGCGCGCCTCGGCGCGGACGGCCGTCGGGGCGGCAGCGCCGCGCTGCTCACCCCCGCGTTCCGGCTGCTCGCCGCGGTCGGCGTGTTCCAGCGGTTCGTGTCGGCCCAGCGGCTGGTGCACACCTTCGAGACCGACGTCCGCGGCCCCGCGGTGCCGCTGTCCCTCGCGGGGGCCACCGTCACCTCGATCGCACCGGTCGCCGTCAACCCCGGGAACGTCACGGTGTCCTTCGACGTCCTCTCGTATGCCGGCGAGCTGGCCGTCACGGTCGTCTCCGACCCCGACCTGGTCCCCGACCACGGGGTGCTGCTCGAGGCGCTGCGCGGCGAGCTGCGGGCGCTCTCCGCTCGCTAGGTTGGGTCCGTGGCGACGACCCTGCACCTCACCGGACCCGTGCTCGTCGGCCCCCAGGACGTCCGGGCGGAGGCCTGGGTGGTCGGCGGGCGGCTCACCTTCGGGCGGCCGAGCGCGCCGGGGGCCGACGTCGTCAGGCTCGACGGCTGGGTGCTGCCCGGCCTGGTCGACGCCCACTGCCACGTGGGGCTCGGGCCCCAGGGGGCGGTCGACCGGCCCACCGCGGAGCGGCAGGCCCTCGACGACCGGGCGGCGGGGACGCTGCTGATCCGGGATGCCGGGTCGCCCGCGGACACCCGCTGGGTGCAGGAGCGCGAGGACCTCCCCAAGCTCGTCCGGGCGGGCCGCCACATCGCCCGGACCGGTCGCTACATCCGCGGCTTCGCCCACGAGGTGGAGCCCGACCAGCTCGTCGAGCAGGTGCGCCTCGAGGCCCGGGCCGGCGACGGCTGGGTCAAGCTCGTCGGCGACTGGATCGACCGGGACACCGGAGACCTCGCGCCGTGCTGGCCGCGCGAGGTGCTCGTCGAGGCGGTCGCCGCCGCGCACGAGGAGGGGGCCCGCACCACCGCGCACTGCTTCGGCCCGGACTCCCTGAGGGACCTCGTCGCCGCCGGCACGGACTGCGTCGAGCACGGCACGGGTCTGGTGGCGGACACGATCGAGGAGTTCGCCGCCCAGGGTGTGGCGGTCGTGCCCACGCTGGTCAACATCGCCACCTTCCCGAGCATCGCGGAGCCGGCCCGCGAGCGGTTCCCCGCCTACCACCGGCGGATGCTCGACCTGCACGAACGGCGCTACGCGACCATCGGCGCGGCCCACGAGGCGGGCGTCCCGCTCTACGTCGGCACCGATGCCGGTGGGTCACTGCCGCACGGTCTGGTGGCCCGGGAGGTCGCCGAGCTCGTGTGGGCCGGGCTGAGCCCCCTGGAGGCGCTGCACGCGGGCACCTGGGGCGCCCGGGAGTGGCTGGGGCGGCCGGGGCTCGCCGAGGGCGAGGACGCGGACCTGCTCGTGCTCGACGCGGACCCCCGCACGGACGTCGGGGCCCTGGCGTCGCCGCGCCACATCGTGCTGCGGGGGACCCGGGTCTCCTAGCAGCGGCCGCGCCGACGGTCGCGGCACCGGTCCGTCAGGGGACCCCGACGACCGAGACGAACCCGGCCCCGGCCACCCGACCGCCCGCCCGGCCACGGTGGCCGGCCCGCAGTCTCAGTGCGGCTGGCGGACCGCCGCGGCGACGCGGGAGAGCGTGTCCACCTCGCTCTCGAAGGCCTCCACGAGGGCCTCCGGGTCGGGGATCCGGGAGGCGTCGACCTTGAAGCCCACGCGCACCTCGTCCGCGTAGGTCACGATCGAGACCCCCAGCGTCTGGTGCCCGGAGCCGGGCACCCAGGCCAGCACGCTGGCGAGGCCGTTGCCGGCGATGTAGCGCCGCTCCCGGGGCCCGGGGACGTTGGTGGTGACGCCGACGGCCTTGTCGGCGAAGAACTCGACGAGCAGGCGCTCCATCTCCTTGCCGCTGCGGCCGATCGCGCCGATCAGCCCGAAGGTGACCGACGCCTCCGGGGAGCTCTTGATCTCCTCCATGCGCCGGTGGCTCTCGGCGACCCGCTCCAGGGGGCCGGGCACCTCGCAGGGGTAGTTGAAGAACACGAGTGCGAACTCGTTGCCGAGCTCCGGCGGGAGCGGCTTGCTGAGGTCGCGGACGTTGACCGGGACCATCGTGGTGAGGTCGGACGGCTTGGCGCCGTGCTCGATCTGGTACGTGCGCAGGGCGCCGGCCACGGCGCCGAGCAGGACGTCGTTGACCGTCGCCCCGCTGGCCCGGCCCACCCGCTTGACATCCCGGAGCGGGAAGGCGGTCGACCACGCGGCGCGCTTGCGGGTGCGGGGATGGCCGGTCAGCGGACCACGCGGGGGGGCGGTGAGCAGCAGCTTGCCGGCGACGCGGCCGGTGCGGCCGGCAAGGGTGAGCGCGTCCACCACGGCGTGCGGGCCGAGGTGCTTGGGCAGCTCGAGGGCCGCCTCGGCGGCCGCCTTGGTCAGCCCGGCGGCCGTGGCACCCGCGGACCGGGTGAGGCGGGCGGCGTCCTGGACCAGCCCGGAGACCGGCGAACCGGCGGGTATGCCGCGTGGCGGCACTGGAACCGCGTCACCGGCCGCCTCGGCGAGGTCGGCGCCGGCCTCGGAGTCGGTGAGGGAGACCAGGACGGAGATCAGGGCGATCCCGTCGGCGATGGCGTGGTGGATCCGCAGGTAGATCACCGAGCCGCCCGGCCCGCCGTCGATGAAGTGGCACTCCCAGAGCGGGTGTTCCCGGTCGAAGGACCGGCTGGTCTGGGAGTCGACGTAGGCACCGAGGGTCTCGTCGTCGGCGCGCTCCAGGGTGACCGGGACCACGTGCCGCTCGAGGTCGAAGTCGGCGTCGTCCTCCCACCGCGGCATGGCCACCGGGTTGGGCGGGCGGACCGGGTGCTGGCGGAAGACCGGGTAGCGGTCCACGAGCCGGCGCTGGAGCACGTCGCGGACCCGGTCCCAGTCGACGGGGCCATCGAGGAGCATGAGGGAGTCGATGACCATGAGGTTGTCGGGGCGGTCCATGTTGAGCCAGATCGTGTCGACCGGTCCCATCGTCCGCCCACTCATGTTCGTCCTCCTCGACGATCGTTCGCCCCCCGCGCCGGCACCTGTTGCCGGTCGTCAGGGCGCAGCATGGCACCGGTGGCACCCGGGGCACCATGGCAGAGCCTGTCATGCCGGCGGGCCCGGTGCCGACCATCCGGTGGTCCTGCACGGGCGAACGGTCTGGCAGAATGGTCCGCCGTACCCGTGCGACCGGACCCTCTCACCCGTCCGCACGCGTCCACGAGTGCTCCCTCCCGCGTGTCCCCACCCGGGTCGTGGCGTGCTCAACCCGAACAGGAAACAGGAGACACCACCCTCGTGGCCGTCAAGATTCGTCTGAAGCGCCTGGGCAAGATCCGGCGTCCGTACTACCGCGTCGTCGTCATGGACTCGCGCACCAAGCGCGACGGCCGGGCGATCGAGGAGATCGGCAAGTACCACCCGACCGAGGAGCCCTCGGTCATCGACATCGACTCCGAGCGGGCGCAGTACTGGTTGGGCCAGGGCGCCCAGCCCACCGAGGCCGCCATGGCCCTGCTCAAGGTGACCGGTGACTGGCAGCGGTTCCGCGGCGAGCCCGGTGCGGAGGGGACCCTGCGCACCCCCGAGCCCAAGCCGGCGAAGAAGGACCTGTACGAGGCCGCGGTCGCGGCGGCCGGCAAGGGCGACGCCGCCGACGGCTCGGGTGCGACCACCGCGCGCAAGAGGGCCGCGAAGAAGGCCGACGCCCCACCGGTCGAGGAGGCCCCCGCCGCGGCGGCGCCGGTCGCTGCCCAGGCGCCGGCTGCTGAGGAGGCCCCGGTTGCCGAGGTGCCGGCTGCTGAGGGGGCCCCGGTTGCCGAGGAGTCCGTTGCCGAGGCCCCGGCTGCCGAGGCTCCGGTCGAGGCACCCGCCGACGAGGCCTGAGCATGCTCGAGGAGGCGCTGGAGCACCTCGTCACCGGCATCGTCGACCACAAGGACGACGTCGCCGTCCGCCGCAAGGAGCTGCGGCGCGGGGAGGTGCTCGAGGTGCGCGTGCACCCCGAGGACCTCGGCCGCGTCATCGGCCGCTCCGGGCGCACGGCGAGCGCGCTGCGCACCGTGATGAGCGCGCTGGCGGGCGGCCGGCCCGTGCGGGTCGACATCGTCGACACCGACCGGGTGCGCTGACCGCTTCCACGACACCACACCGAGGGGTGGGGTGGGCCGGGACCCCGGTCCCGACCCACCCCCCTCGTCGTCTCTCCGGAGGTGCCATGTCCCGCCTGGTGGCTCGCGTCGGACGGGCCCACGGCCTGCGCGGCGAGGTGACCGTCGCCCTGCACACCGACGACCCGCAGGGCCGCTTCCGCAGTGGAGCGGTGCTCGGCACCGAGGCCGCCGCCGGGTCCCTGGTGCCGCGCGCGCTGACCCTGCGCTCCGCCCGGCTGCACGGGCGCACCTGGCTGCTGGCCTTCGAGGGGGTGCTGGACCGCACCGCCGCGGAGTCCCTGCGGGGCGCGGCGCTGCTGGCCGAGGACGCCGCCGCCGGCGCGCCGGAGGCCCGTGGAGCCTCGCAGGACGCCGGAGGCGATGGGGACGCCGGGGACGCCGGGGACGCCGACGCCTGGTACGAGGAGGAGCTCGTCGGCCTGCGCGTCGTCGACCCCACGGGTGCCGAGCTTGGGGAGGTCTTCGGGCTGGAGCTGGGCGCCGCCCAGGACCTGCTCGTGATCCGGCTCGTGGCCGGTGGCTCGGCCCGCGTGCCGTTCGTCCGGCAGCTGGTGCCGGAGGTCGACGTGGCCGGTGGCCGGGTCGTCGTCGACCCGCCGCCGGGCCTCCTCGAGCTCGACGACGGGGGCTGACTCCGGTGCGCGTCGACGTGGTGACGATCTTCCCGGCATACCTCTCCCCCCTTGACCTCTCGCTCCTCGGCCGCGCCCGCAGGGACGGTGTCCTGGACGTCTCGGTGCACGACCTGCGCGACTTCGCCCACGACCGGCACCGCACCGTGGACGACGCGCCGTTCGGCGGCGGCGCCGGCATGGTGATGCGGCCGGAGCCGTGGGCCGAGGCGCTCGACCACGTGGTGGGCGCCGGGAGGGCGGCCCGGGCGGGCGACCGCCCCCGGCTGGTCGTGCCCGGCCCCGGCGGCGTCCGGTTCACCCAGGCGCTGGCGCGCGAGCTCGCCGCCGAGCCCTGGCTGGCGTTCGCCTGTGGCCGGTACGAGGGCATCGACGAGCGGGTGCTGGAGCACGCCGCCGCCCGGATGCCGGTCGACGTGGTCTCGCTCGGCGACTACGTGCTGGGCGGCGGTGAGGTCGCCGTGCTCGCGATCGTCGAGGCGGTCGCCCGCCTCGTGCCCGGCGTCGTCGGCAACGCCGACTCCCTCGTCGAGGAGTCGCACGAGGACGGCCTGCTGGAGTACCCGGTCTACACGCGCCCGGCGCGCTGGGACGACGACGGCACGGTGCGGGAGGTGCCGCCCGTCCTGCTCTCCGGCGACCACGCCGCGATCGCCCGCTGGCGCCACGCGCAACGGCTGGCCCGCACCGCGGCCCGGCGACCCGACCTGCTGCACCCCTCCGCGGCCGCCGTCGGGCTGGCCGGCCTCGAGGTGTGCCACGCCGTGCCCGCCGACGCCCCCGAGCTGGTCGTGCTGCAGCGGGCCTGCTGGCTGCCGGAGGTCCACGCGGCGGCGGGGGGGTGGGCCGGACCGATGGAGGACGTCCCCGCGACCGTCGCCTCCCTGGACCGCTGGCGGACCTGGGTGGTCCGCTCCGACGGGCGGCTCGTCGGCTCGGTCCGGGGCCGGGTCGCCCCGGAGGACGCCACCACGTGGGAGACCGGCCGGCTCATGGTCGCCCCCGACCTGCAGGGCCGCGGGCTCGGCCGGGAGCTGCTCGCGCTCTGCGAGGCCGCCGCGCCCGACACCGTCCACCACTACCGGCTGAACACCGGCGCAGCGGCCTCGGCGAACCACCGTTTCTACCGGCGGGCGGGCTACCGCATGGGGCCCGGTCCGGGCCGGCTGGAGGGCACCGTGGACATGGTCAGGTCGCGCTGTCGGTGACCGCCGAGGCCGGTGGCCCGCCCGGCTAGGGGCGCAGGGCGGCCACGAGGTCGGGCGGCAGCAGCCGAGCGTCCCTGATCAGCCGTTCGGCGACCACCGCGGTCGTCGTCTGCGCCGCCATGATCCCGACCAGCACCAACACCTGGGCGGCTGCCGCCTGACCGGGCGAGCCACCCCCGAGCAGCACCCCGATGAAGGCCCCCGGCAGGGTGACCACCCCGGCGGTGCGGACCTGGTCCAGCCCGGGGATGAGCGCCTCCGGCACGCGCCGGTGGACGACCTCGCCGATCGCCTGGCCGCGGTTGAGGCCGATGGACAGGGCCGCCTCGTACTGCCCGTGCTCCTCCCGCAACGCCGCGAAGGCCCGCCGGCCGACCAGGGTGTGGCCGTTCATCGTGTTGCCGAGGATGATCCCGACGATCGGGATGAGCCCGATGCCGGTCAGCGGCACGGTGCCGGTCAGCAGGATGATCGCCAGCACCGGCAGAAGGCCCGCGGCCATCGCCAGCGCCGCCCACGGCCACGCGGACCGCGCCCCGACCCGCCGCACGGTCGTCACCACCGCCACGGCGAACATGCCGACCAGCAGCAGCACCGACAGCAGCAGCGAGCGCACCACGGCCGTGATGACGAGCGCCGCCGCGCCGAGCTGCAGCACCGCGCGGACGGCCGCCACGGCGGTGCCCGGTGCGTTGGGCAGGCCGCCCGCGGCATACAGGAGCAGGGTCCACCCGAGGAGGAGGACGACCGCGGTGGCGACGGGCCAGCCGGGGTCGACGCTCACCGGCATACCGTATGCCGTGGCGGTGGCCCGGTCGCCCGCGCGCCGGAGGGCGGGGGAACGGCGCGATTACCGGTCCTGCCCCGCCTCTGTGGCAGACTGGACCCTCGCGTCACGTCGACGACGGCCCCCGCCACAGGGGGATGTGCGGACCGCCACCCGGCCCGCATGCGGCCGGACGGATGCACGAGACCACGCTCCACCGGGACACGCGTGGGTGACCTGTGGCACCGCACGAGAAAGCGACGACAGCGATGCAGCGTTTCGACGAGCTGGAGAAGGCGTCCCTCAAGGACGACATCCCCGCCTTCCGCCCCGGCGACACGGTCAAGGTCCACGTCAAGGTCGTCGAGGGCACCCGCTCCCGCATCCAGGTCTTCCAGGGTGTCGTCATCCGCCGCCACGGCGGTGGCGTGGGGGAGACCTTCACCGTCCGCAAGGTGTCCTTCGGCGTCGGTGTCGAGCGCACCTTCCCGCTCCACACGCCGGTCATCGACAGGATCGAGCTCGTGACCCGCGGCGACGTCCGCCGCGCCAAGCTGTACTACCTCCGTGACCTGCGCGGCAAGGCCGCGAAGATCAAGGAGAAGCGCGAGACCCCCACCGGCCGCTGAGCGGGCGGCGTACCGCGGCCGACGGAGCGCGCGGTTAGGCTGCGCGTGATGCCGATCTCCCCTGCCCGTCCCGGCTCGTCCGAGGACCCGGTGACGCCCGCCCTGGGCCCGGGACCGACGACGTCCGCTGGGTCGGAAGTCGGCGGGGTCGCGGGGTCGGACGCCGGCGGGGTCGCGGGGTCGGAGGCCGACGGCGTGGCGGACCCGGCCGGGGCACCGCGCGGGCCCGGCGAGCCGGTGGCCACCGAGGCGCCCCCCGCGTCCCGGCGGCGCTCGGTGGTCGCGGCGACCGGAACCGCCCTGCGGGAGGTCGTCGTGGTCGTCGTCATGGCGCTCGCGCTCTCCTTCGTGATCAAGACCTGGCTGCTGCAGGCCTTCTACATCCCGTCGAGCTCGATGGAGGACACCCTCCTCGTCGGTGACCGGGTCGTGGTGAACAAGCTCGTGCCGGGGGCGATGGACCTGCAGCGTGGGGACGTCGTGGTCTTCTCCGACCCCGGCGACTGGCTGGTCGCGACGCCGCGCGAGAGCCAGGGGACCGTGCGGGACGCCGTGCACGAGGGTCTGGTCTTCGTCGGGCTGCTCCCCAGCACCTCCGACGACCACCTCATCAAGCGGGTCGTCGGGTTGCCCGGTGACCGTGTCTCGTGCTGCGGAGCCGACGGGCGGCTGCAGGTCAACGGCGAGCCGCTGGACGAGGGGTACGTCAGGCCGGGCGACCCGCCCAGCACGATCCCCTTCGACATCACGGTGCCCGCGGACCGGGTGTGGGTCATGGGAGACCACCGCTCGGACTCGGAGGACTCCCGCTACCACGACGACGCCGGCGACGGGCGCACCGGGTCGGTGCCCCTGACCGACGTCACCGGGCGCGCGGTGGCGGTCGTGTGGCCCTTCGACCGCTTCACCCGCCTGGCCAACCCCCTCGGGAACGGCTGAGCCGTGGCGCCCCCCGGCTCCGCGCCCCGTTCGCGCCCCAACCTGCGCGCCGAGCGCGCCCTGCAGCGCGCCGGCCACCGCGTGCTGGCCGGCATGGACGAGGTCGGCCGCGGAGCGCTGGCCGGGCCCGTCACGGTCGGGGTCGTGGTCGTCGACGAGGCCTGCCGCTCGGCGCCGCAGGGCGTGCGGGACTCCAAGCTCCTGGCGCCACACGTCCGCGAGCGGATGGTGCCGCGGATCCACCGGTGGTGCCTGGCCCACGCGGTCGGGCACGCGTCGCCGGAGGAGATCGACGCGGTCGGCATCATCGCCGCGCTGCGGCGGGCCGGCCAGCGCGCGCTCGCTGCCCTCGCCGTCACCCCCGACCTGGTCATCCTCGACGGAAACCACGACTGGCTGACCGCGCCCGAGGAGGTCGGCCTGCTCGCCCTCCTCGGTGGCGGCGTGGCCACCCCCCCGGTGACCACCATGGTCAAGGCGGACCTGCGGTGCTCCTCGGTCGCGGCGGCGAGCGTCCTGGCGAAGGTCACCCGGGACGCGATCATGGTGGGGCTGGAGGGCGAGCACCCGGCATACCGCTGGGACGAGAACAAGGGGTATGCCGCGCCCGAGCACCTGGAGGCGCTGCGCCGGCACGGGCCGAGCCCGCTGCACCGCCGCTCGTGGCGGCTCCCCGGCGCCGTGGACGAGGCGCTCGACCGCCCTCGTCACGGCAGCGCCGGCGATGGCGGCGCCGGTGACCCCGGTTGCGGTGTCGACGGCGACGGCGACCACGACCTGGTGCCGGGCGCCGTCGGCGCCGGCGCGGGAAGCGAGGAGCGGTGAGCGCTGAGGACCTCGAAAAGTACGAGAGCGAGATGGAGCTCGCGCTCTACCGGGAGTACCGCGACGTCGTCGGGCTGTTCACGCACGTCGTGGAGACGGAGCGGCGCTTCTACCTGTGCAACTCCGTCGACGTGAAGGTGCGCAGCGACGGCGGCGAGGTGTTCTTCGACGTCACCATGCACGACGCCTGGGTGTGGGACATCTACCGGCCGGCCCGCTTCGCGAGGACGGTCCGGGTGGTGACGTTCAAGGACGTCAACGTCGAGGAGCTCGCCAAGCCGGACCTGCAGGTGCCCTGACTCCGCTCGTCCACAGCGGCGGAGCACCGCCGGCGTCGTCCACAGGGCGAGCGCCGCCGGCCCGGCCGGTGTCGCTCCCGGGCGCCACGCTGCCGACATGGACCACCACCACCCGGACGACCGGCGGGAGCTCGGCCGCTACGGCGAGCGCCTCGCCGAGCGGTACCTCCGCTCCCGCGGCATGGTCATTCTCGACCGCAACTGGCGCTGTGAGCACGGCGAGATCGACCTCGTCGCCCGCGACGGGGACTGCCTGGTCGTGTGCGAGGTGAAGACCCGCTCCGGAACGGGTCTCGGCGAGCCGGTCGAGGCGGTGACCTGGCGCAAGGCCGCCCGGCTCCGGCGCCTCGCGGGGGTCTACGTCCGAGGCCTCCCCGTCCCGGTCGCCGTGGTGCGCATCGACGTCGTCGGTGTGCTCCGCGAGCCAGGCCGGCCGGTCCGCCTCCGGCACGTCGTCGGGGTGGGGACGTGAGCGAGCTCGGCCGGACGAGGTCGGTCGCGCTGAGCGGCCTGGAGGGCTCGGTGGTCGAGGTGGAGGCGCACGTCACCGCGGGGCTGCCCCACTTCGCCGTCACCGGCCTGCCGGACAAGGCGTGTGCGACGGCACCGGACCGCGTCCGCTCCGCGGCGGCCACCAGCGGGAACGGACTGCCGAGCCGCCGGATCATGGTCAACCTCGCGCCGGCGTCGGTGCCCAAGCACGGCACCGGCTTCGACCTGCCCATCGCCGTGGCCGTGCTCGCCGCGGCGGGGGTCGTCCGGGCGTCCAGCGCGGCCGAGGTCGTGCACCTGGGCGAGCTCGGCTTCGACGGGCGGGTGCTGCCGGTGCCGGGCGTCCTGGCTGCGGTGCTGGTGGCCGCGCGGGCCGGCGCCCGCCATGTCGTCGTGCCTCCGGAGAACGTCCCCGAGGCGCAGCTGGTCGACGGAGTGGTCGTCCACGCCCCACCGGATCTCGCCACCCTCGTGGCCTGGTACGCGGCCGCGGGACGCCGGGGTGGTCCCGGTGCGCTGCCCGCTGCCCCCCGCGTGGCGCCTCCGCTCGAGCCGGCCGGGCCCGGCATGGACCTCGCGGACGTCGTCGGCCAGCCGGAGGCCCGCCTGGCGCTCGAGCTGGCGGCGACCGGCGGGCACCACCTGCTGTTCAACGGTCCGCCGGGGGTCGGCAAGACCATGCTCGCCGAGCGCCTGGTGACCATCCTGCCGAGGCTGACCAGGGCACAGGCACTGGAGACGCACGCCGTCCGGTCGCTCTGGGGGGTGGCCACGCAGTCCAGCGAGCTGGACCTGACCCCACCCTTCGTCGCCCCGCACCACAGCGCCTCGCCCGCCGCCGTGGTCGGTGGTGGCACCAGCCGGATCCTGCCGGGGGCGGTGTCGCGCGCCCACCACGGTGTCCTCTTCCTCGACGAGGCGCCGGAGTTCAAGGCCTCCGTCCTCCAGACCCTCCGGCAGCCGCTGGAGTCGGGGGAGGTCGTCATCCTGCGGGCGCACTCCGCGGTCCGCTACCCGGCGCGCTTCCTGCTCGCGCTCGCCGCGAACCCGTGTCCGTGTGGCCGCGGCTGGGGCAAGGGGGCGGGGTGCTCCTGCACCGCGCAGGAGCTCCGCTCGTACGCCAACCGGCTGTCCGGGCCACTGCTGGACCGTGTGGACATCCAGCTCGTCGTCCCGCCCGTGCGACGAGCCGCGTTCGCCGACGAGCGCGGCGAGGCCAGTGCCGTCGTGGCCGCCCGGGTCGCCGCCGCCCGGGCTGTCCAGGCGGAGCGCTGGGCGCCGCTCGGCTGGGCGACGAACGGGGAGGCGCGCGGCCACGTTCTCCGCCGCCGGCCCTGGCGCCTCACCGGGTCGGTGACGGCTGCCGTCGACCGCTCCCTCGACCGCGGCACCCTCACCCTGCGCGGGTACGACCGGGTGCTCCGGCTCACGTGCACGATACAATCGCCGATGTGGCGAATCGTGCAAGCGTCTACGTCCGGATTTCCCAGGACCGTGCTGGGGAGCGTGCTGGGGTGAGCCGTCAGAAGGAGGACTGCCTCCGGCGGGCCGCCGAGCGCGGTTTGGACGTGTACGCCGTGCATGAGGACAATGACCTCAGTGCAAAGAGCGGGCGCGCGCGCCCCGCGTTCGAGACCGTTCTTGAGGATGTGCGCACCGGGCGGGTGTCAGTCGTCATCGCGTGGTCGCTGGACCGGCTCCAGCGAAACCGCAGAGATGAGTTGCGGCTGTATGAGGCATGCCACAAAGTCGGTGTGATGCTGTCTCTGGTCAACGGTGCGGATCTAGACTTCTCGACCGCAGCGGGCCGGTTCGTCGCCGACAGTCTCGGCTCAGTCGCAAGGCTAGAAGTTGAGATGAAGTCTGATCGTCAGCGACGCGCCCAGGAACAAGCGGCACGCGCTGGCAAAAGGTCAGGAGGCCGCAGGCCCTTCGGATACGAGTCGGACGGGATGACCGTTCGTGAGTCCGAGGCCGGCGCTGTCCGGGAGGCATACCGCGATTACCTGTCTGGGGTGCCGCTCGCTCAGATCGCCATGACATGGAACGCCGCGGGCCTTCACAGTGGTCAGGCGCGCCGGTCCCAGGGGCACGAAGGGGAACCGTCGCGCTGGAACGGCCAGAGTGTCCGGCTGGTGCTAGGCAATCCCAGAAACGCTGGCTTGCGGACGTACCGCGGTGAGGTTGTGGCCAAGGCCGTATGGCCGGCGTTGGTGCCCGAGGAGACATGGAGGGCGACTCAATCGCGCATGAGGGCTCGACCCGCTGCCCCGCGCAAGCTTGCCAAGCGCCTGCTATCCGGGACCGCCTCCTGCGGCGTGTGTGGCGCTCCCGTTTGGGGTGGGGGCAACGCCCGGCCTGGCATTCCGGGTTACCGCTGCAGCGCTGCTTATGGGCACTTTGCGCGAATGGCTGGGCCTGTCGACCAGTTCGTTTCCGCGGTCATCGTCGAGAGGCTCTCTCGCGCCGATGCTTCCGCACTGTTGACCAGCGAGATGCGGCCCGACACTGCAGCCCTTCACGAGGAGGCTGCGATCCTTCGCACGCGGCTGGAATCGGTCGCGCTGGAGTTCGCAGATGGTGTCCTGACCGGAGCTCAACTGCGGATGATCACAGAGCGGCTTCGTGAGCGACTGGTCGAGCTCGAGCTGGAGTTGTCCGATGCTGGACGGGTGGATGTCCTAGGTCCCCTCGTGAACTCGGAGGACGTTGAGCGCGTGTGGGATGAGCTCACCCTTGAGCATCAGCGCGCAATCATTGACACCCTTTGCACGGTCACCATTCACCCCCCGGGGCGAGGGACCCGCACCTTCCGTCCTGAGACGATCGGAATCGATTGGAAGGGTGGGGATGAGCCCGATCGCGACTCCGCCCAGCTGTCACGATGATGGCCCAACCTGACTACATAGCGGCCTGTGCGGGCGAACCCTCGGTCGGTCGAAGAAGGAGCGCCAAGCGATCACGCTGCTCGGGTGTCAATGGCGGCGCCTGGTCGACGGTCCGCCTCACGTAGTCCGCTAGTCCACAGGCTCCGTCCAGACCGGCGAGGGCTGCGTAGCTGGCCACTGGTTCATGGCCTTCTGGTATCACTATCACCACGCATTCGTTTCCCTTAACGAACTGCAGTCGTCCCTTGTCCCCAATATCCATGCGACCACCTCCTCCCCCTGCAGCCCGGTGCTGCGCTTTGGAGCGCAGCCCGAAGATCAACCGCGCGGGAAGCCCCGCCCCGTAGCAGGTGTGGCTGACTGACGCGTTCCCCGAGACAAGCGTGGACCTGGGCGGCACGTTGGGTTCGTAGGCGGAGATATGCACAACTCCGCGGCGCCGGCCGAGTTGCTAATGTCAACCGCTTGCCTGACATCCTCGGCCAGTCGGTCGAAGATGCCTTCGCTGCTTTGGTGGGGAGCGTGAGAACGGTAGAGACACACTCTCCTCGAGAGTCCTCCAATGGTTGAAGCTGTCTGTGTGGCTTTGGCATTGCTGGCACCTCCTCGCCCCTTAGGTGGCGATTTTTCAGGACCCGTGGTCAGGCGAGGTCGGGCTTGGCCAACGAATTGGGGCGGTCCCGATCAGGGCGGTGTCAGGACCGCTCTTCGACTACTGCTCGTTGCCCGTCAGCGCACCGACTCCATCGATGCGGGGCCTCTGAATTGACGGGCAGGCGTGTGCGCCGGGCCACTATCAGCACTTCGTCCCCAGCCCTGCCTGGGGGCGCGAAGTTATCCACAGGTGCCTGCTCGTCTCGCGGAGGCCGTTTCGGCATGTGATGGTGGTTCCCACTCAGCGACGCGACCGCAGCAAGGTCATTGGTGGAGTCGAGGGGACTGCAGAGATTTCGGCGTGCGTGTCCATGGCAGCGGGTTCGGACACGTTGGGTGGGTAGACCGAAGGAGAGCCATGCACCGCAGACCGTTGGCCGTCGTCCTCCTGCTCGCCTGCACCGTCGCGTTGGCCGCCTGCAACAGCGAGAGCCCTCGCCCGAGCAGCTCCGCCTCACGCACCCCAACACCGTCGTCTTCTGCGTAGGAACTACCGCTGCGGCGTGTTGCGGATGTGACTTGAGAGGTGGTCGCGAGTCGTCGGGGTCGGCGTCGGGGCATCGCGGGTGGTCGCGGCCCACAGCCGGCGGCCGAGTGGGGACCGCCAGTAGCCGCGCTGGTGGGGCGTGCCAGCGGTGCCCTGCCAGCCAGAGGAGGGTTCCGCCGCCGATCTGGGTGAGGAAGACCAGGTAGGTCCCGGCGTCGGCACGGTTCTGCGCCGCCTCGCAGAGCAGGAAGATCCCGCCCATGGCGGCGGCGGCGATGCCGGTCACGCGCAGCAGGAGGCTGCCCAGCGCCCAGCCGACCGCTCCGACGAGCGCTACCCATCCGAGCTGGGTGAGGATGGCGTTGAGAGTGCTCATGTCGTTTCCTGACTGTCAGAGTCCCCGCTAGCGTTGGACCCGTGCCGTTCTCCACTGCTGCCATAGTGTCGCATGTTTATCGTTGGTGTCGTATCGTGTCGCGGGAAGAGCGTTTCTGATGGCGACCGACAGGCTGGAGGAGCTGTTCGCGGTCTACGGCACCCACTTGAGCATCGAGGACCTCGCGGAGATCTTCGGTGTGGCCCCGCCGACGGTCTACCGGTGGCTGCGCACGGGGGTCATCCCTGCCTACAAGACCGGGACGACCTGGGTGGTGCTGCGCGACGAGGTCCGGGACTGGATGGAGACCCAGCGCAACCAGTAGCCGGACCGCAGACGTCCCCGCGGGGGCTGCCGAGGCGGGCCAGCGGGGCCCTGGCGGGTCGGTGGACGGTGGTGCTGGTGCTCCTGGCGGTGGCCGGCGTGGGCGGGTGCGCCGGCTCGGGCGTGAGCCAGGGGAGTGCGCCCGGTGCCCCGGCGCCCTCGTCGTCCTCCGCGCCCTTTCCAGCGGCCGCGTCGCCGGACCCGACCGCGGCAGAGCGCACCGAGACCCCTGACCCGCGGGGGTCGAACGACCTGGGCATGGAGCCGGCGACGCCCATGCCGGCACCGAGCTGGGACGGACGGTCCCGTGCGGCGGCGGTGACGGCGGCGCAGGAGGCCCTGCGACGGTTCGCCCGCCCTGGCTTGTCCCCGGCGCAGTGGCAGGACGGGCTGCGTCCGGTGCTCTCCGAGGCTGGCCGGCAGTGGTACCAGTACGTCGACCCGGCGCAGGTGCCGGCGACGCAGGTCCGCCCGGGGGCGCGCCTGGTGGACGTCTCGAGCCCGTACCTGGCCGGCGTGGATGTGCCGACCGACGTGGGGGTGTACCGGGTGCTGTTGTCGCGGCTGGAGGCGGCCGCCCCGTGGAAGGTCGAGCGCTTCACCCCGCCGAAGGGGGTGCGGTGAAGCGGGTTGTGGTCGCCGGGCTGCTGGCGGCCCCGGTGCTGACGTTCGGCGGCTGCACGGCGATGGCGCTCCTGGTCGGAGGCGCTGGCGGGGCCCGCGCCGACGAGTGCGGGTCGGGCGGCGCCGGCGTGGCGGCGGTGAGCACGACCTTCACCGACGGGCAGGTCTCCGGTCTGAGCGGCGAGCAGGCCGGGAATGCCGCCGTGATCGTCAACGCCGGCCGCGCGCTGGGGGTCTCGCGTCGCGGGCAGACGATCGCGGTGATGACCGCGCTCGGCGAGTCCGGGCTTCGGGTGCTGGACCGGGGGGACCGGGTAGGGCCGGACTCCCGGGGGCTGTTCCAGCAGCGGGGGAACGGTGCGTGGGGGTCGTACGCGGACCGGATGGACCCGGCGGTCTCCTCGACCAACTTCTTCCGGGCCATGGTCAAGGTCACCGGCTGGGAGCAGATGCCACCGACGCTGGTGGCCAACGCGGTACAGCGCAACGCTGACCCCGGCTACTACGCCCAGTTCTGGGACGACGCGGTGGGCGTCGTTGAGGCGCTGGCCGGGACCACCGCGCGGGCTGTCACCGCAGACGCGGCGCTGCCCGCGAAGGCAGGCGCCAGCTTCGACCTTGGGCCGGTTCGCCCGCAGACCCGGGCGCTGGTCGAGCAGGTGGCGCCGATGTTCGGCGTGACGACGGTCTACGGATTCCGGGAGGCGGACGCCCACCCTGACCACCCCTCCGGGTTGGCGGCCGACCTGATGGTGGGCCTGTCCGCCGATGGGCACGCCCGAGGCACCCGGGTGGCGACCTACCTGCAGGCGCACGCCGCCGGGCTGGGGGTCGCCTACGTCATCTGGGACCAGCGGATCTGGTCGGTGAAGCGGGCTGGGCAGGGGTGGCGCCCGATGGAGGACCGCGGCTCTCCGACGCAGAACCACAAGGACCACGTGCACGTGACCGTGTCCGGGGATGCCAGCAGCGGGTCGCTCCCGGCGGGCAGCGGCTGCGTCACCGACCAGGACCCGGCCGGGCCGGTGGTGTCCGGCGGGTGGGCTCGCCCGGCCGACGGGCCGGTCACCTCGGGTTTCGCGATGCGGTATCACCCGACGCGGCACGTCTACCGGCGGCACGAGGGTGACGACATCGGGGCTCCGTGCAACGCGCCGATCTACGCGGCCCGCGCGGG
>DASQFD010000107.1:0-33578 GCA_035633255.1 Dermatophilaceae bacterium
GTTCGAGGCGCTGTTCATCCTCACCACCGTCGACGCCGGCACCCGGGTCGCGCGCTTCATGCTCTCGGACTCGATCGGCAACATCCCGGGCCTGCACCGCTTCAAGGACCCCTCGTGGCGGGTGGGCGCGTGGGTGTGCTCGATCCTCGTCGTCCTCGGCTGGGGCTCGATCCTCGTCATGGGCGTGCGGGACCCCCTCGGCGGCATCTACACCCTCTTCCCGCTCTTCGGCATCGCCAACCAGCTCCTCGCGGCCATCGCGCTGGCCGTGGTGACGACCGTGCTCATCAAGAGGGGGCAGCTGCGCTGGGCCTGGATCCCCGGGATACCGCTCGTCTGGGACCTGACGGTCACCCTCACCGCCTCGTGGCAGAAGATCTTCAGCGACAACCCGAAGATCGGCTACTTCGCCCAGCACCAGACCTTCCTCGACGCCCGGAACGCCGGCACGCTGCTCCCGCCCGCCAAGAGCGTCGGGGACATGGACAAGGTCGTGTTCAACACCATGGTCCAGGGAACGCTGTCGGTCGTGTATGCCGTCCTCGTCGTGATCGTGGTGCTCGCCGCCGCGGTGGTGTGCCTCCGGGCCGTGCGGACCGGGGGCCTGCCGACGTCGGAGGAGCCGGACGTACCGTCGCGGATCTTCGCCCCGAGCGGCTTCGTGCCCACCGACGCCGAGAAGCAGGTCCTCGAGCAGTGGCGCGAGGCCGGGCTCGACCCGACGCCGGTGGGGGCGCACCGGTGAGCGCGGCCGAGGCGCTGCGGGCGGTGCGGTGGTGGGTCCGCGGCGTCACCGGTGCCGACGCCTACGAGCGCTACGTCGAGCACCGGCACCGGCTGCACACCGGCGAGCCGGTGCCCAGCCGGGCCGACTTCTGGCGTGACCGCTACGCGGCCATGGAGCGTGACCCGAAGTCACGGTGCTGCTGAGGCAGGGTGGCCTTCGGTGAGCTGCCCCGGGCGCACTCAGCCCAGGTCGGGGAACCAGATGGCGATCTCCCGCACGGCCGAATCGGGTGAGTCCGAGCCGTGCACGATGTTCTGCTGGGCCGGGGTCCCCCAGTCCCGGCCGAGGTCGCCGCGGATCGTCCCCGGCGCCGCCACCGTCGGGTCCGTGGCGCCGGCGAGGGAGCGGAAGCCCTCGATGCAGCGCTGGCCCTCGACGACGACCGCCGTGACGGGGCCGCTCGACATGAAGTCGACGAGCGCCCCGTAGAACGGCTTGCCCTCATGCTCGGCGTAGTGCCGGGCGAGCTGCTCGCGCGTCGGGGTGAGCACCGAGAGGGCGAGCAGGCGGTAGCCCTTGCCCTCGACGCGGCGCAGCACCTCACCGGTGAGACCGCGGGCGAACCCGTCGGGCTTGACGAGGACGAGGGAGCGCTCGGTGTCGGTCACGGCCGTCATCCTATCGAGGCACCGGCCGGCCGGCCCGTCCGCGCCGCGGTGGTGACCCCCACCTACTCGCCGGCGCTGGACGCGCTCCCGGCAGCGGACGCGTCGCGCTCGGCCACGACCCGGTCCACCTGGCCGCCCTTGAGGAGGCTGTACACCCACAGGCCGGTGAAGATCACCCCGACGACCAGCATCTCGGGCACGACCAGGGCGCTCAGCCAGGTGAGCAGCTGGACGAGCCAGCCCAGCGTGATCCCGAGCGGCCCGCGCATCAGCCCGGCCGCGAGCAGGGCGAGCACCGCGATGCCGGTGCCTCCCCACAGCAGCCGGTTCGCGTCGCCGTCGTCGCCGCCCGCCACGGCGGTGCCGCGCGCGACCAGGGCGCCGAAGAAGATCAGGATCGACTGACCAGCGAGCACGGTGGCGAGCATGCGCCAGGTGAACTTCCCCTGGGTGCCGTAGACCGGGAACCGGCTCACGGTGCGTCCTCCCGCCTCGCGCACATGGGGCACAGGGTATGCCGTGCGCCTGCCGAGGCGGCGCGCCACCGGCCCGCCGGCTCGGGACAGCACCGAAGGGGCTTGCGAGCCTCCTTGGCGCTCGCAAGCCCGTTCAGACAGGCTCGCGAGCGTCATCGGGGCTCGCGAGCCTCTTTCGCCAGGGGGCGGCGGGACTGCGGTGCTTGGATGAGGGGGTGGCCAGCCCATCGACGTCGCCGGAGCGGCTGCGGGGGGTCGTGCTCGTCGTGGCCGCCGCGAACTTCGCGTGGTTCTGGCTCGAGGTCTCGGTCGCGCTCGCCATCGGCTCGGTCTCGCTCTTCGCCGACAGCGTGGACTTCCTCGAGGACACGGCCGTCAACCTCCTCATCGCCATCGCGCTCGGGTGGTCGCTGCGGCGGCGGGCGGTCGTCGGCCACGTCATGGCGCTCGTCATCCTGTTCCCCGCGGTGGCGGCCGGCCTGCAGGCGGTCGCCAAGGTGCGCGACCCGGTGCCCCCGGAGGTCCTGCCGCTGGTCCTCACCGCGGGCGGGGCCATCGTCGTCAACGCCTTCTGCGCGTGGCTCCTGGCCCGGGTCCGGCACTCCGGAGGCAGCCTGTCGCACGCGGCATACGTCTCCGCGCGCAACGACGTCGCCGTGAACGCAGCCATCATCGTCATGGGTCTGGTCACCGCGTGGACCGCCTCGGGGTGGCCCGACCTGGTGCTCGGCGTCGTGATCCTGGCCCTGGGCGTCACCGCGGCCAAGGAGGTGTGGGAGCTGGCCGGCGAGGAGCGGCTGGCCGCTCGAGCCCTCGCCGGCGAGGATCTGGACCGACCGTGACCGGCCGTGACCACCGTGACCCCCCCGGCAGGCCAAGCGTCCACCAGCCGGAGCCGGCCCGGGTGACCTCCGGTGTCAGACCTCGGTCGTGCCGAGAAGCATGCGGACCTCGGCGGCCGTGGTCACCGAGCCGGTGGCGATGACCCCTCCGCCGACCCCGCCCTCGTCGGCGAGGCCGGCGGCCCGGTCGAGGGCGTCGGGGAGCTCGTCGACGACGGTGACCCGGTGGTCGCCGAAGATCTCCACGGCGAGCCGGCCCAGCTCCGCCGGCCGCATCGCCCGCGGGGACGTCGACCGCGTCACGACCACCTCGTCCAGCACCGGCTCGAGCACCTCGAGCATCTCGGCGGCCTCCTTGTCCCGCAGGACGGCGACGACCCCGACCAGCCGGGTGAAGGTGAAGGAGTCCCCCAGCCCCTCGCGCAGGGCGCGCACGCCGGCAGGGTTGTGCGCCGCGTCCACGAGCACCGTCGGCGAGCGGCGCACGACCTCGAGCCGGCCGGGCGACCGCACCGCCGCCAGCCCGGCGCGCAGCACGTCGAGGTCCAGGCGCTGTTCCCCCCCACCGACGAACGCCTCCACCGCCGCCACCGCCACGGCGGCGTTGCGGGCCTGGAAGGCTCCGTGCAGCGGGAGGTACAGGTCGGGGTAGTCGCCCGCGAGACCCCGCACGGAGAACTGCTGCCCACCGACGGCGACGTCGCGCTCGGTCACGCCGAAGTCGACCCCCTCGAGGAGCAGGCGCGCGCCCACCTCCTCGGCGCGGTCGACCAGCACCTGGGCCACGTCCGGGTCCTGCAACGCGCTCACGGCGATCGAGTCGGGCTTGATGATGCCCGCCTTCTCGCCCGCGATGTCCACCTCGGTCCCGCCGAGGAAGTGCATGTGGTCGAGCGCGACCGGCGTGACCACGGAGACCGCCGCGTCCACGACGTTGGTCGCGTCCCACCGCCCCCCCATGCCCACCTCGACGACGGCGGCGTCGACCGGGGCGTCGGCGAACACGGCATACGCCAGCGCCACCAGCACCTCGAAGAAGGTCATCCGAGGGTCGCCGTCGGCGGCCGACCGCGCGTCGACAAGGTCCACGACCGGCAGCACCTCGTCGCAGGCGGCCAGGAAGCGCTCCGCGTCGACCGGCACGCCGGAGAGCGCGATCCGCTCCTGCATCGAGTGCAGGTGCGGGGAGGTGAACCGGCCGGTGCGCAGCCCCAGCTCCCGCAGCAGGGACTCCACGATCCGCGAGGTCGAGGTCTTGCCGTTGGTCCCGGTGAGATGGACGACCGGGAAGGTCCGCTGTGGCTCCCCCATCAGGTCCATGACGGCGCGGATGCGGTCCAAGGAGGGCTGCAGGTCGTGCTCCGGCGCCCGGGCGAGGATGGCCTGCTCGACCTCCCGCATCCGCTTGCGGACCTCGAGGGCACGAGCTGCCGCGCGGGCGGCGGCATCGGGGGCGGGCGGCATACCCCCAGTCTGGCAGGGGCAGTCATGGCCGCCGGCTGCGCGCGCTCAGGCCTTCGCGACGCGGATCCGCACCGGCTCACCGTCACCCACGGTGGTCTCGGCGACGCCGTCACCGGCGGGCAGGGCGTCGAGGTCCGCCGCCGAGCCGAACTGGCTCGCGAGCGTCTCCTCGACGATGAGGTCGCGGTGGGCGACGGTCGCCTCCCACACCGCACTCGACCCGGTCACGGTGAGGGCGATCCGGTCGCTGACCTGCAGGCCGGCCTCCCGGCGCGCCTGTTGCACCGCCCGGACGACGTCGCGGGCGAGGCCCTCGCGGGCCAGCTCCTCGGTCACCTCCGTGTCCAGGACGACGAAGCCGCCACCCGGCAGGACCGCCGTCGCCTGCGTGCCGGCGGAGCCCTCCGCGACGACCGTCTCGATCGTGAACTCCCCCTGGCGCAGCTCCAGCCCACCGGCCGTCACCGTGCCGCCCTCGTCGACCGACCAGTCGCCGCTCTTGCCGGCGCAGATCGCGGTCTGCACGTCCCGGCCGAGCCGCGGGCCGGCGGCCCGGGCGTTGACCGTCAGCCGCGAGGTGATGCCGAAGTCGGACTCGTGGGCCTCCGCCGCGTCCAGGACCCGGACCGACCGGACGTTGAGCTCCTCGGCGACGATGTCGGCGAAGGCGCGCAGCCCCTCCGCGTCCTCGGTGACCACGGTCAGCTCACGCAGCGGCAGCCGCACCCGCAGCCGCTGCGCCTTGCGCAGCGACGAGGCGACCGAGCACACCGCCCGGACGCGGGCCATGCGCGCCACCAGCGTCTCGTCGGACGGCAGCTCGGCCGCGTCGGGCCAGTCCTCCAGGTGCACCGAGCGCCCGCCGGTGAGCCCGCGCCACACCTCCTCGCTGACCAGGGGCAGCAGCGGCGCCGTGACGCGGGTGAGCACCTCCAGCGTGGTGTAGAGGGTGTCGGAGGCCGCCTCGGCGTCCGAGGCCACCGCGCCGTCCGACCCGGCTGCACCGGCGCCGGAACCGGTGTCCCAGAACCGCTCCCGGGAGCGCCGGATGTACCAGTTGGTGAGCACGTCGACGAAGCCGCGCACCGACTCGCACGCACCCGGGATGTCGTAGACGTCGAGCTGGCCCTGCACCGTCTCCACGAGCCGGCGGAGCGTCGCGAGGAGGTAGCGGTCGAGGGGGTCGGGTGAGGCGGTCGACCACCGGGCGGCATACCCCTCGCCGCCTCGAGCCGCGTTGGCGTACAGCGCGAAGAAGTACCAGCTGTTCCACAGCGGGATGAGCACCTGGCGCACCCCCTCACGGATCCCCTCCTCGGTGACCACGAGGTTGCCGCCGCGCAGGATCGGGCTCGCCATGAGGAACCAGCGCATGGCGTCGGCGCCGTCACGGTCGAAGACCTCGGTGACGTCCGGGTAGTTGCGCCGCGACTTGCTCATCTTGGCGCCGTCGCTGCCGAGGACGATGCCGTGCGAGACGCACGAGCGGAACGCCGGCCGGTCGAACAGGGCCGTCGCGAGCACGTGCAGGGTGTAGAACCAGCCGCGCGTCTGCCCGATGTACTCCACGATGAAGTCGCCGGGGAAGTGGTGCTCGAACCACTCCGTGTTCTCGAAGGGGTAGTGCACCTGCGCGAAGCTCATGGACCCGGAGTCGAACCAGACGTCCAGAACGTCCTCCACCCGGCGCATCGTCGAGTTGCCGGTCGGGTCGTCCGGGTTGGGCCGGGTGAGGTGGTCCACGAACGGCCGGTGCAGGTCCGGCTCGCCGTGCTCGTCGCGCGGCAGCCGGCCGAAGTCGCGCTCGATCTCGGCGAACGAGCCGTAGACGTCGACACGCGGGTGCGCCGGGTCGTCGGACTCCCACACCGGGATCGGGCTGCCCCAGAAGCGGTTGCGCGAGATCGACCAGTCGCGGGCGTTCTCGAGCCACTTGCCGAACTGCCCGTCCTTGACGTGCTCGGGCACCCAGGTGATCTCGGAGTTGAGCTCGACCATCCGGTCCTTGAACGCGGTCACCTCGACGAACCAGCTCGACACCGCCATGTAGATCAGCGGCTCGCGGCACCGCCAGCAGTGCGGGTAGGCGTGGTCGTAGGTCTCCCGCCGGAGCAGCACGGTGCCCTCGGTGGTCGAGCCGACCTCGGCGTCGCCGCCCAGCCCGTCGACGTGGGTACGGCCCTTGAGGTGCTCGATGACGAGCGCGTTGGCGTCGAAGACGTGCACGCCCTCGTAGTCGGTGACCGGGAAGGTGAACCGGCCGTCCGCGCCCACCGGAACGACCGGCTTGATGTCGTACGCGTCGGTGAGGAGCTTGTCCTCCTCCCCGAAGGCCGGCGCGATGTGCACCAGGCCGGTGCCGTCGTCGGTGGTGACGTAGTCCGCCGGCAGCACGACGTGGCTGCGCGCGTGCCCCGCGTAGTAGGAGAACGGCGGCGTGTACCCGCGGCCGACGAGGTCGCTCCCGCGCACCCGCTCGAGGACCCGTGCGCCCAGGTCCTCGTCCCCGAGCCGGTCGCCGAAGAGGTCCTTGCCGTATGCCGGCAGCCTGGCCTCCGCCAGCAGGTACCGCTGGGTGCGCCCCGAGGCGTCGGACTCCACGACGACGTAGTCGACGTCGGGGTTGACGGCCAGCGCGAGGTTGCTCGGCAGCGTCCACGGCGTCGTGGTCCAGATCAGGGCGACCTCGCCGGTCTCGAGCCGGCAGCCGACCGTGACGGCCGGGTCCTGCCGGTTCTGGTAGACCTCGTCGTCCATCCGCAGCTCGTGGTTGGACAGGGGCGTCTGGTCGTTCCAGCAGTAGGGCAGGCAGCGGAAGCCCTCGTAGACCAGGCCCTCGTCGTAGAGCGACTTGAAGGCCCAGATCACCGACTCCATGTAGTCGGGGTTGAGCGTCTTGTAGTCGCCGTCGAAGTCGACCCACCGGGCCTGCCGGGTGACGTAGGCGCGCCAGTCGTCGGTGTAGCGCAGCACCGACTCGCGGCACTTGGCGTTGAAGGTCTCGATCCCCAGCTCGAGGATCTCCTCCTTGGTCTTGATGCCGAGCTGGCTCATCGCCTCCAGCTCGGCCGGCAGCCCGTGGGTGTCCCAGCCGAAGCGCCGCTCGACCCGCCGGCCGCGCATGGTGGCGTACCGCGGGACGATGTCCTTGACGTAGCCGGTCAGCAGGTGGCCGTAGTGCGGCAGCCCGTTGGCGAAGGGCGGCCCGTCGTAGAACACGAACTCGTTGCGGCCCTGCTCCCCGGCCGGGCGGCCCGCGACGGAGGCTCGGAAGGTGTCGTCCGCCGCCCAGTGGGCGAGCACCGCCTCCTCGATCGCCGGGAACCGCGGGCTGGCCGGGACGCCGAAGGCGGCGCCGGCGGCGACGGCGTCACGGCCGGCGGCGTCGGCGGCGGCGCACGAGGCCAGGGGGTAGGTCATGGGAAGGCTCCTGTGCGGTCGGGTCGTCTCGGTGCTGCACGAGGACGACGTCACCCACCCGGGGGTGGGCGGCACCGCGGTACCACCTCGGTTGCCGCAGCCGACGGCGCCAGGGGCGCGACGGCATACGACCGCTCGTCGTGGGCTGTGACGGGCCCGTCCCGTCCGGGTCTAGTGAGCGGACCGGCACGTGCCGGACTCGCCGTTCTTCCGGAGGCTCGCCGCTGATGACGGCTCGGACGCCTGTGACCCGAGTCTAACCGGGCCGCGACGGTCGGCGCGGCCGGCGGCGCGGGAGTAGGGTGAGCGCCGTCGCCCCTGAGGCGGCACCACACGCGTGACCGAGGGGAAGCCGGTGCGACACCGGCGCTGACCCGCAACCGTGAGCCGTCCGAGGGGGCGGCGAGCCGGACTGCCTCGGAAGCGCGAGCGGCTCCAACCACCGTCGAGGAATGCGGGACGGAGCCCGGACACGGCTGGTCTCCGGCGGCGTGCGGGCACTCTCGTCACGCCGCTCAGGAAGGACCTCCGTGTCCCGCTCCACCGCGCGTCTTCGCGCCGTCCCCATCCCCGTCAGCGCGGCGCTCGTGCTTGCGCTGGCCGCCGGCGTGCTCGCGCCGGCGGCCGCGGCCGAGACCCCCTCGCCCGGGCCGAGTGCCAGCCCGACCCTGTCGGCGTCACCGACACCCACGTCGAGCCCGACGCCCGGTATGCCGGCCGGCCCGGCGGCCGTGCCGGCCCCGCCCCCGCCGTCCCCCACTCCGGCCACGCCCTCGACGCCGGCGACCCAGCCGTCACCGACCGGGACACCGACTCCTGCCCCCAGCTCCCCGGCTCCCCCGCCGCCGGCGGCGGCCGATGCCCCGCCCGCCCCGTCCGGGGGCAGCACTTCGGCGACCCCGACACCGGCGGCCGCCGCTCCCGAGCCGGTCCGGGCGGCGGCGGTGTCGGCGGCGCTGTCGCCGAGTGCCAGCCACGAGCAGCAGGCTCGCTATGCCGCGCACTTCCTCGCCACGCGGATGAAGGCCAACGGCAACCACCTGAACTTCCCGGCGAGCACCTTCGCCGACACCGGCAACACCATCGACGCCATCCTGGCGCTCGACGCCAGCGGCACCGGGGGCGCGGCCGCCGAGGCGGCGACGACCTGGGTGGGAAAGAACGCCCGCGACTACGTCGCCTTCGGCGGTGGCCCGTTGAGCGGCGGAGGCGCGGGGAAGGTGCTCGTCCTGGCTGCATCGACGAACCGCAGCCCTGACGCGTTCGTCAACGGCCTGGTCGGTGATCTTCAGCAGCTCCTCACCGCCACCGGCCGGTTCGGCTCCAGCAGCAACGACTACGCGGTCACGATCAACCAGGCCCTCGCCATGATCGGCCTGCAGCGAGCGGGAGCCGGCGTGCCCCCCGCCAGCCTCACCTACCTGGCGGCCCAGCAGTGCGCCAACGGCGGGGTGCGCGGGACACTCGACAAGGCACCGTGCACCGCCGACCCCGACGCGACCGCCTTCGCGACGCAGGCGTTTCTCTCGGCGGGTGAAACCGCGAGGGCCGGGCGTGCCCTTGACTACCTCGAGTCGCAGCAGCGGTCGGACGGCGGGCTGGCGAACAGCAGCGGTGAGGGGGCCAACGCCAACACCACGGGAGTGGCGGCCCAGGCCTTCGCCCTCGGTGGTCGGCGCGCTGCCTACCGCGCTGGTGCCTCCTTCATCCTCGGGCTCCAGTGGGGCTGCGAGGTCGCCGAGCCGAACCGAGGGGGCATTGCCTTCACCCTGAAGACGATGAGCACGAAACAGGAGAACGTCGACTCGGCCATCCGGGCGACGCCTCAGGCAACCCTCGGGCTGCTCGCCGGGTCGCTGGTCACCGTGGCGAGCGGCGCGGCGACTGCCGACACCCTGGCGATGCCCTGCGCCGCGGCACCGATGCCGGCGTCGGCACCCCCGGTGCCTTCGGCGACCCCGGCTCCGTCGGCTCCGTCGGCTCCGTCGGCTCCGGACCCGTCAACCGTGGGCGAGCCTGCCGAGCCCATGGCGGCGGTCGCGGTCGCCTCCGCCGCGGGAGGGCCGTCCGCGCTGGCCGACACCGGAGTCGAGGTGTGGCCGACCGCGCTGACCGGGCTCGTCCTGCTGCTGGCCGGTGCCGGGGCCGTGGGGCTCAGCCGGGTGCGGCGCCGCGGGGGGCACGCGTGACGCTCCGTCGCAGCCTCGCCGCCTCCGCGGTCGGCACGGCCCTGCTCGCGGCCGGTCTGGTGGCCGGTCCCGCGGCGCCCGCCAGTGCCGCGGCGTGCGGCGGGAGCACGGGGGTCACCGTCGTGGTGGGCTCCTCGCTGCGCTGCGCCTCCGGCGACCCGGGCAGCGCGGTGTCGGCACTGAAGGGGACCGGCCACTCCGTCACGATGGTGCAGCGCTTCCCCGGGGCCATCTGCCGCATCGACGGTCGGCCCAGCAGTGACCCGTGCCAGGTCATGCCGCCCGCCGACGCGTACTGGTCGTTCTGGACGGCCGTGCGCGGCGGCTCGTGGCGGTACGCGTCGACCGGCGCCGCGGCATACAACCCGAAGCCGGGCACCGTGGTGGGTTTCGCCTTCGGCGCGGGCTCCCGACCCGCGGCCTCCCCCCCGGCCGCCAGCGCCCCCACGAGGTCGACCACGACCAAGGCGCCCACGCCGCGGACCTTCACGTCCACACCCAAGCCCACCACCAAGGCGCCCAACGCCAAGGGGTCCACCACCAGGCCGCCCACCGCAAGGCCGGCGGCCCCCCGGAGCTCGACGGCGACGGGCCGGCCCCCGGCCGCCGCTGCGCCGCGCAGCACCTCGGCGACCCGCCCACCGTCGTCCGGGACGGCGGCCACCCCGGGCTCCGCTGCCTCGCCGGCTCCTCCCGCCGCCCCGTCGTCGACGTCCTCGGGCACCTCCGCCGCGCCGCCGCCGCCGGCGACGGCCCCTCCCGGGCCGACGACCCTGGGTGACGCCCGGGCGGCAGCCTCGGCGGCGGGCACGGACGACGGGGGCGCCGGCGCCGCGCTTCTCGGCGCCGGGCTGGTCGCCGCCCTCGGCGCCCTGGCCGGCACCGTCGCCTGGCGCCGCCGGACCCAGGGCTGAGCACCGTGCCGACCGGCCTGCCGCGACCGCTCCACCCCGCCGCCTGGTGGGCGTGGGCGGTCGGGCTGGCCGTGGCGGCCGGCACGACGACCAACCCGCTGCTGCTGCTGCTCACCCTCGCGGTCGCCGCTCTCGTCGTCGCCGCCCGCAGGGGCAGCACCCCGTGGGCCCGTGCCTTCCGGCTCTACCTGTGGCTCGGCCTGTTCATCGTGCTGGTGCGCGTCGTGCTCCACGTGCTGGTCGGGCTCAAGGTGGGCACGGTGACCGTGCTGCCGCTCCCGGAGGTGCAGCTGCCCGAGTGGGCGGCCGGGGTCCAGCTCCTCGGGGACGTCAAGCTCGAGGGCCTGTTGGCCGCCGCCGTCGAGGGCCTGCGGCTGGCCGTCGTCGTCGCCTGCGTCGGTGCAGCCAACGCCCTCGCCAACCCCAAGCGGCTGCTTCGCGCCCTGCCGGGCGCGCTCGCCGAGGTCGGGGCCGCGGTCGTCGTGTCGGTGACCGTCGCCCCCCAGCTCGCCGAGAGCGTCCAGCGGGTGCTGCGGGCCCGGGCGCTTCGCGGCGACACCAGCCGGGGCCTGCGCGCGCTGCCCCGCGTGGCCCTGCCGGTGCTCGAGGACACCCTGGAGCGCTCGCTGCTGCTGGCGGGGGCCATGGACTCACGCGGCTACGGGCGCCGGCCCGCCCCGTCGACCTCGAGGCGCGCCGCCTCCGGGCGGGCGGCCACCGGCGCCCTCGTCCTCGCCGGCCTCGTCGCCACCGCCCTCGGGCTCTACGGCGTGCTGGACGGCTCGGCCCCCGCCCTGCTCGGCCTGCCCGTCCTCCTGGCCGGTGTCACGGCGGCGCTGGTCGGGGTCTGGCTGCGCGGCCGCGGTGCCGTGCGGACGGCATACCGTCCCGATCCGTGGGCGGCACCGGAGTGGCTGACCGCGGTGACCGGCGCGGGGGCGGCCGCCGCGCTGCTGTGGACCTCGCGCACCACACCGGACGCCCTCGGGCTCCCGCTCGACCCAGTCGGCTGGCCGGCCCTGCCGGTCGTGCCCGTGGTCGGGCTGCTGGTCGCGGCGCTTCCGGCGGTGCTCACCCCACCGGTGCCCCGGCCGGCGTCCCGGACCCCGCGCCGTGGCGCGGCGCCCGCCCGTGTGGAGGCGCTCCGTGCCTGAGCCCGCCGTCGTCCTCGACGCCGTCACCGTCACGCTGCCCGATGCCGCGGCGGCGACGCTGCGCGGGGTCAGCGTCGCCGTCGAGGAGGGCGAGCTGGCCCTCGTGGTGGGGCGCACCGGCGTGGGCAAGTCCACGCTCCTCGGCGCGATGACGGGGGCCGTGCCGCACTTCACCGGCGGGACGCTGGCCGGGGACGTGCGGGTGCACGGGCGCTCGACCCGCACCTGGCGGCCGCGTGACCTGGCCGACCTCGTCGGGACCGTGGGGCAGGACCCGCTCGCGGGCTTCGTCACCGACACCGTGGAGGAGGAGCTCGCCTACGGCATGGAGCAGCTCGGCCTGTCCGGGGCGGTGATGCGGACCCGCGTCGAGGAGGTGCTCGACGTCATGGGCATCGCCGAGCTCCGGGAGGCGCCGCTGCGCGAGCTGTCCGGGGGGCAGCAGCAGCGCGTCGCCATCGGGGCCGTGCTCACCGCGCACCCGCGGGTGATCGTGCTCGACGAGCCGACCTCGGCGCTGGACCCCACCGGCGCCGAGGAGGTGCTCGCGACGATCACCCGACTCGTGCACGACCTCGCCGTGACGGTCGTCGTGGCGGAGCACCGGATCGAGCGGGTGCTCCAGTACGCCGACACGGTCCTCGCCGTCGGCGCGGACGGCCGGGTGCGCCAGGGCGCGCCGGCGGAGGTCATGGAGGACGCGGACGTCGCCCCCCCGGTCGTCGAGCTCGGACGGTATGCCGGGTGGTCACCGCTGCCGCTCTCGGTGCGCGACGCCCGGCGCCGGGGCACGGCGCTGCGCGCGGAGCTGGCCCGGGTGGCGGTGGAGCGGCCGGCGCCGGCTGCGCCGTCGGCCCGGCGTGGAGGACCGACGGTCCTGGCGGCGCGGGGGGTCGTGGTCCGCCACGGTGACGTCATCGCCGTGGCCGGGGTCGACCTCGACCTGCGGGCCGGCGAGGTGACAGCCCTGATGGGCCGCAACGGCTCCGGGAAGTCCTCGCTGCTGTGGGCCCTGCAGGGCAGCGGCTCCCGGGCGGCCGGCACCGTCGTCGTGCACCCCTCCGGCGGCGGGCCGGCGCTCGACCCGGCGGCGCTCGACCGGGCCACCCTCGACCCGGCGGCGCTGGACCCGGCGGCGCTGGACCCGGCCGCACGCCGGCGGCACGTCGGCCTGGTGCCGCAGTCGGCCACCGACCTGCTCTACCTCGACACGGTGGGCGCGGAGTGTGCCCAGGCCGATGCGGAGAGCGGCGTGCCACCGGGGACGTGCGCGGAGCTGCTCGAGCGGCTGGTCCCGGGGCTGGACCGGCTGCGACACCCGCGTGACCTCTCCGAGGGGCAGCGCCTCGCGGTCGTCCTCGCCATCCAGCTGACCGCCGACCCGGAGGTGCTGCTGCTGGACGAGCCGACCCGGGGGTTGGACTATCCCGCGAAGGCCGCCCTGCGCCAGACCGTGCGGGAGCTCGTGGCGCGCGGGCGGTCCGTGGTGGTCGCGACGCACGACGTGGAGGTGGTGGCCGCCACGGCGGACCGAGTCGTCCTCCTGGCCGCCGGGGAGGTCGTCGCGGACGGCTCCGCGGCGGAGGTCATGGGCTCCTCCCCCGCGCTCGCGCCACAGATCGCCAAGATCACCGCGCCGGGTCCGTGGCTCACCCTGGGCGACGTCGTGACCGCCCTGGACGCCGAGGTGAGCCGGTGAGCGCCGACGAGCGGGTCGAGATCGCAGGACACGCCGAGACAACGGCGGTGCCGTCGGCGTGTCCTGCGATCTCGACCGAGGCGGCCCGGCGGGTCACGGCCATCCGGCTGCGCCCCCGCTCGACCGCGGCCGTGGTGGTGGCGAGCGCGATCGGGCTCGCGGCGTTCTGCTGGCCGCTGCTCGTCGGACCCGAGTCCGCGCTCGCCGGCAGCGCGACCGCACCCCTGGTGCTGGGGCTCCTGCTCCCCCTGCTCCTGGCCGTCGTGCTGGTCGAGATCGCCGAGGGCGGCCTCGACGTCAAGGCGGTCGCCGTCCTCGGCGTGCTGGCCGCCGTGGGCGCGGCGCTGCGCCCGCTCGGCGCCGGGACCGCCGGTCTGGAGACGGTGTTCTTCCTGCTCGTGCTGGGCGGCCGGGTCTTCGGGGCCGGCTTCGGCTTCGTGCTCGGTGCGACGACCCTGTTCGCCTCCGCCCTGGTGACCGGCGGCGTCGGGCCATGGCTGCCGTACCAGATGCTCGGCGCCGCCTGGGTGGGGCTCGGAGCGGGCCTCCTGCCGCGCGCGACGGGACGCCGCGAGATCGGGCTGCTCGCGGCATACGGGGCGGTTGCCGGACTGGCCTACGGCATGCTCCTCAACCTGTCGTTCTGGCCGCTGGCGACCGGGCTCGGCACCTCCCTCTCCTACCTTCCGGGCGCACCGGTCGGGGAGAACCTGCACCGGTTCCTGGTCTTCTCCCTGGCGACCTCGCTCGCGTGGGACCTCGGACGGGCCCTGACCAACGCCGCCCTCGTCGCCGTCACCGGCACGGCCGTCCTCGGGGCCCTCCGACGGGCGGCCCGGCGGGCGGCCTTCGACGCGCCGGTCCGCTTCGAGGACCCCGCCCCCGCTCCGCCGCCCCCCCGGTGACCCGCTGGCAGAATCCCCCCATGACGCCGCTCGAGCTCGACCGAAACCCCGCCTGGCTCAGCCGCGAGGACCTCGACGCCGCTCGGCAGCGACTTCCGATCCTCTACGTGGACGCGGTGCCGGTGCGCGTGGACGACCGGGGCGCCGTCGCCGCCGTCGGCCTGCTGCTGCGGGCCTCGGAGAGCGGCTCGGTCGATCGTGAGCTGGTCTCGGGCCGGGTGCTCCACCACGAGCGCATCCGGGACGCGCTGCTGCGGCACCTGGAGAAGGACCTCGGCCCGATGGCCCTGCCGCGCGTCCCGGTCAGCCCCCAGCCGTTCACCGTCGCCGAGTACTTCCCCACCCCCGGCGTCACGCCCTTCCACGACCCTCGCCAGCATGCCGTCTCCCTGGCGTTCGTCGTGCCGGTGGCGGGTGACTGCGCCCCGCAGCAGAACGCCCTCCACCTCGCCTGGCTGACCCCGGAGGAGGCCCTCGCCCCCGCGATGCTCGCCGAGATGTCCCGCGGTCACGGGGTGCTGCTGCGGCAGGCGCTCGCCCACCTCGGGCACGCCGTCTGACCAGCCCCCCGCGCGCTGACCGGGGCCGGTGGCCGGTCAGGCGCCCGCCGCCCGTTTGTTGAACTTGTCGGTGCGCCGCGTCATGTCGTGCCGCTCGCGCTCGGCGGCCTCCTCGGGCGTGGGGGCCGTGCCGCCGAGACGCGCGGGCAGGTAGCGCAGGTCCGCGCCGGTCAGCGGCGGGTATGCCGCCTGCTGGGCCTCCAGCTGCGCCTGCATCGCCGCCTTGAGGCGCTCCGTGGCGGCGGCGGCGTCCTCGTCGGGTCCCACGGTGAGCGGCTCGCCCACGGTGAGGTGGATCGGGATCCTGCTGCGCCCGCGGTGCTTGGGGGCGTCCTTGGTCCACACCCGCTGTGACCCCCAGATCGTCACCGGCAGCAGCGGCACCCCCCCCTGCTGGGCCATCCGGGCGGCGCCGGCCTTGAACTCCTTGAGCTCGAAGGACCGCGACATCGTCGCCTCGGGGAAGACACCCACCACCTCGCCGGCGCGCAGGGCCGCCACCGCGGCGTCGAAGGCGTGGCTGCCCGCGTGCCGGTCGACGGGGATGTGGTGCATGCCGCGCATCAGCCGCCCGGCGACCGGGTGGGAGAAGACCGACTTCTTGGCCATGAAACGCACCAGCCGCCGGCTCGGCTGGGCCGTCAGGCCGGCATACGTGAAGTCGAAGTAGCCCGTGTGGTTGATGGCCATGACCGCACCACCGGCGGCGGGCACGTGCTCGGCGCCCAGGATGGTGAACCGCAGGCCCTGGGCGCGGAACAGCGTGCGGGCGAGGCCGACGACGGGGGTGTAGAGGGGCTCCATGCGCCCGAGCCTACGGGAGCGTAGGGGGCCCGCCGCGGCTCCACCTCGGTCCGTCGGCAGCGTCACCCGCGCCCGCGGCGGGCGCCTCCCGGCGAGCGGCGGCGGCCCGCGACCACGTGCCGCCGGGTGCCGCGCGGTCTGGGAGAATCCGCGGCATGACCGATGCCCTCGCGCCATCCCCGCCTGCCCGCATCCCGGACCGTCCGACCTTGGACGGCCTGGAGGAGAGGTGGGCGGCGGTATGGGCGCGGGAGGGCACCTACGCCTTCGACCGCGAGGCCGCGCTGGCCGGTCCCCGCGAGCGGGTCTTCTCCATCGACACCCCGCCGCCCACGGCCAGCGGCTCCCTGCACGTGGGGCACGTCTTCTCGTTCACCCACACGGACTGCATCGCGCGCTACAAGCGGATGGCCGGCTTCCACGTCTTCTACCCCATCGGCTGGGACGACAACGGCCTGCCGACCGAGAAGCGGGTGCAGAACTACTACGGCGTGCGCGGCGACGCGGCGCTGCACCACGACCCCGACTTCGAGCCGCCGTTCCGCGGCGACGCCCCCACCAAGGCGGTCCAGCAGCAGCCGGTCAGCCGGCAGAACTTCATCGAGCTGTGCGAGGAGCTCACCGAGCGGGACGAGGAGGCGTTCGAGAGCCTGTTCCGCCGCCTGGGGCTGAGCTTCGACTGGACGATCTCCTACCGCACCATCGACGACCACTGCCGGGCCACCGCGCAGCAGGCGTTCCTGCGCAACCTCGCGCGCGGTGAGGCGTACACCGCCGAGGCGCCCGGGCTCTGGGACGTCACCTTCCAGACCGCCGTCGCGCAGGCCGAGCTCGAGGCCCGCGACTACCCAGGCCACTACCACCGGGTCGCCTTCTCCCGCACCGGCGAGGCGGGCCGAGCCGAGGGTGCGGTCCACATCGAGACCACGCGTCCCGAGCTCATCCCCAGCTGCGTCGCGCTGATCGCCCACCCGGACGACGAGCGCTACCAGCCCCTGTTCGGCAGCACGGTGGCCACCCCCCTGTTCGGCGTCGAGGTGCCGGTCCTCGCCCACCCGGCCGCGGAGCCGGACAAGGGCACCGGGATCGCCATGTGCTGCACCTTCGGCGACCTCACCGACGTGACGTGGTGGCGGGAGCTCCGCCTGCCCACCCGGTCGGTCATCACCCGCTCCGGTCGCCTCCGGGCCGACACCCCCGACTGGCTCGTGGGCACGGCCGGCGAGGCCCTGTACGCCGGGGCGCTGGCCGGGCGGACGCCGCACGCCGCGCGTCAGGCGCTGGTGGAGGCGCTGCGCGCCTCCGGCGACCTCGACGGGGAGCCCACCGCCACCTCGCGCAAGGCGAACTTCTACGAGCGGGGCGAGAAGCCGCTCGAGATCGTCACCTCGCGGCAGTGGTACATCCGCAACGGCGGCCGGGACGCCGACCTCAATTCGGCGCTGGTGGGGCGCGGCCGGCAGATCGACTTCCACCCGCCCTTCATGCGGGCTCGGTACGCCAACTGGGTCGAGGGCCTCAACGGCGACTGGCTCGTCTCGCGGCAGCGGTTCTTCGGCGTGCCGATCCCCGTGTGGTACCCCCTCGACGAGGACGGTGAGCCGCGCCACGAGCGCCCCATCGTGCCGGCGGAGGCCGAGCTCCCGGTCGACCCGGCGGCGCAGCCACCCCGAGGCTTCGAGGAGTCCCAGCGGGGGGAGCCGGGCGGCTTCGTCGGCGACCCGGACATCTTCGACACCTGGGCCACGTCGTCGCTCACCCCGCACATCGCCGGCGGCTGGCGGCGGGTGGCCGAGGACGGCTCCGTGGTCACCGACCCGCTGTGGGAGAAGGTCTTCCCGATGGACCTGCGACCGCAGGCCCATGACATCATCCGCACCTGGCTGTTCGCCACGGTGGTGCGGGCCCACTTCGAGCACGGCAGCGTGCCCTGGACCAACGCCGCGATCAGCGGCTGGATCCTCGACCCCGAACGCAAGAAGATGAGCAAGTCGAAGGGCAACGTCGTCACCCCGGAGGACGTCCTGAGGGACCACTCGACCGACGCGGTGCGCTACTGGGCGGCGTCGGGCCGCCTGGGGACGGACGCGGCCTACGACGTCGGCCAGATGAAGGTCGGCCGCCGGCTGGCCATCAAGGTGCTCAACGCGAGCAAGTTCGCCCTCTCCTTCGGGGGGGACCCCGACGGGACCGACGGGGACGCCGACGGGACCGGGGGGGACACCGACGGGACCGACGAGTCCGCCGGCGCCGCCCGGAACGGGCCGAGGGACCTGGCGGCGGCGGTGAGCGAGCCGCTGGACCGGGCGGTCCTCGCGGCGCTGGCCGACGTCGTCGAGCGCGCGACGGCGGGCTTCGAGGCATGGGACTACACCCGCTCGCTCGAGGTGACGGAGTCGTTCTTCTGGTCCTTCTGCGACGACTACCTCGAGCTGGTCAAGGACCGGGCGTACGGTGCCCGCGGCGAGGCGGCGGCGGCGAGCGCGCGCGCCACGCTCCGCATCGCGCTGGACGTCCTGCTCCGGCTCCTCGCGCCGTTCCTCCCCTACGTCACCGAGGAGGTCTGGTCCTGGTGGCGCAGCGGGTCGGTGCACCGGGCCGCGTGGCCGGGCGCCGAGGACGTCGCGGCGGGGGCCGGTGGCGACCCGGCGCTGCTGACGTCGGTGGCGCAGGCGCTGGCGGCGGTCCGCAAGGCCAAGTCCGAGGCCAAGGTGGGGATGCGGGCCGAGGTGCCGCGCCTGACCCTCGTCGGCCCGGCGGGCGTCCTGGAGCACCTTCGCACCGGTGAGGCCGACCTGCGGGCGGCCGGGCGGGTGACCGGGACGCTGCGCTACGCCGTGGGCGAGACCCTGGCCGCGGCGGACGTGGAGCTCCTCGCGGTGGCGAAGCCGAAGGCCTGAACGGTCCGGGCCCCGCTCGGCCGCACCGCGAGCCACGGGACGTCCCACCCGGACAGGGCGAGCCGCCGGCCCACCAGGTCGTCGCGCCGCAGCGGACGGACGGCACCGCTCCCCGGGTCGTAGCCGTCCAGCGTCCGGTCGCCGTCACCCGGCAGCACGAGGACGACGTGCCGGGGCAGGGTCGCGTTGCCGACATAGAGCAGCGCCGGCTCGCCGTCGGCAACCACGTCGACCAGCCGGTCGTAGCTCCCCACGAGCGAGGCGCGGTCGCGCGGCCGGAGCAGGTCGAGGACGTAACGGGTGCCCTGCTTGGCCGCGCCGAGCTCGAGCTCGAGCTTCGCGCCCCACGGCGGCGTCCCGAGGACGCGCGGCCACGGCAGGTTGGGCCGGGAGCCGGCGGCCAGCACGCCGTTGGTCCGGCGCATGACGACCCGCTCGTATGCCGCGAAGCGCTCGGCCTGCGTGTCGCCGGCTGGGGCGCCCGGGAAGTGGGGCGTGCCCGTGGTGACCCACGACGCGAAGACCGGGTCGAGCAGCATCCGGGCCACGGTCAGGCACGCGGAGCCGCACGTCACCGGTGACTGCTGCACCGGCCCGGTGTCTCCAGCCCGAAGTCGGTATGCCGTGGCCACCCCTGCATCCTTTCCCGCCGGGTGGCCGCGGCGCCACCCCTCCGCGGGACCGTCGGCCGTGCAGTACCCGGCTGGTGGGCGCGTGGCGCGAGGGCCGGGCGGGGCTAGGCGAGTCCGTAGGGGAGGTCGGGGTTGGCGGCTGCGATCTCGATCAGACGGTTGTACTTGGCGACCCGCTCGCCACGGGCGGGGGCGCCGGACTTGATCTGGCCGGCGCCGGTCGCCACGACCAGGTCGGCGATGAAGGCGTCGGCGGTTTCACCGGAGCGGTGGGAGACCATCTGGGTGTACCCGGCGTCGTGGCAGATCGTCATGGCTTCGATGGTCTCGGTGATGGTGCCGATCTGGTTGACCTTGATCAGGGCGGCATTGGCGATGTGGTCGGTGATGGCGGCCCGGATGATGGTGGGATTGGTGCAGAAGTTGTCGTCGCCGACGAGCTGGATCCGCTCGCCGAGGGCGGCGGTCAGCTTCTGCCAGCCGTCACGGTCGGCCTCGCCGAGTCCGTCCTCGATGCTCCAGATCGGGAACGCGGCAATCATCGCCTGGTAGCGGGCGATCATGTCGTCACTGGTCAGTGACTGGCCGTTGACCGTGTAGCGGCCGTCCTTGTGGAACTCCGACGCGGCGGGGTCCAGGGCGATGGCGATGCCGTCGCGTCCGGGGGTGTAGCCGGCGTCGGAGATGGCAGCGACGATCTCGGCGAGGACCTGCTCCGGTTCGGCCAGGTCGGGCGCGAAGCCACCCTCGTCACCCAGTCCGGTGTTGTGCCCGGCCGCGGCGAGGCGCTTGCGCAGCGCGGTGTAGACCTCGGCCCCGGCCCGGACGGCCTCGGCCATGTTCGCTGCGCCGAGCGGGGAGATCATGAACTCCTGGAAGTCCAGGGCGTTCGGTGCGTGCGCGCCACCGTTGAGGACGTTGAAGCAGGGCACCGGCATCCGCCTGGGCTGACCGAACCCGGGCAGCCACGTGTACAGGGGCTGGCCGGCGGAGGTCGCCATCGCCCGGGCGGTGGCGATCGAGACGCCCAGGACGGCGTTGGCGCCGAGACGACCCTTGTTGGGGGTTCCGTCCAGAGCGATCATCGCCGCGTCGACCTCAGCAAGGGTGGTCCAGGACTTGCCCTTGAGCAGGTCGGCCATCTCGCCGTCGACGTTGCCCACGGCGGTGCGCACGCCGCCGCCGCCGTATCGGGAGCCGTCTCCGTCGCGCAGCTCAACCGCCTCACGCGTGCCGGTCGAGGCACCCGATGGGACCCCGGCGGTGCCCCCCGAGCCGTCGGCCAGGCTCACCGACACCTGCACCGTGGGCCGGCCGCGGGAGTCGAGGATCTCCAGTGCTGAGACGGCCGTGAAGTCGTGCGACATGGGGCACCTTCTCATCGAGTTTCGATCGACTCGACGCTACTCCCCCGCAGTGGCCTGTCACCACGGGAGGGCCGGTCCCTCGTCCCCCTCCCCCGAGGTCAGGGAGCCGGCTCCTCGAGCCGTCGAGCCGAGGCAGCGGAGGTGCACGCGGTGGCGTGCGACCGCTACTGGTGACGTGCGAGGCGCTACTGGCCGACGGCCCGGCGCAGCAGCGCGGTGTCCGCGAACTGCTCGAAGTGCGTCGCCCTGCCCTCGCTGAGGGTCCACAGGTGCGCGAACCGGGCCTTGAGCGCTCCGTCCGCGCCCTGGCCGGTATAGGTGCCGACGGCGAGCACGCGGTCCTCGCCCACCGGCAGGATCTCCTGGGGCGTCACCGTGAAGCCCGGAACCTGCTGCATGAGCGGGCCGAAGACGCCGGCCACGATCGCCTCCGCCCCGGTGTACACGCCTCCCTGCGGTGCGCCCTCGGCCTCGTGCCACTCGGTGTCCTGCAGGACCTGCATGACGATCTCCATGTCACCGCGGCCGAAGGCGTCGTAGGCCCCTCGGACCAGCTCGGTGGTGCTCTCGCTCATCGACGACTCCCCGGTTCGACGTTGCACGGCTCGTTCGAGGAGCATCGCAGGTGCCAGCCCACGCCGTCAGGCGAACGGAGGGACGCTCGCACGTCGGCCAGTGGGGGCCCAACCGGAGCGTCAGGCGGAGCGCTTGCGGGGGCGCTTCCGCTCCGGGGTGTCGCGCCGGACGATGGTGGGCAGGACGTTCTTCATGACGACGTCCCGGGTGATGACCACGCGGGTGATCTCGTCGTCGCTGGGCACGTCGAACATCACCGGGAGGAGGACCTCCTCCATGATCGCCCGCAGGCCGCGGGCGCCGATGCCGCGGGCCAGCGCCTGCTCGGCCACGGCCTCGATGGCGTCGTCGGTGAACTCGAGCTCGACGCCGTCGATGTCGAACATCTTGTGGTACTGCCGGACCAGCGCGTTGCGGGGCTCGGTGAGGATGCGCACGAGGGCGTCGTTGTCCAGCGGGCTCACGGTCGTGATGACGGGGAGGCGGCCGATGAACTCGGGGATCAGCCCGAACTTCATCAGGTCCTCCGGCATGACCTCGTGCATCGACTCGACGAGGTCCTTCGGCGTGTGCAGCTCGGAGCCGAAGCCGAGGCCCTTCTTGCCATTGCGCGACTCGATGAGCTTCTCCAGCCCGGCGAAGGCCCCGCCCACGATGAACAGCACGTTCGTCGTGTCGATCTGGATGAACTCCTGGTGCGGGTGCTTGCGCCCGCCCTGCGGGGGCACCGAGGCGGTGGTGCCCTCGAGGATCTTCAGCAGCGCCTGCTGCACGCCCTCGCCGGAGACGTCGCGGGTGATCGAGGGGTTCTCGCTCTTGCGGGCGATCTTGTCGACCTCGTCGATGTAGATGATCCCCGTCTCGGCCTTCTTGACGTCGTAGTCCGCGGCCTGGATGAGCTTGAGCAGGATGTTCTCGACGTCCTCGCCGACGTAGCCCGCCTCGGTCAGCGCGGTCGCGTCCGCGATGGCGAACGGCACGTTGAGCATCTTGGCGAGGGTCTGCGCGAGGTAGGTCTTGCCGCACCCGGTGGGCCCGATGAGCAGGATGTTCGACTTGGCGATGTCGACGTGGTCGGCGTCCTTCTTGCCGGTGGCTGCTGCCTCACCGGCCTGGATCCGCTTGTAGTGGTTGTAGACGGCGACGGCGAGGGCCCGCTTGGCGACGTCCTGGCCGATGACGTACTGCTGGAGGAAGTCGTAGATCTCGCGTGGCTTGGGAAGCTGCTCCAGCCCGAGGTCGGAGGACTCGGCGAGCTCCTCCTCGATGATCTCGTTGCACAGGTCGATGCACTCGTCGCAGATGTACACCCCCGGCCCGGCGATGAGCTTCTTGACCTGCTTCTGGGACTTGCCGCAGAAGGAGCACTTCAGCAGGTCGCCGCTCTCTCCCACACGCGCCACCGTCGCCGGTCCTTCCCTCGCCTGTGCCGTCTCTCTGCCAGCGGTGGACGGGCCTGGCGCCCGCCCTGCTCGAGCAACGCCCCCGACGCTACCCGTCGGCGGGGACGACAGCACCCATTGAACGCCCGGCGCGCACGGGGTGTCGCGCTTGTCCGCTGAGGGCGGACAGCCGCCCGACCCACCGGCGGCGCCCCGGACGGGGCGCGCGGCTCAGCTGACCAGCGAGGCCTTGCGGGAGAGGAGCACCTCGTCGACGAGGCCGTACTCCTTGGCGGCCGCGGCGGAGAGGATCTTGTCGCGCTCGATGTCCTTGCGGACCTGCTCGACGTCGCGGCCGGAGTGCATCGCGATGGTGTCCTCGAGCCACCCACGCATCCGGATCACCTCGTTCGCGTGGATCTCCAGGTCCGAGGCCATGCCACCGGCGCCCTCGATCGCGGGCTGGTGGATCATCACGCGGCTGTTCGGCAGGGCGAAGCGCTTGCCCTTCGCACCGGCGCCCAGCAGCACGGCCGCCGCGGAGGCGGCCTGCCCGATGACGAAGGTCTGCACGTCCGGGCGGATGTACTGCATGGTGTCGTAGATGGCCGTCATCGCCGTGAACGAGCCACCCGGGCTGTTGACGTACATGAGGATGTCGCGGTCCGGGTCCTGGGACTCGAGCACGATCAGCTGGGCGATGATGTCGTCCGCCGAGGCGTCGTCGACCTGCACCCCGAGGAAGATGATCCGGTCCTCGAAGAGCTTGGTGTAGGGGTCGAGGCGCTTCATCCCGTAGGAGGTGCGCTCCTCGAACTGCGGGAGGATGTAGCGGCCCGACGGGGGCGGCACGACCGGGCCGCCCGGGGTGCTCAGGTGTGTGGGGTTCATGGGGGTCAAGTTCCTTCGGGCGTCGCGCGGTCAGTCGGGGGTGACGGGGTTGTCGGCCTGACGCGGTGTCATCGTGGCCGTGGTGAAGACGTTGTCGACGAAGCCGTAGGACTTGGCCTCCTCGGCGGTGAACCACCGGTCGCGGTCGGAGTCCTTCTCGATCTGGTCGACGGTCTGCCCCGTGTGCTCGGCGATGAGGGCCGCCATCTGCTTCTTGATGTGGATGAGCTGCTCGGCCTGGATCTTGATGTCGCTGGCCGTGCCGCCGATGCCGCCCGAGGGCTGGTGCATCATGACCCGCGCGTGGGGGGTGGCGTAGCGCTTGCCCGGCGTGCCGGCCGAGAGCAGGAACTGCCCCATCGACGCCGCCATGCCCATGGCCACGGTGGCGACGTCGCACGGCACCCACTTCATGGTGTCGTAGATCGCCATGCCGGCCGTCACCGAGCCGCCCGGGCTGTTGATGTAGAGCCAGATGTCCTTGTCGGGAGCCTCCGCGGCGAGCAGGAGCATCTGGGCGCAGATGGCGTTGGCGTTGTCGTCACGCACGTCCGAGCCGAGGAAGATGATCCGCTCCTTGAGGAGACGGTTGAAGATGTGGTCGTCGAGCCCGGACTGCGGCCCCGGGCCGGCGGCGACGATGTCGTGGCTGCTCACGTGCTCTCTCGCTCCTGGGTGGGTCGGTGGCTGTCCTCGACACTAACGTCCACCCGCGCGACGCCACTCCCCCGTCCGGGCGCTGTTCGCCGTGAGCACAACGGCAGGGGTATGCCGGGGCCGGCACCACGGCATACCGGCCGCCCTTGGTGCCCCGTCCGGTCGGGAGGGCCGGCTCACGAGCCGCGAGAAGCGTCCCGGGGCGCCGGTCAGCGCGCCCCGGCCCGCGCCCTCGCGGCCTCGCGCGCGGCCGCCGGCTCGCGCACCGCGGGCAGGGCGAGCAGGACCAGGGCCACCATGGCTCCCACGGCGAGCAGCGAGTGGAGGACGCCGTAGTGGTCGCCGAGGAACCCGAGGGCGGGGGGCCCGGCGATGAACGCGGTGTAGCCCAGCGTGGCGACGACCGGCATCCGGGCCGCGGCGCGCTCGGGGTCGTCGGCCGAGGCGCTCATGCCGACCGGGAAGCCGAGCGAGACGCCGAGCCCCCAGACCGCCGCGCCGACGTAGGCGAGCCACCCCGACCCGAAGACCACGAGCAGCGAGCCGGCGGCGGCGGCCGCGAAGGTCACCCGCAGCACCGGCACGCGGCCGTGCCGGTCCAGCAGGCGCGTCCCGACCAGCCGGCCGAGCGTCATGAAGGCGAGGAAGGTCGCGAAGGCGAGCACGCCGGCCCACGCGGGCAGGTCGTGACCCTCGACGAACCCGACCGCGAGCCAGTCGTTGGCCGTCCCCTCCGTGAAGGCCGCGACGAAGACGACCAGCCCGATGAGCAGGGTGCGGCGCTCCCGCCACGCGGACCGGGGGCGGCGACCGGCAGCGGCGCCGGAGCCGTCCACCGCGCCGCGGGCGTCCGCGACGTTGCCCGCACCCTCATCGTCGGGCAGGAAGCGGGGCAGCGCCCAGCCCATCCCGAGCAGGACCAGCACCATCACACCGGCGAGGTGGGCCACCACCGGCACCTGCGCCCACGACAGGCCCGCGCCGACGAGCGCGCTGACCACGGTCCCACCGCTGAACGCGGCGTGGAAGTGGGGCATGACGTTCCGCCCCAGGTGGCGCTCGACGGTGGCCCCCTCGAGGTTCATCGAGACGTCCCAGACCCCGATGCCGAGTCCGGTGAGGAAGAGCCCGGCCGCCAGGAGGACCCGCGACGCGGCGAGGTCCACCCCGGCGCCGGCGATGACCAGCCCGGCCGCCCCCACGGCGACACCGACACCGATCGAGCGGGTGACCCCGAAGCGCCGGACGATCCGTCCCGTGGACGGCATCGCGAGGAGCGAGCCGCCGGAGGCGGCGAAGAGGGTGATCCCCAGCTCGCCGGCGGTCATGCCCAGGGCGGCCTTGGCGTCGGCGATGCGCGACGCCCACGCGGCGAAGGCCACCCCGGCGAGGGCGAAGACGACGAGCACCGCGTTCCGCGCGGCCACGACGCGCACCAGAGCCGACCGGCCCGGAGCGGGGGCGGGGGTGGTCATGACGGGGGTCCTCCAGCGCGGCACAGCGAGTGTCGAATCGATTCGATATTGTCCTGCCCATGGCACCGGACGGTCAAACGCGAGCTCGGCGCCCCACCTTGAAGGCGGTCGCCGAGGCCGCCGGCGTCTCGCTGTCGACCGCGTCCCTCGTCTTCAGCGGCAGGGGGCCGGTGGCCGACACGACCGCCGCCCGGGTGCGCGCGGCGGCCCGCGACCTCGGGTATGCCGGCCCCGACCCGGTCGCGTCGTCCCTGCGGCACGGCCGCACCGGCACCGTCGCCGTGGTCGTCGAGGGGCGCCTGCTGCACGCCTTCCGCGACCCCTTCGCGGTCGCCCTGCTCGACGGGCTGGCCCAGGAGCTCGACGAGGCGGCGACCGCGATGCTGCTCGTCGCGCAGCGGCCCGAGGACCCGGCCTCGGCCGTGGGGCGGCTGGCCCTGAACGCGGTGGACGCCGTCGCCTTCGCGCTCTGCGGTCCCCGCGACAACCCGGTGGTGGCCCACCTCGCGGGTCGGGGCATCCCGATGGTCGGCGCCGGGGCCCCGGTGGACCCGCGGGTCGTGCAGCTCCTCGTGGACGACCGCGGCGCGAGCGCCGGCGCGGCCCGCCACCTGGCCGCGCTCGGCCACCGCCGGGTCGCCCACGTGGCCATGCCCCTCTCCCCCGGGGCGGTCACCGGACGGGCCGGGCCCGCGGAGGTCGCGCACGCGGCATACCCGGACTCCCGGGACCGCGCGCTCGGGTTCGCCGACGTCTTCGGGGCGCGCGCCCCGCTGGCGCAGGCGGCCCTTCCCGATGTCGCGGAGGGGGCCGCGGCGGCGCGGCTCCTGCTCGACGTCCCCGCCGACGAGCGCCCGACCGCCGTGGTGGCGCAGTCGGACCTGCTCGCGGTGGGCGTGGTCCGGGCCGCCGGGGCGCTCGGGCTGCGCGTGCCGGCCGACCTCTCGGTCACCGGCTTCGACGGGGTGGAGCTGCCCTGGTTCGACGCGGTGCTGACCACGGTGGTGCAGCCCGCCGAGGCCAAGGGGCGCCGGCTCGGCGCGATGGTGCTGGCCCTGGCGCGCGGGGAGCAGGTCGCCGACGCGGAGCTGCCACTCAGCCTCCGGGTCGGGACGACGTCCGGACCGCCCCCGGGCTCAGCCGCACCGCCGCGCCCGGGTCGAAGCGGCTGAGCGCGGCCGCCCGTTCGGCGGCCGGGTCGGCCGTGCCGGCCGGGCTGGCCGGGCGGGCCGGGTCGGTCGGGCTGGCCGGGCGGGCTGACCGCTCGCCGGACGGCTCGACGTCGAAGGTGCCCACCACGTCGTCGAGGACGTGCGCGGAGCCGGCGTTGTTGTAGACGGCGAAGGTCGTGGTCCCGGTCGCCGTGCCGGCGACCACCGGCAGCGCCGCCGAGGCGACCGTCTGGGCCACGTCACCGTTGACGCTGCTCGTCGCGGGGCGCGCCTGCCCGGCACCGGCCCACAGGGTCAGGTAGGTGCCGGCGCTCGGGGCGACCAGGGTGGCGTTGGTCGCGAGGGCCACCGTCGACGCGCCGGCGACGGTGCCGGGCACGCTGACCGTCCGGGTCTGCCGGGCGGTGAACGGGCCGACCGTGGTCCCGGTGCCGTTGCGCGAGTCGAGCACCCGCCGCGGCGGGACGGCACGGAAGCGGGTGCCGCTGCCGTCGGACGCGGCGTAGGCGCCGACGTAGTCGACGACGACGTGCATCGACCCGGAGGACCCGTTGCGGACCCCGAAGCAGGTGACGGCGCCCCCCGCCCCGTCGTCGCACAGGCTCGTGCCGACGACGGCCATGTTGGAGACGGTGCGGCCCTGGACGTAGTTCAGGGTGGAGGTGGTCGGCGCGGACCCGCTGCCGTCCCACGTCGTGAGGTAGCCGCCCCGCTGCGGCGTCACGGCGGTGAGGTTGAGTGCCAGCGCGTCGGTGGCGTCGGCGCCGGCGTCGTCACCGAAGTCGATCCCGATGAGGAAGGCCTCGCCCGGAGCGACGATGACGTCCTGCCGCGAGTCGTACAGGCGCTCCGGGACGTCCGGGTAGTAGGCCGCGCCGAGCTGGTCCGCGGTGGGCACGCTCCCGGTCGCGTGGTACCAGCCGAGGACGTCGACGATGACGTGCGTCGAGCCGGCGCTGTTGAAGAGGCGCAGGTTGCCGCCGGCGTCCAGGGGGACGGTCACCAGGTTGGCGCGCGTCCACCCGCGGGCGAAGTTGATGCTCGACGCCGTCGGTCGCGTGCCTCCCGCCCACGCGGTGAGGTAGCCGGACGCGGTGGGGCCGGTGACGGTGAGGTTGACGACGACGGCGGACACTCCCGTGGCCGGCACCGCGCCGGAGGGTGAGGGGTCCACGACCCGCGTCTGGCCAGAACCGAGCGCGCCTCCGGAGGCCCGCGTGTCGAGGATGCGCTGCGGTGCGGCGCGCGGCTCGTAGCTGCCCCCGAGCTGGTATGCCGTGGAGCCGGCCGGTGCGGCCGGCGCCGCGGCCGCCGCCGTCGGAGCGGTGAGGAGGGCCCCGACCACGGCCGCCGCGACGGGCAGGGCGGCGATGACCGACAGGGGACGGGCGGCGGGACGGGCGAGGCCACGAGCCACGGAGAGCTCCTTCCCGGAGCGCACGAGCGGACGACCGCCGCTCAGACTAGGACCGGCCACCGCACGCCGCACCCCGAGGGTGGGCGGGCTCAGGAGCGCGCGGGGTCCTCCGGAGGAGCCTCGTCGGTGACCACCTCCGCCTCCACCGTGACGACGTCCACGGTGACGACGTCCACCTCCTCGACGGCCTCGGCCCGGGCGACCACGACCTCGGCCTCCGCAGTGACGACGTCCACCTCCTCGACCACCTCCACCTCGAGCTCATCGGTCGGCTCTCCGGCCGCCGCGTCGTCGTCGGGGACCAGCGCGTCGAGGTCGACGGCCTGGCCCGCGGTGTCGGTGACCACGGCCTGGTCGAGCAGGGTCGCCAGCGCCTTGCGGCGGGCGACCTCGGAGACCATCGAGGGCACCTGGCCCTCGCGGTCGATCGCCTGGGCGAAGGTGTTCGGGTCCATGCCGTACTGTTGGGCGCTCATGATGAGGTACTCGATGAGCTCCGGCTGCTCCACCGAGACCTCGAGCTTCTCGGCGATGGCGTCGAGCAGGAACTGCCCGCGCAGGGCGCGCCGGGTGTTCTCGCCGACCTCGGCGCGGTGCTCCTCGTCCTCGAGGCGGTCCTCGTTCTCGAGGTGGACATGCACCTCAGCGTCGACGATCCCGTCCGGCACCGGCACGTCCACCGTGTCGAGCAGGTGCTCGAGGAGCCGGTCCCGGGCCTGGACGCCCTGCTCGAGGCGCTTGGCGTGCTCGGCCTGGGAGACGACGTCGGCACGCAGCTCCTCCATGGTGTCGAACTCCGAGGCGATCTGGGCGAACTCGTCGTCCAGCTCGGGGAGCTCGCGCACCTTGACCGACTGGAGGGTCACGGTGCACTCGGCGTCCTCGCCGGCGCGGTCGCCACCGGCCAGCGGCGCGGTGAACGTGGCCGTCTCGCCCGCCGACAGGCCCGTCAGTGCCTCGTCGATGCCCTCGAGCATCGTCCCCGACCCCACCTCGTAGGACACCCCGGTGACCGAGTCGATCTCCTCCTCGCCGATCCGGGCGGCGAGGTCCAGGGAGACCAGGTCACCGGAGTCGGCCGGCCGCTCGACACCGGTGAGCGTGCCGAAGCGCTGGCGCAGGGCCGTCAGCCGCTCCTCGACGTCCTCGTCGGTGACGGTGACGACGTCGACCTCGACGGCGATGCCCTCGAGGTCGGGCAGGGTGATCTCGGGCCGGACGTCGGTCTCGACGGTGAAGGTCAGCTCCTCGCCGTCGGCTAGCGGCACGCCGGTGACGTCCACCTGCGGCTGGCCGATCGCCTTCACGTTGGAGCTCTCGACGGCCTCGGCGTAGAACCGTGGCAGCGCCTCGTTGACCGCCTCCTGCACGACCGCCCCGCGGCCGAACCGCTGGTCGATGATGCGGGCCGGGACCTTGCCCCGCCGGAAGCCGGGGACCTGCACCGAGGACCCGATGGTCCGGTACGCCGTGTCGAGGTCCGGCCTCAGCTCGTCGAAGGGCACCTCGACGGTGAGCTTCACCCGGGTCGGGCTGAGGTTCTCCACGGCACTCTTCACGTTCGGCACTCCGCACTGGGGGATCGGATCGGGCGGCGCACGCGGCGCCGACGCTGGGGCGGCGCCCACGCGGCATACCGGCCGGGCCGGCGCACGCACGCGGCTGGCGCTCGGCACATGCTAGCCGCCCGCCCACGAGGCGCCGAAACGCCCGCCCGGCCCAGCGACGCGTGCGGGGCGGTACGGTGCCACCCGTCCAGCACCGACCGGTGCCAACCACAGGGGGAAGACTTGACCACGAACCGTCACCCGGTCTGGGCGGCCAGCGCCGCCCTGGCCCTGCTCGCCCTCGGAGGCGGCAGTGCCGCCGCCGTCACCGCCGCCCCGGCCCCGTCGTCGGGGTCCCCGTCGTCGGGGTCCCCGTCGGCCGCCGTCGCCGCCTGCCTGCCCGGTGCAGCCGGCGCGGCCGGCGCGGCCGGCGTGGCCGGCGCCCGCCTCGCCGAGGGAGCGACCGCCAAGGAGCCCGCGCTCTACTCGCCGAACGAGGCCAACGCGTACGGGGTCGTCAAGAGCTCGCCCCTGATGCCCGCCGGCTCGGTCACCATCCCGACGGTCTTCCACGTCATCAGCGACGAGAACCCGACCGGCGCCGAGCGCGCGCGCATGGAGACGATGATCGGCGCGCAGATGGACGTGCGCAACGCGTCGTATGCCGGGGAGACCTCCCCCACCGCCGCGGACAGCCCGTTCCGCTTCTCCCTGGAGAAGACCACGTGGACGACCAACCCCGCCTGGTACACGGTCGTGCCGGGCAAGAACGAGCGGGACATGAAGAAGGCGCTCCACGAGGGGGACTCCACGACGCTGAACGTCTACGTCGCCGACATCGGCGGCGGGCTGCTCGGCTGGGCCTACTTCCCCAAGGGCTACAACAACGGGCGGGACTTCGTCGACGGCGTGGTCATGCTCGACGAGTCGATGCCGGGCGGCACCGCGGGCAAGTACTCCCTCGGCGACACGCTGACCCACGAGGTGGGCCACTGGATGATGCTGGAGCACACCTTCAAGTCCGGGTGCTCGGCGTCGAACGACTTCGTCACGGACACGCCTCGTGAGGCGCACCCGCAGTTCGACTGCCCGGAGGGGGCCGACACCTGCCCCGCGCCGGGCCTCGACCCGATCCACAACTTCATGGACTACACGCAGGACTCGTGCATGGACGAGTTCACGCCCGGCCAGGTCAAGCGCATGAACGACGCGTGGATCGCCTTCCGGGCCGGCGGTCTCGGCTGACCCAGGCGCCGACCTTGGCGCCGGGCGGGGTGCCGGGCGGGGCGCCGGGCGGGGCGCCGGGCGGGGTGCCGGGCCCACGGAAGCGGCTCGCGAGCCGTCCTCTCACTCCCGAGCCTGTTCGAACAGGCTCGGGAGTGCGGATGGGGCTCGCGAGCCGGCTCCGTCGGTGCGGATGGGCAGCGGTATGCCGGGTGGCCGGGTCGGGGTAGCCGGATTCGAACCGGCGGCCTTCCGCTCCCAAAGCGGACGCGCTACCAAGCTGCGCCATACCCCGTCGCCGCCGGGGGTCGTGGTGCTCCCCGGCCGACGGCGGCCACTAGGCTAGCCGCTGCCCGAGGCCGGCCCCGCGGTCCGCCCCGGTGCGCGGGTGTAGCTCAATGGCAGAGCCCCAGCCTTCCAAGCTGGCCATGCGGGTTCGATCCCCGTCACCCGCTCTCACGTTCTTGCAGGTCAGCGGCGTGATCGCTACTTTGGTAGGGGCGGGGTGAATGAGCCTAAACTGGTCGTGCCCACTACGTGCCCAAACTCGCTGACGCTCCCCCGCTGGCCCCCATTTCCGCGGCCAGGATGAGGTTGTCTAGGTCCTCGGCGATCTGTCGGTCCCGCGCCAGCGTGCGGTGCTGGTAGATCAGCGCGGCTCGCATGCTGCTGTGTCCCATTCGTCCCATCAGCTCGCGCGTGCTCGCACCGGTGGCGGCCGCCAGGTGGTTGCCGGTGTGCCGGAGGTCGTGGAAATGAAAAGCATTGGGCACGCCCGCCTGCGCCTTGGCCTCTCGCCATTGGCGAGTCCAGTAACTGCGACGGGGCGAGGCGCCCTTCTCTCCGACAAACACACGCCCTTGCGGGTCGGCTTCGGCGTAGTGCTCCAGGTGGAACGCCAGATCCTGGACGAGGGCCCGTGGCAGCGCTACCAGACGGCGCCCTGCCGTGGTCTTCGTCTGCTTGATGACGAGCGTGGCTCCGACCTCGGCCACCGTGCGGCGAACGTTGACCGTCGCGGACTCGAGGTCGATGTCGGCTCGCTGGAGCCCGACCAACTCCCCCCATCGCAGTGATGCGAGAGCTGCGAGCAGCACCATGCAGCGGTACCGCGGCTTGACGGCATCGGCCAGTGCGAAGACCTGCTCGAGCGAGAGCACGGGGCGCTCCGCTGGTCGTTCCTCGCCGGCTCCCTTCAGCCGGCATGGGTTGCGGGCGAGGATCCCGTCATCGACGGCCGTGTTGAGGATCGCCCTGAGGAGTCGGTATGCCTTGGCGACGGTTGATTGCCCCACGTCCTCGGCAAGAAGGGTCAAGCGCCAACTTCGAACCACTTGAGTGGTGATGTCCTCGAGGCGGATCGAGCCAAGATGGGGAAGTAGATGACGGCGCAGCAGGCCCTGGTACAACTCCACCGTCCTGGCGGAGAGTCGAGGACGCTCTTGCAGCCACCTGTGCGCGTAGCGGTCGAAGCGCTCAGCGGCGAGGCGCCTGTCCACCCAAGCGCCCCGCGCGATCTCTGCGTCGATGAGAGACAGAGCTCGCCGAGCCTCTGTCCTGGTGGCGTAAGTGTGGCGAGCGGCCCGGCGTGAACCGTCGGGGCCGGTGTACCGAACCTGCCACCTTCCGGACGACAGTTGGCGAACGCCGTCCAGCCGCGGGCGAGCCATCAGCCCACACGCCCCCACCGCTCGACCCGCACCTCGGGCTCGACCATGTTCGCCTCAACAAAGGCGGTGAGCGCTGACTCCGGGATGCGCACGTGCCGACCCAAGCGAACGAACCTGATGCGCCGCTCACTGATCAGGCGACGCGGGAACCGAACGGTGGTTCCGAGGATCTCGGCCGCTTGGGCGACGGTGAGCAGGCGATCGGTCAAGACGTTGGCCTCTGCCGCCGCCGAGGGGGGACGGTGGGATGGATCCTGTACCGGCATCTGATGTCTCCCTTCGCGGGGCCTACCATAGTTGCGCCCCTAGCGCTCCAACTGTACTGCGGTACAGAGCCCTCGAACAGCGTCCAATGCAACCGCCTCACGGAGACGGGGCTCAACGCCCTTCGCGGGGAGATCCGGCACCTGTGTTCTAGTTCCATGGCGTTGGTGTCAGGGCCTCCGTCCTGTGCGCTGGAGGGCCCCGTGAGCACGAAGCGCTTGCTCGTGTGTGCGGGTGGAGCCGTTTGGTCCGGCTGTTGCTGTCCGCTGCGTTAGCAGAAGCGTTAGCAGCGGAGAGGGTGAAGCCACGTCCGCGTGAGCCGTCCACAGGTCCGCCCTTGAGCGGAGCTGGATGTCGGTCGTCGGTGCCACGCTGGCCGGGTGAGCGTGTCGGCAGTCCTGGACGCGGTGGCCGCCGTGGCCGGCGCCGTGGTGCCGACGGCGGCGTTGAGCCTGGTGGTGGGTTCCTGGCTGCTCCGCTGGCTCGGGATAGTCAACCTCGCGCTCGCGCTGTGGGTCGCGGTCACCTCGGCGCTGGTCCCGACGAGCGGTGGCGTCGCGGGGTGGCTGGCATTCCTCGGCG
>DASQFD010000108.1:0-13943 GCA_035633255.1 Dermatophilaceae bacterium
GCCGGTGACGCCGTGACGCTCTACGAGGCGCTGCCGCACGAGCCGCCCACGGCCGGCCTGGCCGCGGCGCTGCAGGCGCACGGCATACGGGTCCTCATGCCGGTCACCGAGCCGGACCTGGACCTGGACTGGACCGACGCGGCCGACCCGCGGGGCGGGCCGCTGGGGCGGCACGCGATCGGGTCGGTGCGGCTGGTGCTGGCGCCCGGGCTGGCGGTGGACCGGGCGGGGAGCCGGCTCGGCCAGGGCGGCGGGTGCTACGACCGGGCCCTGCCGCGGCGCGCTCGGGGGGTGCCGGTCGTGGTGGTGCTGCACCCCGGCGAGCTCTCCGACGGCCCCCTCCCCCACGACCCGCACGACGTGCCCGTGGACGGCGTGGTCACCGCTGAGGGGATGCTCTGGCTGCGCCCGCCGGTCAGCCCGCCGCGGGCACCAGGGTGAGGGTGTCCTCGGCCGCCTCGCGCACCGCGGCCTCGGAGAAGGCCCAGCGGCGTTGCCGGCCGGCGGCCCAGTCCTCCACCTGGTCGTCGTAGTGGCTGCTCTGGGCGTGCCCACTGGCACCGGTCGAGTTCACCCAGGTCGACGCGTCGAGGTCGGCGAGGTCGACCACCATGCGCATCGACGGCGCCCAGGTCACGCCGTACCCCTCCGTGACGTCCCACCCGTTGGCGTTGACGACGGCGGAGTCGCCGGGCAGCCGGTAGCCACCGCGGTTGAAGACCCAGCGGACCGGGCCCGGGAGGTCCGTGCCGCCCAGCACCGGGTGCGCCAGGTCGAGCTGGTGCAGCTTGCTCCACTGCCAGTCGCCCGGGTCCTTGCTCACCTTCCGGGTCAGCTCGAGCCGCGCCTCGACCAGCGCCTGGCGGAGGATCTCGTCCTTGCCCTCGGTGACGCTCGGGGTCTGCTTGTCGTCCCACCAGACGCTGCGCGGGGTCTTGAGCAGCACCGTCACCGCCTGCCGGTCCCGGCTCCCGCCCGTGCGCTGCAGGTCGGCCGGGAGCTCGTCGTTGAAGAGCAGCCGCACCAGGTTGGCCCACACCGCGTTGTAGTACGCCGCGGCGGCCGCCTCCGACGAGGCGTCGTCCGGGTTGGTGAAGCTCCAGTCCCGCAGCAGGTCGCGGGCCCCGGCGGTGAAGTCGTCGTCGAGGTCCACCTCGAGCAGGGCCTTGACCAGCGTCGGGGCGAAGACGTTGTCGGTGTCCATCTGGATCGAGGCCATGTCGGCGGGCCGCACGGTGTCCAGCGCCTCCAGTCGCTCACGGATCCGCGACGCGCGCATCCCCGCGTCCCACTCGGTCGTGAGGAACGGCCGGGCGCTCTGGGTGACGGCCTGGTTGGCGGTGACGAGGTAGCCGGCCGCCGGGTCCTGCACCCACGGCATCGACTCGAAGGGGACATAGCCCTTCCAGTCGAAGTCGGAGTCCCAGCCGGGCGCCGGCCAGTAGCCGGGCGGGGCGCCGGGGAGCGCGGCGCGGCGGATCGGCACCAGCCCCGGTGTCTGGTAGCCGATGGTGCCGCCGACGTCCGCGTAGACGAGGTTCTGGGCCGGCACGGCGAAGCTGGACGCCGCGGCCCGGAACTCCTCGAACGTCGAGGCGAGGTTCATGGCCAGCACGGCGTCGGCGGTCTTCCCCGGGACCAGGCCGGTCCACGCCAGCGACACGGCGTAGGCCTGCTCGCCGTCCCGCCGCTGCGTCGTCGGGGCCCTCGACCCGGCCTCGGCCACCCCCGCGGAGACGTCCGACAGCAGCGGACCGTGCCCGGTGCTGCGCACCGTGATCGTCCGGTCCGCCTCGCCCGCGACCCGGATCCGCTCGGTCCTCGTCACCAGCTCGGTCCACTCCCCGTCGCGGAGGAACTGGCCCCGGCGGTTGACGCGCTCGAGGTAGAAGTCGCTGACGTCCGGGGCGAGGTTGGTGAAACCCCAGGCGATGGTGGCGTTGTGGCCGATCACCACCCCCGGCACGCCGGCGAAGGAGAAGCCGGCGACCTCGAGCGGGCAGGCCCTGCTCACGGTCCGGCAGTGCAGGCCCACCTGGTACCAGATGCCCGGGATCCCGACCCCGAGGTGCATGTCGTTGGCGAGCAGGGGCTTGCCGGTGCTCGTCCGCGAGCCCGACACCACCCAGGAGTTGGAGCCGATGCCCTCGCCCCGGCCGACCAGGGACGGCAGGCTGCGCAGGGTCCGGGAGACGCCGGCATACAGCCGGTCCGCACTCGCGGAGGTGAGGGCGGCCGTGTCCGCGCCCGCCGCCGGCCCCCCGCTCGCCGGGCGGGCCGTGAGGGCCGGCGGCACCACGGAGCCGGCGACCGGGCCGGCGGCCTGGGGGCTCCAGTCCGCGCCGGAGAGGATGGGCGGGTAGGCGCCGAAGTCGTATGCCGGGTACAGCTGGTTGATCTGCGACTGCGCCATCCGCGCGGACAGCCGGGCGCGGGCCAGCTCGTCGTCGTAGTCGCTGCGCAGGTCCCAGGCCATGGCCTTGAGCCACGCGACCGAGTCGGCGGGGGTCCACTCCTCGATCCCGTAGCCGGGCACCGAACGGGAGAGGACGAGGTACTCCAGCGACACCGCGGCCGGGGACCGGCCGCGCAGGTAGGCGTTCACCCCATCGGCGTAGGCCTGGAGGAAGCGCCGGGTCTCCGGCCTCAGGGTGGGCAGCTCGGCCTCGGCGACCCGGCGCCAGCCCATGGTGCGGATCAGGCGGTCGGTCTCCACGCGGGGCGCACCGACGAGCTCGGAGAGGCGCCCGGAGGTGACGTGCCGACGCAGGTCCATCTCGAAGAACCGGTCCTGGGCGTGCACATAGCCCTGGGCCCGGGCGATGTCGGTCATCGAGTCGCCGTAGATCTGCGGGATGCCCCTGTCGTCGCGGAGCACGGTGACGCGACCCTCGAGGCCGGGCACCGTCGCCTCCCCGCTCGTCTGGGGCAGCGAGCGCCGGGCGAAGGACAGGCCCACCACGCTGACCACGACGGCGAGGACCACCAGGGCGGCGACCAGTCCGACGAGGACCCTGCGCAGGACCGGGCGACGACTCACCCTGCGAGACTAGGCCAGGTCACTGGACGGGGAGGGAGAGCTCGGCCGTGGTGAGGGCGAACGAGGTCATCGCCTCCAGCGGGGTGCCCTCCTCCGGGTTCAGCCTCGAGGACCTCACCCTGGCGCTCCTGGTCGGGTCCGCGGTCCTCGTCGTCGCGGTGGCCGCGGTCCGGCTCTCGGCGCGCTCGGGGTTGCCCTCGCTGCTGGTCTACCTCGGGATCGGGCTCGTCCTCGGCGAGCGGGGACTCGGCATCAACTACGAGAACGCCCAGCTCACCCAGGTGCTCGGGTACGCCGCCCTCGTGCTCATCCTCGTCGAGGGCGGGCTGACGACGCGGTGGTCGGGCATCCGCCGGTCCGTGGCGCCCGCGGCCACCCTGGCCACGGTGGGCGTCCTGGTCTCCGTCGCCGTCGTCGCGGTCGCGGCCCGGCTCGTGCTCGGCGTCTCGTGGGAGCTCGCGGCGCTCGTCGGCGCCGTGCTGGCCTCGACCGACGCGGCGGCGGTCTTCTCGGTCCTCCGCCGGGTGCCGCTGCCCCGCCGGGTCTCCGGCATCCTGGAGGCGGAGTCGGGCTTCAACGACGCCCCGGCCGTCCTGCTGGTCACCACGCTCGCGTTCGAGGCGACGCGGGAGGGGCCCGGGCCGGGCTGGGAGGTGCTCCTGCTGGTCGCCCTGGTCGAGCTGCTCGGCGGGGCGGCCGTGGGCCTCGCGGTCGGCTGGGCCGGTGGACGGTTCCTGGCCCGGTTCGCGCCCGGCTCGTCGGCCCTCTTCGCGCTCGGCGTGGTGGCCGTGGGCGTCCTCGCCTACGGCGCCGCGGACGTGGTGCACACGTCCGGGTTCCTCGCGTGCTACCTGGCGGCCCTCGTCCTGGGCAACCTGGGGCTGCCGCACCGGCCGGCGCTGGTCGGGCTGTCCTCGGCGCTGGGCTACCTCGCCCAGATCGGGCTGTTCGTGCTCCTGGGGCTGCTGGCCGACCCGTTCGACCTGCTCGACGACCTGCTCCCGGCGGTCGTCATCGGCCTCGTCCTGCTCCTGCTCGCCCGGCCGATCTCGGTCCTGGTGAGCTGCGCGCCGTTCCGCATCGACTGGCGCACCCAGGCCTTCCTCTCCTGGGCGGGCCTGCGCGGGGCGGTCCCCGTGGTCCTCGCGACCGTGCCGCTCACGCTGGGCACGCCGGGGGTCGACGGCATCTTCGACCTCGTCTTCGTCCTCGTCGTCGTCTTCACCCTCGTCCAGGCGCCGATGCTGCCGTGGGTGGCGCGCCGGCTGCGGCTGGACGCCACGGTGACCCCGGTGGACCTGGCCGTGGAGACCACGCCGCTGGAGGACCTCGGGGCCGACCTGCTGGAGGTCACCGTCGGGCCGGGCTCGCGACTCGCGGGCGTGCGCGTCTTCGAGCTGCGGCTGCCGGCCGGTGTCAACGTCGCTCTCGTCGTGCGCGACGGCGCCTCCATGGTGCCGCGCGCGCAGACCCGGATCGAGCGTGGTGACCAGCTGCTGGTCGTGGCACCGAGCCGGACCCGCCCGGCCACCGAGAGCCGGCTGGAGGCGGTGAGCCGGGACGGTCGGCTCGCCGGCTGGGCGGCGGCCGACGGGGAGCCCGCGGACCTGGCGCCGCCGTCGCGGCTCGCTCGCCTGGAGGCGGGGGGTCTGGGCGGCGTGCTGGGTCGGTGGCGGCGCCGGTGAGCGTGCGGCTGGGCCGAGCGCGGCCCTGGCTGCCTTATCCTGAACCGCGCGACCGACCGTCGTGGGGCCCCGGGCCCCGCGGCCCCCGTGGAGGAGACCCCGTGCCGACGTACGCCTACGCATGCACCGCGTGCGACCATCGCTTCGAGGTGGTGCAGTCCTTCAGCGACGACTCGCTGACGGTCTGCCCGGAGTGCGAGGGTCGGCTCCGGAAGGTGTTCAACGCCGTGGGCGTCGTCTTCAAGGGTGGCGGCTTCTACCGCACCGACTCGCGCGCCGAGGGCAGGGGCGGGTCCCCCCGCACGCCGTCCTCCGGGTCCTCCGGGTCCTCCGACGGCTCCGGTTCCTCCGGCTCGTCCGGCTCCTCCGACGGCTCCGGCTCCTCGGGCGGCTCCGGCGGCTCCGGCTCGTCGGGATCGTCGGGATCGTCGGGATCGTCGGGATCGTCGGGATCGTCGGGATCGTCGGGATCGTCGCGGGGCGGCTCAGGGCGCGGCTCGGGGCGCGGCTCGTCCACACCCGCCGGCACGGCCACCTCGTCATCCACAGCCGGCGGCTGACCGGGCCGGCGCCGCGGTGCGGGCGACCTAGCGTCGTCGGTCATGAAGGGCCGACCGCTCCCGTTCCCCGCGCTGACCGGTCCGGGGCGGCGCGCGCGGTGGCGCCGCCGAGCGGTCCGCCGGGTGCTGTCGGCCACCTTCCTCGTGGGCGCCGTCCTGCTGGTCGTGGCGACCCTGCGCCCCGCCAACCCGCCGTCGACGCGCGTGCTCGTCGCCGCCCGTGACGTCATGGCGGGTGCCAGCCTGGTGGCTGCCGACCTCGAGACACGTTCCCTCCCCGCCGCGGCCGCACCGCCCGGGGCGCTCGGCGGGCCGGCCGAGGCGGTCGGGCGGGTGGTCGCCACCGGGCTGACCGCCGGTGAGGCCGTCACCCGCAGCCGGCTCGTTCCCCCGCTGCCGGAGGAACCGGGGACGGCCGCCACCCACCTGCTCGTCGCCGACGAGCGGGCCCTGGACCTGGCCCCGCCGGGAAGCCGGGTGACGATCTACCCCGCCACCGGTGGGGCGGCACTGGCCACCGGGGTCCGGGTGCTGACCGTCGACCCCCCGGTCGGCCCGGACGGGAGCGGGCCGGGCGTCCTCGGACGCGGCCCAGAGGGCGCCACCGGGCGAGGACTCGTGGTGGCGCTGGAGGCCGCCGCGGTGCGATCGGTGTTCACCGCCCTTCGCCCCGAGGGGGGGCCGCCGGTGGTCCTCGTCGTGCCCACCCCGTCGTCCCCCCCGTGACCTCCGGGACCAGTCGCACCCCGATCCACGGGACCGGGTCCAGGGCCGACGCCGAAGCCGCTACCGTTTCCACGTCACTGCGACACCCCCCCCATGTCCCCCCCACATCAGGAGATGCCCGTGACGGGCTTCAAGAACTTCATCCTGCGCGGCAGCGTGGTCGAGCTGGCCGTGGCCTTCGTCATCGCCACCGCGTTCGCAGCCGTCGTCAAGGCCATGGTCGACCTCATCATGGGCATCGTCGGCAAGCTCGGCGGCGTGCCGGACTTCAACGCCTGGAAACCGGGCGGCCTGCCCGTCGGAGCGTTCATCACCGCCCTCATCTCCTTCCTCGTCCTCGCGGCGGTGGTGTACTTCCTCGTCGTGAAGCCGTACGAGGCGGCGAAGTCGCGCTTCTTCGCCTCCCCAGAGGAGGACACCATCGACCCGAACACCGAGATCCTGCGAGAGATCCGGGACGAGATCCGCTCGCGCCCGACCGTCTGAGCGCGGGCGCCCGGTCCCGCGGGGTCGGGCGTCACTCCCAGTGCGGGGGGCGCTGCTCGCGCAGCCAGCGCGCGTGCGCCTCGTCTTCGCCTCGTTCGCCCCAGGCGGCGTCGGTGTCGTCCCGGGTCTGCTCGGGAGGCCGCCGACGACCCGGCGGCCGGACGGCCGGAGCCGGCCGCATCTTCACCTCCGGCTCGGCACCTGCCTCGGCCGCGAGGTCGGGGCCAGACTCGGCCACACCGTCGGGACCGGGCTCCGGACCGGTCCCGTCCGCGGGCTCCGGGCCGGTCACCGGGTCACCTGCGTGGCGGCGTGGCGGACGCGCTCGACATCCCGCGCCGGGTCGCGGAAGACGTCGGTGGTCCACACGCGCACGTGGGTCCAGCCGCGGCGGGTCAGCTGCTCGACCCGGATCCGGTCGCGGTCGCGAGCGGTGGCCAGGGCGGCATACCGTGGTCCGTCCGACTCCACGGCCACGCGGGGTGACTGATCGGAGCGCGGGCCGACCACCCCGAGCTCGACGGCCCCCCAGCCGCGCCCGACCTCGGGGCGGACCACCAGCTCCTGACCTTGCAGGTGACGGGCCAGCTCGCGCATCACCGCGGACTCGGGCGCCTCGCGGCCCGGCTCCCTCCCCGCCCCCGACTCGAGCACCGTGAGGAGCTCTCGCAGCAGCTGCGGCCCGCGGCTGCGCAGCCGGGACGGGTCGAGGTCGTCCGCACCGATGGTGGAGACGACCGTGGTGCGGCGTCGTGCCCGGGTGAGCGCCACGACCAGCCGGCCCTCCCCGCCGGGGGACGACAGCGGCCCGAAGCGGTGCAGCACCCGGCCGTGGGGCGTGCTGCCGAAGCCGACCGCGAGGACGACCACGTCCCGCTCGTCCCCCTGGGCCGCGTCGACCGGCTTGACGAAGAAGCGCTCGACCACGTCCGGGGCGAAGAAGGCCGCCGTGCCGGCGTCGAGGGCCGGGACCGCCCGGCGCAGGGCCTCCTCGATCCGGGCGGCGTGCACGGCGGTCAGCGTCACCACGCCGAGGGTCTGCCTGGGGTGGCTCCTCGCGTGCTCGAGGACCAGGCCCACCACCGCGTCGACTTCCTCGGGCGTGCTCTCGACCGCCCCGGCACCCTCCGCGACGACGCCGTGACCGGCCACGCGCAGGTGACCCAGCGGCGGCTCGGGAGCGGTGCCCGGAAAGGTGTCAAGGGCGCCGTCGTACACGGCGTCGTCGACGAAGTCGACCAGGCGCCCGTCCAGCGACCGGTAGTGCCGGGTGAGGGAGCGCTCGGGGAGGACCCCCGCGAGCGCGTCCAGGACCGACTCCCCGTCCGGGACCGACTCCGCCACCTCCCCGGCGGCGCCCCCAGCCCCGGGGGCGGCCCCGGCCCCGGCGGCGGCCCCGGCCCCGGCGGCGGCCCCGACCTCGCTCGTGGCCCCGGTGCCCCCTCCGGCCGTCGTGGTGAAGCCGGAGGGCCGGAGCTGGTGCTCGTCGCCGAGGAGGACGACCTGGCGGGCCCGTGAGAGGGCCGGGACGGCCACGGCCGTCGCCACGGCCGAGGCCTCGTCGACGACGACGACGTCGAAGAGCACGCCCGGGGGGAGGGCCGCCGGCACCGCGAGCGGGCTGGCGACCCAGCAGGGGCGCAGCGCCGTGAGCAGGTCGGGCACGGCGGCGACCACGTCCAGCAGCGGGCTGACGCCGGCGGTGCCGGAGCCGGCCGCGGCCGACTCGAGGACGTCCGCGGCGGCCGGGTGGTCCGCGAGCACCCGCCGCACGCGTTCGCGCACCGCGCCGCGGACGCGCGCCGGGTTGCCGGCGAGCAGCGAGCGGTCCGCCTCGGCGAAGCGCTCCGCGGTGGCCCGCAGCGCCCTGCCGTCGAAGGCACCGACCGCACGGTCGCGGCGCCCGACCTCCTCGATGACGGAGGCCCACCACACGAAGGCCGCCTCGGTGGCCGCCTCCTCCGGCGTCGCGCCGCGCCGGGCGAGCTCCTCCACCAGCGGTGCCAGACCCGCCTCGCCCAGCTCGTCGAGCACCCCGGTCACCCGGGGCAGGACGGCCAGCCGGTCGTCGGCGGCCACGAGCGCCGCCACCCGCTCCTGCAGCGCCCCCCGGTCCATGTCGAGGAGGGACTGGTCGGCGCCGCCGCGCCGAGGCAGGCGGGCGGCGAGCCAGGCCAGGTCCTCGACGACGGCCGCGTGCGCGGCCTGCGCCTGGCCCAGGTCGGCCGGGAGCTCCGGCCGCCCACCCGCCCCGGCCATCGCCCGCCACGCCTCCCGCTGCGTGCTGGCCTGGACGAGGGCGGCGTGCAGGTCGGCCGGCGGTGAGCCCGGTCGCAGCAGCCGGCGCACGCGTCGCCGCAGTGCGACGCGCTCCGACCAGCGGATCTCGGCTCCCACCTCCCGGCGGTATGCCGTGCTGCCGGTCGCCGCCACCAGCGACCCGAGTGGGATGTCGAAGACCTCCGGACGGAAGACCTCCAGGGTGTCCCGAACGCTGCTCACCGTGTCCAGGACCCGGCCCCAGTCCGCGACGGTGCGCGTCTCGGGGAGCCGGAGCCCGGTGAAGGCCTCCTCGAGGACCCGGCCGAGCGCAGGGATCCCGTCACCCGCCACCCGGCCCAGCCGGGCCCTGGCCTCCTCGACCTCGTCCTCGGTGGTGATGCGCGCCCCGAACCACGGGTCCGGGCCGGCCGCCTCCCCGGCGGCCGGTGCCCAGGCCCCGGCCGCGCACACCGCCGCAAGGTCCCGGCAGAGCCGCTCCCGGCCGTCCGGCCCGAGGCGCTCGACCACCGGCCCGGGCAGGCGGAGCCGGGTGCGGGGCGGACGTGGCTCCGCCGCCAGCCGGATGATCGCCTCCTGCGCCGCGTGGACGCTCACGCCCCACGGCTGGCGGGACGAGTGCAGGGCCTCGACGTGCTCCCGCAGCGCACCGGCGGTGGAGCGGACCGCGTCGACGGTCGCCTCGTGCGAGCCGGGCCGGGGAGCCCCGGCGGGGTGGGGCGCAGGCTCGGGCGCCGTCCCACGGCGTGCCTCCCGCAGGTCGGCGACCAGGTCGGCGAGGAGGGTGCGGGCGTCCCGGCCACCGTCGGCGAGGTCGACGACGAGGTCCCCCAGGCCGACCCGGTCGAGCCGGCCGATGACGACGTCGAGGGGAGCCCGCTTCTCCGCCACGACGAGCACCCGCCGTCCGGTGGCGGCGAGCCCGGCGACGAGGTTCACGACGGTCTGTGACTTGCCGGTGCCGGGCGGGCCGTGCACGAGCAGGGAGGAGCCGCCGAGCACGGCGTCGACGACCTCCTCCTGCGCAGCATCGGCGTCGACGACGAGCCAGCCACGAGCGGGGTCGGGGACGCTCCCGGAGGGCCGGGCTCCCGGGTCGGCGGCGAGCCGGGCTCGAGCCGGCTCGTCCCCCGCGACCGCCGCCACGACGTCGTGGCCGGCAAGGTCCGCCGCCCGGCCCGAGAGGTCGGCCACCGCCCAGAGCTTGGCGTGGGGGAAGGTGGCGAGGACGAGGCGCGGCGTGACCGCGAAGTCCGGCAGCTCGCGGCAGGCCGCGGTCACGGCGGCGTGCACGGGATAGGGGTCGAAGCCAGCCGGGGTGAAGGACGCGGCCTCGAGGGCGGCGGCGTCGAGCTGCACGCCGTGGGCGGTGGCGAGGTAGCGCCGCAGGGCCGGGTTGAGCTCCACGACCGGCTCGAGGTCGAGCACGTGGTCGTCCTCGGAGGGGTCCATCGGCCGCAGCCGGGCGGCCCGGAGCAGCACCGGTGCAGCCGGCGAGCGGGAGAGCCCGCCAGCGGGGGTCGGGATGCTCCACGTGGCCATGCCGACGGCGACGAAGCAGGTGAGCAGCCCCCGCTCCTCGTGCAGCTCCCGGGCCTTGGCCGCGATCGCCCGGACCCGGCGCCGGGCCTCGTGGTGGGCGCCGGGCTCCCGGAACAGGTCGGACAGGCGGGTCGGGGCACCCGCGAGCAGCTTGGCGACCCCGCCGGGGTGCGCGGTGGTGAGGTCGAGCGTCCCGTGCGGGGAGTCCCGGAACCACAGCAGGGTGTTGCGCCCGCCCAGCTCGACGAGCTGCCGGGTCCAGCCCTCGACGGCCGGTCGGACCGCATCGCCTGGCCCGCTCCCGGCTGGCTCGACTCCGGTCCCGCTCACGCCGAGCAGGCTAACAACGTGCCCGGTCCTCACCCGAGACGCACGGCCGCGGGTCGGGCGGCGATCACGGCGACCCCGACGAGAAGGGCGAAGCCGGTCGCCACGGCGGCGAGGGCGGGGTAGCCGGAGTGGTCCACCACGACGCCACCGACCACGCCACCCGCCGCCGCGACGAGTCCCATGGCGAGGTCGGCGGCGCCCTGCGCGCCGGGACGCTCGGGCGTCGGCACGCCAGCCGTGAGCAGGGTCGAGCCGGACACCAACGTGCAGGACCAGCCGAGCCCGAGGAGGAACAGGCCCCCCACCAGGGTCGGCGAGCTGCCCTCCGGCGAGACCGCGGCGAGCAGCGTGGCGGCGCACAGCACACCGCTCCCGACGCCAGCGACGGTGCGCCCGCCCAGGCGGTCCACGGCATACCCGGTCAACGGCGAGAAGGCGTACATGCCCAGGATGTGCACGCTGATGACGAACCCGATCACGGTCAGGTCGGCGTTCCCGTGGCGCATGTGCAGGGGCGTCATCACCATGACGGCGACCATCACCCCGAGTCCGAGCGCCAGGGTCACCAGGCCCAGTGTGGCGGTTCTCGATGCCGCGACGACCCGCAGCCCCCGCAGCACCGAGCCGTGGACCACGCGCACCGCGTCCCCGGTGTCGGCGGCGGTGCGGCGCCGCGCCTCCAGGAGAGGGTCCGGACGCAGCCGCACCGACAGCAGCAGCACGGCCAGCACCAGCCCGGCCAGCGAGAAGAGGAAGGGTCCGACCAGGCGGGCAGGCCGAGGGCCCGGGACAGCGGCTCGCTCGGGCCGACGAGGTTGGGCCCCAGGACGCTGCCGACGGTGGTGGCCCAGACCACGGTGGCGAGGTCGCGCCCGCGGTGCGCGGGGGCCGCGAGGTCGACCGCGGCATACCGCGCCTGGCTGTTGGAGGCGGTGGCGCCGCCGAAGAGGAGGCTGGAGAGCAGCAGCAGCGTGAAGCTGCCGATGACGCCGGACGCGATGAGGCCGAGCGCCCCGGCCATGGCCAGGACGTACCCCAGGACGAGGCCGGCGCGCCGGCCGCGAGCGGCCATGAGCCGGACCATGGGCACGGCGATGAGCGCCGCGCCCAGCACCTGGAAGGTCCCGCCGAGGCCGGCCCACTGGGCCGAGCCGGAGACCTCCTCGGCGAGCAGCGCGCCGACCGCGACGCCCGCGGAGAGGCCCACGCCACCGAGGACCTGCGAGCCGCTGAGGGTGGCGACGGTGCGGCGCTGCGTGCCGCGCTCCACCTCCGTCGCACTCATCGGGAGCAGTATGCCGGGAGCGCACGCGGCTGACGGGAGCGCACGCGGCTGCCGGCCGCCCGGCCCGCCCACCGGTCGGGTCGTCCCGCTCGGGTGGTCCCGGACCGGGGCGCGGAGCCCCGGTTAGGCTGGTCGCCGCATCCCCGCCCTCGTAGCTCAGGGGAAGAGCACTTCTCTCCTAAAGAAGGTGTCGCAGGTTCGAATCCTGCCGGGGGCACGCACGAAAAGCGCTCTGACCAGCGCTTATGCTCGGCAGTCAATGGCGGTCAAGTGGTCACCAAAGGCCAAAGGTTGACTCAGTTATGGCACGCTTATGGCACGCTTGAGGCACGGCCGGGCAACCTCGGCTAGGCGTGGAGGTGCACGAGCATGGGCGGCCGCAGCGGCTTCGGCAACGTGCGCAGGCTGCCGTCCGGCCGCTACCAAGCCAGGTACTTCGGCCCGGACATGACGTACCACCGTGGGCCGACCACCTTCCAGACGAAGGGCGACGCGCAGGCTTGGCTGGCCGGCGAACGGCGCCTCATCTCCCTGGAACGCTGGTCCTCGCCGTCGGAACGGGCCTCCCAGGTAGCAAACGCCGAGAAGGCCCGCAAAGCACGCACCTTGGCGGCCTACGCCGACAGCTGGCTCAGCGGACGGGTGACGTCGGCCGGCAGCGCGCTACGCCCGAGCACTCAGGCTGGGTACCGCAACGCCCTGAACGTCCACATCCTGCCCCCGTTCGGCGAGCTGCCGCTGGACGAGATCACCGGCACCGCAGTACGCCAGTGGCGCGGTCGATTTGCAGCCCAAGGGCGCGACGCGGCGGGGGCGAAGGCGTACGCACTGCTCAAGGCGATCCTGCAAACCGCGGAAGACGACGGGCTCATCACGCGCAACCCCTGCCGACTCAAGGGAGCCGGGCACGCAGCGCGGAAGCGGGAGTCCGTCGCGCTCTCCCCGTCCGAGCTTGCGGCACTTGCCGATGCCATGCCGGACAAGTGGAGAGCCCTCACCTTGGTGTCCGGCTGGTGCGGACTGCGCATCGGTGAGGCCGCCGGTCTGCGCTTCGGCGACGTCGGGCTGGAGAAGGGCGTGTTGCGGATCGTCCAATCAGCGCAATATCTCGGGTCACCACCGACGCTTGTTCTGGGACCGCCCAAGTCGGCGCGCGGCGCCCGCGTGGTGCACATGCCGACGCACGTGACCGCCGCGCTCGCCGAGCATCTCGCCACCCAGGAAAGCTGGCGACAGAAGGACTTCGTGTGGACCAGGACGGACGGCCAACCCATCTCCCGTCACACCGTGCTCGCCGCTTTCAAGAGAGCCGCGGCGGCGGTCGGCTTCGAGGGGATGGTGTGGCACGACCTGCGGCACACCGCCAACACCCTCGCGGCGGATGCAGGGGCGAGCCAAGCCACCCTGCAAACGCGAATGGGCCACGCAGACCCCAAGGTCAGCGCGATCTACCTACACACCTCGCGCAGCCATGACCGTGAACTGGCCGCCGCACTCACACGCATGGCGACCGAGGGTGACACCGAGTCGCCGCGGAGTGAGCGCCCACAAGCGCCTCGCTGAGCGTGCCGGCGTCAGCGATGAGCACCGGGAGGGCGGTGGCCGCCTTCGGGGGCAGGAGGTGCCGCTGATGGCCTTCAGCAACCAGCGTTCGTACGAATCCTTGGTGCAGGCAGCCGACCGTACGGGAGTGAGCGTAAAGACGCTGCGGCGGCGCATCGCCTGTGGCCAGTTGCCCGCTTACCGAACCGGGCGCCTGATAAGGCTGGACGCGGCGGACGTCGACCGACTCCTCGTCCGCATCCCAACGATGGCTGACGTGGAAATCTGAAGGCGCTCCCACCAACGCCAGCGCTCACACAGTCGGCCCTGGCCGGGTGGTCTATGGGCGATGTGGGAGGCGGCGCCCTTACCGGTGATGAACGCGGACCCGCACCAAGGAAGGGACCTACCGCGGGCTCGGTCATCGGACCCATCTCGGGCACCGTGAGCAGCAGAGCGTGCTTGCC
>DASQFD010000109.1:0-4579 GCA_035633255.1 Dermatophilaceae bacterium
AGACCACGATCGCCCGGTTTCTGCGGATCGACTGGGACACCGTGGGCCGGATCTGTGAGCGGGTGGTGGCCGAGGGGCTGGACGCCGGCCGCCTGGAGGGCCTGGTGAACATCGGCGTCGACGAGATCTCGTGGAAGAAACATCATAAATACCTCACTTTGGTCACCGACCACGACAAGAAGAGAGTGATTTGGGGTAAGGCGGGCAAGGATGCAGCGACGTTGGACGCCTTCTTCGACGAGATCGGCCCCGAGGAGGCTGCCGGCATCGAGGCCGTCAGCATGGACATGGGGCCCGCGTACGCCAAGTCGGTGCGCGCGCAGGGGCATGCCCCGCAAGCGGAGATCTGTTATGACCCGTTTCATGCCGTTAAGATCGTCGCCGAGGCGTTGGACGTCGAACGCCGCAAGGCCTGGAACGAGTTGCGCGCCGGTGGTGACGCCGAGGCTGCGAAGAAGTTCAAGGGCGCCCGGTGGGTCCTGCTGAAGAACCCGGCCGACCTGGATGACGGTCAGGCTGCCGTGCTGCGCAAGCTCAAACGTCGTGGCGGGGACGTCTGGCGTGCCTACACCCTCAAGGAGGCCTTCCGGGCGATCTTCGCTGGTGACCTGACTCCCGACCAGGCCGGTGAGCTGATCGACCGGTGGGTCTCCCGGGCCTCCCGGTCCCGGCTGCCCGCGTTCGTCAAAGCAGCCAAAACCATCCGGAAACACCGCAAAGGGATCCTCGCGGCGCTGCGACTGGGCATCAACAACGCCCGGGTGGAAGGCCTGAATTCGGTCGTACGGTTGATCATCCGGCGGGCTCGAGGGTTCCACAGTCCCGAGGCCGCCCTCGCCCTGATCATGCTCACCTGCGGGCCGATCACTCTCCAGCTACCCCACGAACGCCTCGACATTCGCACCGGCTGACCCACACTCATGCCGGGAGAGCCCAATATTTGCATATGTCTGCAAGTAAGGAACATGCCCTCGTCGAACTGGACGACGCGTCGCGCGACGCTGCCGTCGGCACGCTGCGCATGCTCGCCGACGGCACCCGCCTGGCGCTGTTGTGGCATCTGCGTGACGGGGAGCTCACGGTCACCGACCTGGCCCGGTTGACCGGCCGCCCGACGCCCGCGGTCTCCCAGCACCTCGCCAAGCTGCGGCTCGGCGGGCTGGTGCGGCCGCGTCGTGAGGGCACCCAGATCCACTACCGGCTGGCGACGTCTCACGTCCGTCAGCTGGTGGACGACGTGGTGGCCCACACCCAGCACGGGGAGGACCCGTCGTGAGCACGCTGCCGCAAACCCACGTCCACGACCCGCACGAACGCCATGAGCACGACCAACACCACGAGCACGACCAACACGACGAGCGCGACGAGCACGACCACCGGCGTGGTGGCGTCCTCGCCCGGATCGGGCACGTGCTGCGACCGCACAGCCACGACCACGCCGACCGCACCGACGCCGCTCTGGAGTCGACGGCCGACGGCATCCGGGCGGTGCGAGTCGGCCTGATCGCCCTCGCCGTGACGGCCGTCGGTCAGGCGGCGGTGTTCATGGTCTCGGGATCCGTCGCGCTGCTCGCCGACACGATCCACAACCTGTCCGACGCGCTGACCGCGCTGCCGCTGTGGCTGGCGTTCCTGCTCGTTCGTCGTCCGGCGACCCGCCGGTTCACCTACGGGTTCGGTCGCGTGGAGGATCTGGCGGGCCTGTTCGTCGTCCTCATGATCGCCACCTCGGCCGTGGTGGCCGGCTGGGAGAGCCTCCGGCGCCTCGAGCACCCGCAGACGATCGGGCAGCTGCCGGCCGTCATTGCCGCGGGCCTGCTCGGGTTCGCGGGCAACGAGGCGGTGGCCGTGTACCGGATCCGGGTCGGGCGGCGGATCGGCTCGGCCGCGCTCGTCGCCGACGGACGGCACGCCCGCGCCGACGGGTTCACCTCCCTCGGCGTCGTCGCCGGCGCGCTCGGTGTGGCGGCCGGGTGGCCGCGGGCCGACCCGGTGGTCGGCCTCGTCATCACCCTGGCGATCCTCGTCGTCCTGGTCGGCGCCGTGCGGGACGTCGGCCGGCGGCTCCTCGACGGGGTGGATCCTGCCCTGGTCGACCAGGCCGAGGTCGCCCTGGTCGGTGCCCCGCACGTCGACGGTGTCCACGACCTGCGGCTGCGCTGGGTCGGCCACCGGCTGCACGTCGAGGGCACCGTGCTCCTCGCCGCCTCGTTCGACCTCGCCGCCGCCGACCGGGTGGTGACGACCGCGAGCGCCGCCGTCCGCACCCGACTCCCCCAGGCCGACCGGGTCACCCTCCGCCCGTCCCCCACACCCCCGCCCCCCAAGGGGTTTGGGTGAAGAGCTCAAGGTCGGGGGCCGACGCGACGTAGTACCGGACATGAGGTCTGCCGGGCGTGCCGCCGCGGTGGCGGTCGTGCTCGCCGTCCTCGTTCCGGCCGCGCCCGCCCGCGCGGGCACGGCCGCCGGTGGAGGTCCCTCGTCGGAGCGACAGCCCAGCGACGCGCAGGTGCTCGAGGCGCGGCAGCGGGCCGAGGCGCTACGGGGCAGTGTGCAGGCCCGGACGGGCGACGTGGCCGCCGCGGCCCTCGCGCTGGAGGCGGCCGCCGCCGACTCTGCGCTCGCCCTGGAGTCCTACGCCGCGAGCGCGCAGGTGCGTCGCGAGGCGATGACCGAGCTGTCCCGGCGGGAGGAGGCCGTCGCCCTGGCGGAGGTCACGATCGACCGGGAGCGGTCGGCGCTGGCCCGATGGGCGCGCGAGGCGTACGTCGACGGCGGCACGCTGGGCACCTCCCCCGGCGTCTACACGCTGCTCGCGGGCGGCACCACCGACGACGTCGCGACCCACCAGGCGTGGCTGCAGCGGGCCGGGCGGTCCCGGGCCGACGTCGTGGCCCGGTGGGAGGCGGCACTCGAGGTCAGCCGACGGGCCGTGGACGAGGCGGACCGCGCGGCGACCGCTGCCGAGGCGGCCGCCGCCCAGGTGGACGCCGCGCTCGCGGCGCGGAACGCCGTCCTCGACGCCCAGCGCCGGCGGCTCGCCGACCTGCAGCTGATGCTCGCGGGCACCCGGCGGGCCGCGGAGAACGCCGAGCGGTCCGCCACGGACCTGGCCGCGGCGCGGTCGGCGGCGGGCCGGCTGTGGTCGGGCCCGGGGGTGGCGGGCTACCCGGCAGGCAACGGCGCGGGCAACGCGGGCAACGCGGTCACCGGGCAGGTCGGGGACTGTCCGGGCGGGGACGTCGCGGCGTACGGCAACGGGGTCATCCCCCTCGGCGCGCTGTGCCCGCTGGCCGGGGCTCCCGGCGAGCTGCTGCGGGCCGACGCCGCGTACGCCTTCAACGGGTTGACGGCCGCCTACGCCGCCCGCTTCGGGCGGCCGGTCTGCGTCACGGACTCCTACCGCAGCTACGACGACCAGGTGCGGGTGCGGGCCGAACGCCCGGGCCTGGCGGCGTTCCCGGGCCGGAGCAACCACGGCTGGGGCACCGCGCTCGACCTGTGCGGCGGCGTGGAGCGGTTCGACTCCGCCGAGCACGCCTGGCTACGGGTCAATGCCCCGCTCGTCGGCTGGTTCCATCCCGCGTGGGCCGGCCGGGGCGGCACGCTGCCCGAACCGTGGCACTGGGAGTACTCCGGCTGACGCCGCCGCGGGTGCTCACGGTGGATGATGTGGGCGTGAAGGCGATCCTGCCCGTGCTCGACGTCCCGCGCCCCTTCGTACTCGCCCATCGGGGCTTCGACCTCGACGGGCTCGAGAACTCGATGCGCGCCTTCGAGGCCGCCGTCCGTCTGGGCGTGCCGTTCCTCGAGACCGACGTCCATGCGACGGCGGACGGCGTGCTCGTCGCCTTCCACGACATCCGCCTCGACCGCCTGACCGACGGTCACGGGCAGGTGGCGCAGCTGCCCTGGCGCGAGGTGTCACGCGCCCGGATCGGAGGTCGCGAGCCGATCCCCCAGCTCGCCGAGGTGCTCGCCGCCTGGCCCGACGTCCGCCTCAACGTCGACATCAAGGCCCTCGGCGCGGTCGCCCCGTTCGTGCGGGCCGTGCGACAGGCGAAGGCCCGCGAGCGAGTGGTCGTCGCCTCGTTCAGCGACCGGCGGCGCGCGCTCGCCGTCCGGGGTCTCGCCGGCGAGGGTCCGGTGGCCTGGTCGCCCGGGTGGCGGGTCGTGGCGCGGGTCCTGGCCACGGTCCGGCGCGGCTCCTACGGGGTCGCGGCGGCGCTCGGCGGGGCGGCGTGCCTGCAGGTGCCGGAGCGGTTCGGGGTGGTGCGGATCGTGACGCCCGCACTGGTGGACGCCGTCCACGCGGCGGGCGCACAGGTGCACGTCTGGACGGTCGACGACCCGGTCACGATGCGGCGGCTCCTCGACCTCGGGGTCGATGGGATCGTTACGAACCGGGCAGACCTGGCGATTGAGCTGGTGCGGGCCGGCTCGGCGTCCGACGATCAGGGACGAAGCCTGGGGTAACTGTCGGCACAGGCTCCGCAGCGGGGCTCCGCTAGGGCATGCTGGGCGCGTCGCCGGCGCCGGCCGGACCGTTCCGGCCCACGGGCCCGGCTCGAGGAGGTCT
>DASQFD010000110.1:0-24438 GCA_035633255.1 Dermatophilaceae bacterium
GACCGTCACGTAGCCGGTGGCGTCCACGAACCGGGCGTACTGGTCGTTGGTGACCGTGGTCCGGGCCACCCAGAGGCCAGGCACCTCGACGTCCCGGCGGGGCGCCTCCTCGGGGTAGTGCTCGTCCGAGCCCATGCTGAAGACGCCGCCCTCGACCCAGACCAGGTCCTCCGCCGGCGTCACAGCACCGGCGGAGGACCTGTGGAGCGGGTTGGTCATGCGCTCGCGGCGCCGGACTGCATCTTCTCCATCACCTGGGCAAGGCTGAAGCTGGAGGGCTTCTGTCGCACCGGGAACTCCGCGAACGTCTGCAGCATCTGGCCGACGTACACCTGCGCCGGCACGAAGACGAACACGTGGTCCAACAGCCAGTCGAAGTAGGTGTTGGACGTGATGTCCGCGCGCTCGAAAGGATCGGTGCGCAGGTTGAAGAGCTTGGGCACTCGCAGCTGGACGTACGGTTCCATCCAGATGGACAGCGTCCCCGCCTGACGCTGCTCGAGGAAGACGAACTTCCAGTTGTCGTAGCGCAGGGCGGTCAGGTCGCCGTCGTCGGAGACGTAGAAGAAGTGCTTGCGCGGGCTCTCCTCCGCGACACCCGTCAGGTAGTCCAGCTGGTTGTGCCCGTCCAGGTGCACCTTGTACGACGTACCTCCGAGGTCTCCGCCGGCCGCGAGCCGCTCCGCGATGTCCGTGTCGCCGGCGGCGGCGAGGAGCGTGACGAACCAATCGTTGTGACTGACGATCCCGTTGCGGATCTCACCGGCCGGGATGTGTCCCGGCCAGCGGACCATGGCAGGGACCCGGTAGGCACCCTCCCAGTTGGAGTTCTTCTCGTTGCGGAACGGCGTCATGCCCGCATCGGGCCAGCTGTTCATGTGCGGCCCGTTGTCGGTGGAGTACATGACGATCGTGTTCTCGGCCAAGCCGTTCTCGTCGAGGAAGTCGAGCACCGAACCGACCAGCTCGTCATGGTCGACCATCGTGTCGTGGTACTCCGACTGCCACCGGCCGGCCTTGCCCCGGCTGCCGTCCTTGATGTGCGTACGGAAGTGCATGTGGGTGGTGTTGAGCCAGACGAAGAAGGGGGTGTCACCGGCGTGGGCGTCAGACATGAAACGCAGCGCCTCCGGGACGATCTCGTCGTCGACCGTCTTCATCCGTTCCTTCGTCAGAGGCCCGGTGTCCTCAACCCTCTGGGTGCCGTCGCCGTTGGCCCAGGAGTGGATGACCCCGCGGGGGCCGAAGTTCTTGCGGAAGTCCGGGAAGTCCTCCGGCGTCGGGAAGTCGTCGAGCTCAGGCTCCTCCTCGGCGTTGAGGTGGTAGAGGTTGCCGAAGAACTCGTCGAACCCGTGCATCGTGGGCAGGAACTCGTCGCGGTCGCCGAGGTGGTTCTTGCCGAACTGTCCGGTCGCGTAGCCGAGCGCCTTGAGCGCGGTGGCAATGGTGGGGTCCTCCGGGCGGAGGCCGAGGTCAGCTCCGGGAAGGCCAACCTTCGTCAGCCCCGTGCGGATCGGGTTCTGGCCCGTGATGAAGGCGGCGCCCGGCGGTGCAGCTCTGCTCACCGTAGTAGTCGGTGAAGCGCACCCCCTCCGCGGCAACCCGGTCGATGTTCGGGGTGCGATAGCCCATCACTCCGTCGCTGTAGCAGCTGAGGTTGCTCTGACCGATGTCATCGCCCCAGATGACGAGGATGTTCGGCTGTGTGTCTGCCATGTGAGTTGCCTTTCGGGTGGGTTCGGTCCATTAGTGCTACGCCCCAAGCAACTCGCCTCACCCCCTCTGAGAACGTGTTTAAGAAGCGGTTAGGCGGACCTGCTGGGCTGCCAAGGGCGTCGACCAGGGCCGGGCGCGAGGCGTCGGGTCATCAGCCCGATCATGGCCCACCAGTGCGGGCAGCAGAGCGGCGATCTCGGGCGGGATGGTCTCCAGCTCCTCGACTGCGGCTCCGGTGTGCTGCTCGTACTTCTCGTACCACCCGCGCAGCCCGCGCAGGCGGGCGATGGGTGCGAGAGCTGCGAACAGCGGTCGCTGCACCGCTCGCGGCGGGCTCGTGAAGCGGATGGTGTCGTCGAACTCACGGGCGAGCAGCGCCGCCTGCAGCAGGCCAGGCCGACCGGTGGAGTCGGTGCGACCGTCAGCGGCCAGGCCGAACAGATTGCGGATCATGGCTTCGAAGCGGTGACCTGGGTCGACCTCGACGATGACGAACGCGGTCTCGTCGCCGACGGTCCACCAGTCGTGGGGGGTGCCGGGCGGGACCGCCACCCGGGTGCCGGGGACGGCGTGGCTCTCGACCCCGTCGACCCGGACACCCAGGGTGCCGCGGACGACGGTGAAGGTCTCGCTGGCGTGCGGGTGGACGTGCTCGCCCACGACCGCGGCGCCCGGACGGGCGTACAGATCGGCGACCAGCGGCGAACCATCGGTAGGTGCGTGGCGCCGGAACGCGCGCTCGCCGGTGACGGGGTTCTCAATGACGGGATAGCTCACGGGATGCTCCTACGAGGCTGGGTACGAACATGAAGGGCGTCGCGTCGCGCGGACCGAGCAGTGACGAGGTCAGTCCTTTCGGCCGGAGCGCACCTGGCACCACAGCAACGCCACGGTGGCGGCGCTCAGTGCGGCCGTGCGCAGCAGGTTGGCGTCGAGCAGGCCGTCGATGGTCGCTGCGGACGGGCCGACGTCGTCGAGGCGATCATGCAGCGGGATGGCCCACAGCACCGTCGACAGCAGCGAGGTGAGGCCGGCGATGCTGACCAGTGCGGCGACCGGGCGTGGTGTGCCCGCGGGTCGCGTCCAGTAGAACGCCGTACCCGCCAGGAAGGTCAGGAAGCCGGGCACGATGACCACGACGGGGATGGCCTGGTTGTACTGCTCGTGGTAGGCGGCAAAGCCCGCCGGGTCGACGGCGCGGTACAGCGGGTACGACACGATCTGCGCCTGCCAGCCGAGGGCGGTCGAGTACGCGCCGAGCGCCGTGAGGCCGACGAGGTTCCAGTGCCGCCACCGCGATGACGAGCGGGAGACGGGCCGGTGGACGTCTACCAGGGCGGATCGGGTCATGATCGGGTACTCCTCACGATGGGGTGCGGTGACGGGGCAGCACATCGACGTTGTCGCGCGGACCGACCACTGGCCATGCCGCTCCTCACGAGCCGGGTCGAGGGCTGGGGTGGTCGTCGGCGGCCTGTCGCCTTGCCAGAAGTCGATGCGAGGACCAGGCTCGGAGGCAATCGATGTAGTAAGACTACAACGACTTGAGTAGGAGTCAAGTGAATTCAGAACGGCGACCGTACTCGAGCTTGTCGCGTTCGCGCCAGGTGGAGGCGACCCGTCGTCGCATCGCCGAGGTCGCGGTCGAGCTGTTCCTGCGGGACGGCTACGCGGTCACCACCATCGCGGGCGTGGCCCGGCAGGCCGGGGTGTCCGCGCAGACGGTGTACAACACGTTCTCGACCAAAGCCGGCCTGCTCAAGGCGGCCTACGACATCACCCTGGTCGGTGACACGCAGGCGATCCCACTGGCGGAACGACCTGACGTGCGCGCCCAGTACGAGACGCGGGACCCCTGGCAGTTCCTACACGGCTACGCCCGCCTCGGGCGCGAGCTGCTCGATCGGGTGGGACCACTCATGCTGCAGGTCACCGCGGGGGCCGCAGCCGGCGAGGACGACCTCGTCGCCCACCAGCGCGTGACCGACAGCGAACGCCTGGCAGGCACCACCATGGTCGCCCAGCGGCTCGCGACCCTGGACGCACTGGCACCTGACGTCACCGTCGAGCAGGCCCGCGACCGCATCTGGACCCTGAACAGCGTGCAGGTATGGCACCTGCTGACCGGCGTGCGCGGCTGGAGCGGTGAGCAGTACCAGGCCTGGATCGGCGACGCGATGTGCGCAGCGACCCTGGGAAGCGCGACCCCCGGCTGACGCGGGTGATCTCCCATGTCCCGTCCACCTTGGAGTAGGTAGGAGGGGGTACCGCCCCAACGTTTTCAAGACAGACCACCAAACCAGCTCTGAGCAGGGACGATGCGCAGATCCGGCGTCTCGTCTCCGTGGTCTGTCCGCGAAGGGTTGTCGTGCGTCAGTGGCTGCCGTGGCTGGCTGGACCCATCGGCGACCGCGACGGCACCGGCGTTGCTGCTGGTCGTGGTCACTGCTCGCGGTCGGTATCGCCGCCGTCCGCGGCGGGCGGGTGCAGGTCGATGTCAGCGTCGCGCACCCAATGCAGGCTGTTCTCGATCGACCAATGGCCTTGGACCCAGGCGGCCAGGGTCGCTGGGGGTGCGGTGGCCGGGTCGGCGGAGGTGATCAGGTAGACGACCTCGACGGTCTTTCTGCCTTTGGTGGTGACGGTGCGGCGGAGCTGCGCGACCTGGGCCGCGCCAGGGAACTCGACCCAGTCCGGGACGGTCGCGACCTTGATGGTGCGGGTGGTGCGTTTGCCGTGGCCGGTCTGGGTCACCGAGTGGGCGGGGATATCTTTCCACGGCAGGGCCTTGAGCTTGCGGTGCAGCGTCGGGGTGTTGCCCTTGATCGTGAGCAGGTAGTGCCCGCTCCCGCTGGTGATCGTGGTCGCGGTGTCGGTCTGGGTGTGCATTGCGTCCAGGGTCACCACCACTGCTGTCAGGTCGAAACAGGCGAGCAGGTCACGCACGGCAAGGGATCTCGTTGCTCTTGGCGGCGACCGCGAGTTGTCCGAGCACGACCCCGGCGTCGTGGTCGAACGCGGCGACCAGGTGGCGACTAGGTGAAGGCCGTCGTGGTCGCCACCGCGGTATGAGCCGACGCGCAACCGCGAGGTCCTGAGTTCGACATCGGCGACAGCGAGGACGGCGCGTTGTGGACCAGCTGCACGTCATCTGGACGCACCCATTCGGCCGCCGCGGGGGCGACCATCGTCACAGGGCGTTCAGCTGAGCGACGAGGTCGGGCACCCTTTCGAAGGCGCCCTCCTTGTCGACCCCGACGAGGCCGATGATGACGTGCTGGGTGCCGATGGCATGCAGTTGGCCGAACCGGTCCACGACCGGATCGGCGAAGGATGCCGGTGCGCGGCGCGGGTCCGCAAGGATGGCCGGATGCACCTCGCCGGCTCCCACGTCCTGCTCACCGGGGCGACGGGCGTGATCGGGCGCCGCCTCGCCGCCCGCCTGGCCGTGGCTGGGGCGCGGGTGTCCCTCGTCGCTCGCGGCCACGGCGCCCTCGAGGAGCTCGCCGCCGAGGTGGGTGGGTGGGCCGTCTCGGCCGACCTCACCGACCCGGCGGCCCTCGCCGGCGTCGTCGCCGGCGCCGAGGAGCGCGGCGGTCCCGTCGACGTCCTCGTCAACAACGCGGGCGTCGAGACGGCCGGTCACCTCGCGGACGCCACCGCGGAGGACGTCGCCTCGACGGTCGGACTCAACCTGACCGCCCCACTCGAGCTGACCCGCCAGGTGCTGCCCGGCATGCTGGAGCGCCGCCGCGGCCACGTCGTCGCGATCTCCTCCCTCTCCGGGGTCGCCACCTTCCCGGGGCTGGCCGTCTACGGCGGGACCAAGGCGGGGCTCACCCACGCGATGTCCGGGATCCGTGCCGACCTGCGCGGCACGGACGTCGGCACGCTCACCGTCGAGATCGGGCCGGTGGTCTCGGAGATGATGGACCGCATCGGCGAGCACGGGCCCACCGCACGGTCCTTCGACCGCGCCCTCCGGCTCGGGGCGCTGGGGCTGCTCGAGCCGGATGCCGTGGCCTCAGCGGTCGTCCAGGCCGTGCGGTCCGGCCGCCCGCACCTGCGGCTGCCGCGCCGGGCGGCTCCGCTCGCCCGGCTCACCGGCGCGCCGCGCGTGCTCGTGCGCACGGCGCTGACCGGCATCCCGGGAAGGCCTCCAGCGGACGCCCGGTGACGTCGCCCCGGTGCTACCGCCCCGCGGGTGCGACCGCCCCGCGGGTACCACCGCCCCGCGGGTGCTACTCGGCCGCGTCGCCCGGCTCGGCGGTCCGGACGTCGGGGACGCCCCGCGTCTCGTCCTGCTTGAGCTCGCCGATCTCCTCGACGATGCGCTCCTTCTCGCCCTCCGACACGTCCACCCCGGCAGCCGCGAGGCCGTCCTCGAGCGCGGACTCGACGATCTCGCGGTCGCCGCTGTAGTTCCACGCCGTCACGTCGTCGACCACGTTCTGCGCGGCCTCCGTCGCGGCGGCCTGGCGCTCCTGCTCGTTCGAAGCCTCACTCATCGTCGTCCTCCCATTGCGTCACGGTGCTGTTCGAGGTGCTGGGGTCTCGTGCCGGGCCGGCCGGCATACCCGCGGGTATGCCGGCCGGGCACGGGCTCAGCGGCGCGCCCGGTCGTCGCTGCCCTCCCCGCCGGCACCGGCGTGCTCCTCCTGACCGGCGCCGGCGCGCTGGGCCTCCTCGCGGAGCTCGCGGCCCGCCGCGACGCGCTTCTCCAGCTTGCGCTCCGCCTTCACCGAGCCGGAGGCGTCCCGCGGCGGGAGCTGGATGGTCTCCTCGGCCACGATCCCGGCCTGGAGCTGACGGGCGCGCTCGAGCTCGGCGTCGACCTCGGCGCCGAAGAGCAACGCGAGGTTGGTGATCCACAGCCACAGCAGGAAGATGATGACGCCGGCCAGCGCCCCGTAGGTCTTGTTGTAGTTGCTGAAGTTGGAGACGTACAGGCCGAAGAGCACCGACGCGAGGAGCCAGGTGACGATGGCGATGATGCTGCCCACGCTGACCCAGGAGAACTTCGGCTGCCGGATGTTGGGCGTGAAGTAGTACAGCACCGCCACCATCACCACGACGACCGCGAGGATGAGCGGCCACTTGGCCCAGTTGAACACCGTCACCGCGGTGGACCCGATGCCCAGGGTGTCCCCGAGCCCCCGGAGGACCGGGCCGCTCAGGATGAGCGCACCGAGGACGATCGCGGCCATGACGATCAGGCCGACCGTGATGAGCAGCTGGGTCGGGCGCAGCTTCCACACCGGCCGGCCCTCGTCGATCTCGTAGATCCGGTTGAGCGAGCGGCCGAAGGCGCCGACGTAGCCCGACGCGGACCACACGGCGCCAGCGATGCCGATGACGAGGGTCAGGCCCGCGCCCCCGTTGTTCACCAGCCCGCGGATGGCGTTCTCCACCTCGGTCGGCACCGTGCTCGCGCCGACGGACTTCACCAGGTCCAGGATGGTGTTGACCGACTGCTCGCCCTGCCCGAAGACACCCAGCAGCGAGATCAGGGCCAGCAGCGCGGGGAAGAGCGCCAGGACCGCGTAGTACGTCAGCGCGGCGGCCAGGTCCGTGCACTGGTCGCGGGAGAACTCCGCGGCCGCCGACTTCGCGGTGTACCGCCAGCCGGGCTTCTTGAGGTCACCGATGTCGTCCGGCTTGCGGGCGTCCTCGGGGTCGGGTGCGGTGCGCGCCCTCTCGGCGGCGGCTCCCTCTCGGGCCATGGCGGTCTCCTCCGGTGCGCGGTCCAGGATGGGTGGGTTTCGGTGGACGAACGGGTATGCCGTGGGGGCCGGTCAGTGCCCCTGCGCACCACCGACGTGTCTCTCCTACCCCTCCACGCGCCCACGACACCTCCGTCCCTCGCGTGGAACACTCTCCGCCATGAGCACGTCGGACTCCTCCCGCCTGCCGCGGCTGCCGCGCCGGCCGGCGCGCTACGGCCCCGACGCCCTCGAGGCGCACGGCGGGACGCTGCCCGGGCCGGCGGAGGTGACCGAGGTCGCGCACGAGACCGCCGCGATCCTCGTCGGCGCCGGCCGTGCGGCCCGCGACCCGGAGATCACCTCGCGGCTGGTCACCCTGGTCGACGACCTCGGCCTGTCCACCGTCGCCGACCTGTGGTCGGCCCGGCCCGCGCGGAGCCTGCCCGGGGCCCTGTGGCGGCTCTACGCGCTGCGCGAGTGGGTGCGGCGCAGCCCGGAGCAGGCCAGCCGGGAGTATGCCGCGGGCGTCCGGTTCACCGCGGTGGCCCACGCCATCGCGGGGATCGCCGAGCCGCCCGGCCCGGAGGAGGTGCAGCGGCTCGCCGACTCCATCCTCGCCGGGGTGTTCGACGGTGACCTCGCGGTCGCGCTGGAGAGGGCCGCGGCCTTCTGCGCGGTGGTGGCGGCCGGCCGCGCCGAGGTCGCCCACGACACCGACGCCGCGGACCCGGGGAGGGCGCACACCCTGACCACCCAGGCGGCGTCGATGCAGACCACGGGGGAGGACCTGCTGGCCTGCGCCCACCTGTGGCGGGCGGGGCAGCTCGACTAGGAGCGACGCCCGCGGGGATTGGCCGGCCAACGGGGAACACCGGCACGCCACCTGCCGTTAGGCTCAGGGCGTGGGTGCCGGGCCGCGGCAGCCCCGGGTCCCAACATCAGCCGCTACGAGCGGCCACGCGCCGTGAGGCGCTCCCGGCCCGGCGCCCACGCTTCGTCTCCTTCCCGCCCGGCGGATCCCTGCTCGGCGGGCACCCGCCCCGTGGATGCCCGCCCCGCGGATCCCTGCTCGGCGGGTGCCCCTGGACTCGTTCGACGTCCCAGCGTTCCGGACCGGCGTGAGTCCGCACCGCGAGGTCGGTCGGTCGCCCCGGTCCCTCCAATCGCCTGACGCACAGGGGCGGCCGACACACCGACCTGACGCATCCGGCCGATGTTGTGGATCGCTGAAGTCGACCCACGCACTCCCCCTACCGTGGGCGTGTGGGGGAGCGCCGGGATCCAGAGCTCACCGACGAGGCCCTCGAACGGGAGATCGAGCTCGTCGGTGACTTCGTCGTGGCCGCCTCCGAGCAGGACGGCCCCTTGAGCGAGTCGGACATCGACCGCATCCTCGGCATCACCGCGGCTCCGGAACCGCCGAAGGCCGACGGGGACGGTCTCGATGACGATCGCGATGACGATCGTCAGGGCGCCGACCCGCCGCCGGGGTAGCGCGGGGAACGCGCCGGGCCGCCGCCGCAGGTAGGCGCGCGGGGCCGGCATACCCGCTCGGGACGGGCACCCGTCGGCACCCTCCGTGGGGACCCTCCGTCGGGACCCGGCCGCCAACCCGACCCCTTGCCCGTAGACCCGCCCACCTGCGCCCCCGCGGTCAGCCAGCGCGTCCGGCCGGTGGGGCGGACGTCCCAGGAGCCCCAGCTTTATCGGGTGACGTGGGAAGACCCCCACTTCACCCCGGAAGGCTTGTCCGGCAAAGACGCACTACCCACGTCACCCGATAAAGCTGAGGCCGATGGTGCCAGCCGGGGGCTGAGCCGGGCCGGGGGCTGAGCCGGGCCGAGGGCTGAGCGGCGTGCGGCGCGGGCGAGGGTGCGGCGCGGGCGGGGAGCGGCGTGGTGCCGGTCAGCCGAAGCGGCCGCTGATGTAGTCCTCGGTGGCCTTCTCGGAGGGGTTGCTGAAGATCTTCTGCGTGCCGTCCACCTCGACGAGGCGGCCGGGCTGGCCGGTGGCCTTGAGGTTGAAGAACGCGGTCTGGTCGGAGACCCGCGCCGCCTGCTGCATGTTGTGGGTGACGATGACGATCGTGAACTGGCTCTTGAGCTCGTTGATGAGGTCCTCGATCGCGAGCGTCGAGATCGGGTCCAGCGCCGAGCAGGGCTCGTCCATGAGGAGCACCTGCGGCTCGACGGCGATCGCGCGGGCGATGCACAGCCGCTGCTGCTGACCGCCGGACAGGCCCGCACCGGGCTTGTCGAGGCGATCCTGGACCTCGTTCCACAGGTTGGCGGCCTTGAGCGACCGCTCCACGACGTCGTTGACCGTCCCCTTGTCCTTGATGCCGTTGAGCTTCAGGCCGGCGGCGACGTTGTCCCGGACCGTCATCGTGGGGAACGGGTTGGGCCGCTGGAACACCATGCCGACGGTGCGGCGGACCGCCACGGGGTCCATCGACGATGCGTACAGGTCCTGGTCGTCGAGGAGCACCGAGCCGTGGACCCGTCCGCCCGGGATCACCTCGTGCATCCGGTTGAGCGTCCGCAGCACGGTGGACTTGCCGCAGCCGGACGGGCCGATGAAGGCGGTGACGGAGCGGGGCTCGACGGTCATCGTCACACCCTCGACGGCCTTGAAGTCGCCGTAGTAGATGTCGAGGTCCTTGACGTCGATGCGCTTGGCCATGGTGGTCGGTGCTTCTTCCGTGTGTGCCGAATGGTCAGGGGGGTGACGGGCTGTCCGCGCTCGGCGGCTCAGCCCTGGACCTTGTTGAACCGGGCGATGAACCGGCCGAGCAGGTTCAGGCCGAGCACGAGAAGGATCAGGGTGAGGGAGGCGCCCCACACCCGGTCCAGCGCCGGCTGCAGCGCCTCAGTGCGGTCCTGGTTGATCATGGTCGGCAGCGTCGCCATGTTGCCGTTGAAGAGGTTGTTCTGGATGGACTTGGTGTAGGGGCCGAGGATCAGCAGCGGCGCAGTCTCTCCCATCACCCGGGCGAGCCCGAGCAGGACGCCGGTCACGATGCCGGAGAACGCGGTCGGGATGACGACCCTGCTGATCGTCTTCCACTTCGGCACCCCGAGCGCGTAAGCCGCCTCCCGCAGCTCGTTGGGCACGAGCTTGAGCATCTCCTCCGTCGAGCGCACGATCACCGGGATCATCAGGATGGTCAGCGAGAGGCTCACCGCGAAGCCGACCCGCTGGAAGCCGAAGGTGGTCACCCACACGGCGAAGATGAACAGCGCCGCGACGATGGACGGTATGCCGGTGAGGATGTCGACCATGAAGGAGACGATGCGCGCCAGCCGGCCACGGCCGTACTCGACGAGGTAGATCGCCGCGAAGACGCCGATCGGCACGGAGATCAGTGCCGTCACCCCGCCCTGGATCAGGGTGCCCAGGATGGCGTGAAGCGCGCCGCCGCCCTCGCGCCGGGAGGTCACCCCCTGCTGGTCCTCGGTCCACCACTGGGACTCGAGCAGCATGTGCCCGCCCCTGATGATGGTGCTGACGAGGATCCAGACCAGCGGCACGCAGGCGACGAAGAACGCCGTCCACATGACCACCCGGGCCAGCGTGTCCTTGACCGAGCGTGCTCCCGCCTTGCCGTCCAGGGTCTCCGGCCGGTCGGTGCCCTGGCCCCCCCCGCTGCCGGTGGCGGTCTGCTCCCGGGGCGCGGTCGTGACGGTGCTCATTCGGTGAAGGCCTTCCTCCGGTTGATGACCACTCGTGCGATCGCGTTGACGACGAAGGTGAGGAGGAACAGGACCAGGCCGGCGGCGATGTAGGCCCCGGTCTTGGCCGGGCTGTCGAACTCGGCGGCGTTGAGGGCGATCTTGCTGGCGAAGGTGGCACCGCCGTTGAAGAACGACCAGCTCCACCCGGACGCGGCGTTGAGCCCCGACAGCAGGATGACGACGGCGAGGGTCTCGCCCAGGGCGCGGCCGAGCCCCAGCATGGCCGCGCTGATCACCCCGGGCCGGCCGAACGGCAGGACCGCGGTGCGGATCATCTCCCACTGGGTGGCGCCGAGCGCCAGGGCGCCCTCCTTGTGGGTGGTGGGGACCTGGGCGAACACCTCGCGGGAGATCGCCGTGACGATCGGCAGGACCATGACGGCCAGGATGAGGCCGGCGAATAACAGGGTGCTGCGGCCGCTGATGCCCGACTCGCCCACCTGGGCGAAGAAGGGGATCCACCCGAGGTAGTCCTGCAGCCACTGGGAGATGGGGTCGAAGTACTGACCCGCGACGTTGAGGCCCCAGAAGCCGTACACGATCGAGGGGACCGCGGCCAGCAGGTCGATGGTCGCCGCGGCCGGCTTGGAGAGCCACTTCGGGGCGTACTGCGTGATGAACAGGGCCACGGCGACCCCGAGGGGGACCGCCACCGCCATGGCGATGACCGAGGTGACCACGGTCGCCCAGAGCAGGTCGAGGATGCCGAAGCGCAGCTCGGCCCCGGTGACCTGCCACTCACGCGAGGTGAGGAAGTTGGCCTCGTTGGCCAGCAGCGAGGGGACCGCCTGGGCGAGCAGGAAGACCCCGACCAGGGTGACGATCGCGATGACGACGACGCCGGAGGCGGTGGCGGCACCACCGAAGAGCCGGTCACCGAGCCGGCCGGTTCTCGTCCGGTCCCCAGTCAGGGCAGGGCGGCCGCCCGGCTCGGGGCGCTCGTCGACCGTCGAGCGGCCGGTATTCGACGACACGGGTCAGGACAGCGCGGTGACGGCGGTCTCGACCTTGGCGCGAATCTCCTCCGGCAGCGGGGCGTAGCCGATCTCCTCGAGCGACTTCTGGGCGTCGGTCGAGGCGAAGTAGCCGAGGAACTTCTTCAGGTTCGCCTGCGTCGTGGCGTCCTTGCCCTTGCTGCAGACGATCTCGTAGGTCACCAGGAGGATCGGGTAGGCCCCGGCCTCCTTCGTGGAGTAGTCCAGCTTGAGGCGCAGGTCGTTGCCCTCGCCGTCGGGCGTGGCGGCGGCGACGGCCTTGCCGACGGTCGCGCCGGTCAGCTCGACGGGGCCTGCGCCGTTGTCGACCTTGGCGATGCCGAGCTTGTTGTCGCGGGCGTAGCTCCACTCGACGTAGGTGATGCCGCCGGCCGTGGACTTCACGCCCTCGGAGACGCCGGAGGACTTCTCCTTGCCCTCACCGGTGCCGAGCCACTTCTTCGACGGCTCCTCGGTCCACTTCTCGGCCGCGGCCCCCGCGAGGTACTTCGTGAAGTTCTCGGTGGTGCCCGACTCGTCGGACCGGAAGAAGACCTTGATGCTCTGGTCGGGCAGGGAGACACCCGAGTTGAGGCCGGCGATCGCCGGGTCGTTCCACTTGGTGACCTTGCCGGAGAAGATGTCGGCGATGACGGGCGGCGTGAGGACGAGGCCCTCGACGCCCGCGACGTTGTAGGCCACGGCGATCGGGCCGGTGACCATGGGCAGGTGCCAGGCGGGGGAGCCGCAGAACGTGGCCGCCTCCTGCGCCTCGATCTTCCCGTCCTTCTCCTCGGTCTTCAGCGCCGAGTCCGAACCGGCGAAGTCCACCTGGCCGGCGATGAACTGCTTGATGCCCGCCCCGGACCCCGTGGGGTTGTAGTTGATGGTCGCATCGGCGCACTCCTCGCCGTAGGCGGCGATGACCTCCTCGATGGCGTTCTTCTGGGCCGAGGAGCCCTCACCGCTCAGCGTGCCGCTGAAGCAGTCCGCGCCGGCGCCGCCGGTCGCCGCGGACGCCGCGGAGGAGGCACCGGTGGCAGCGGCGTCGCTGTTGGTGTCGGAGCCGCAGCCAGCGAGGGCGATCGAGCCGAGGAGGGCGACCGCGGTCACCTGGCCGAACCGTCGAGTTGTCACCAGAGATGTCCTTCACGAGAGCAGGGGAGTGTGGGCCGGGCCGTCCGTGGCCCGACGCCCCGAACGTAGGGAAGCCGGGTGACACGATGGCCCGCCTCCGGTGAACGGACCGTGAACGGCGGCGGTCCTTTACCGCTTGACTACCCCTTGATCGGGTCAGGGCAGGTGCCGCTCCACGGCGACGACCCGGGCGTGCTCCCCCGTGCCCGCGACGTGGCACAGCAGGACCTCGCCCTTGACCAGCTTCTCCGTGCCCGCCGCCCGCAGGGCGGTCGCGAGGTCGTCGGCGTCGTCGGCCGTGCGGTCCAGCCGGTCCACGAGGAGGTCGACGAGGTCCGGCAGCACCGGCCCGTGCGTGCACACCGCGGCCGGCGCCCCCTTCGCCAGGACGCGCGCGGTGAGGGCGCGCGCCTTCTCCGGCTCCACGGCATACCCCTCCTCCGACAGCGCGGGCCGCAGCACCAGCCGGTGCCGGGACCAGGCGGCGTACGGCGCCAGGCTCTCGGTGCACCGGGTGGACGGTGAGGTGAGGAGGCGGGAGATGCCGTATGCCGCCAGCAGCGGTGCCAGCGCCCGGGCGCGTGCCAGCCCGGCGGGGTCCAGGGGGCGGGCGGTGTCGTCCTTGCGTCGCCACGACGAGCGCGGCAGGGCCTTGGCGTGCCGGACCAGCGCGAGCGGCCACGTGTCGAGGGTGCGCTGGTGGTGGGCCCGCACCACCGCGAGCAGCTGGTCGCGGTCGCGGGCGTAGTCGAGCCGGTCGTAGGCCCGCTGGACCTCGAGCCAGGCCACCTCGTCGACCTCGTGCTCGGTGCGCCCGTGGCCGCTGTGGACCCGGGCCGCCCAGTAGTGCACGACCTTGTCGGAACGCTCGCCGGTGCGCGAGACCACCGGGTAGCGGGTGGCGGGCAGCGGCCGGCCCAGGTGCACCACGAGCCCGGTCTCCTCGAGGGTCTCCCGGGCCGCCGCGACGGCCCACTCCTCGCCCGGGTCCAGCTTGCCCTTGGCCCAGGACCAGTCGTCGTAGCGGGGGCGGTGCACGAGGGCGACCTCGAGCGTGCCGCGACGCTCTCGCCACGGGATGGTGCCGGCGGCGGGGATGGCTGCCATGGGGAGCGCTCGTCGGCGCGTCAGCGCCGACGGGCCTTGCGCCGCCGCCGGGCGTGCCAGTCGATCAGCGACGCCTGCAGGTCGGCCAGCGGCCGCCCGTCCGCGTCGAGGTGCCGGCGCGTCCAGCGGCCGTCGCCCCCGAGGCTCCAGTGGGCGTACTGGTCGCTCATGCCGCGCTCCATCAGGCCGGTGAGCTGCTCGAGGTGCCGGCCGTCGACGATGCGCACCAGGGCCTCGACGCGGCGGTCGAGGTTGCGGTGCATCATGTCGGCGCTGCCGATCAGGGCCTCGGCGCCCTCGCCGCGCCCGAAGAGGAAGAGGCGCGAGTGCTCGAGGAAGCGCCCGAGGACCGAGCGCACCTCGATGGTCTCGGAGAGCCCGGGCACCCCCGGCCGCAGGGCGCAGATGCCGCGCACCCAGACCTGGACCCGCACCCCGGCCTGGGAGGCGCGGTACAGCGCGTCGATGACGGCCTCGTCGACGATGGAGTTGACCTTCAAGCCGATGTACCCGGAGCCGGGCACGGCCCGCTCGTGCTCGATCTCCGCCTCGACGCGCTCGAGCAGGCCGGTGCGCACGGTGCGCGGTGCGACGAGCAGCCGTCGGAAGCGGCTGCGCGGGGCCACGCCGGACAGCTGGTTGAAGAGCCTGGTGAGGTCCTCACCGACCTCGGGGTCGCAGGTGAGCAGCCCGAGGTCCTCGTAGAGCCGCGCGGTCTTGGGGTTGTAGTTCCCGGTGCCCACGTGGCAGTAGCGCCGCAGGCCGTGCTCCTCCTCGCGGACGACGAGGCTGAGCTTGCAGTGGGTCTTCAGGCCGACGATGCCGTAGACGACGTGGACGCCGGCTCGCTCGAGCATCCGCGCCCACTCGATGTTGTTCTGCTCGTCGAAGCGGGCCTTGATCTCGACGACGGCGAGCACCTGCTTGCCGGCGGCGGCGGCGTCGATGAGGGCGTCGATGATCGGGCTGTCGCCGCTGGTGCGGTAGAGCGTCTGCTTGATGGCCAGCACCTTGGGGTCGGCGGCCGCCTGCTCGACGAAGGCCTGCACCGAGGTCGAGAACGAGTCATAGGGGTGCTGGAGCAGGACGTCCTGCTTGCGGATCGCCCGCAGGATGTCGCCGGCCTTCGCACTCTCGGCGGGGGCGAGGTCGAGGTGGGTGCGCGCGACGAAGGCCGGGAAGTGCAGCTCGGAGCGCTCGAGGTCGGCGACGATGTCCAGCATGCGCAGGTCCAGCGGCGCGGGCAGGCGGTGGACCTCGGAGGAGTGCACCCCGAGCTCGCGCACCAGCAGGTCCATGACGTGGTCGTCGACGTTGTGCTCGACCTCGAGGCGGACCGGCGGGCCGAAGCGGCGCCGGGTGAGCTCCTTCTCCAGCGCGGCGAGGAGGTTCTCGGCGTCGTCCTCCTCGACCTCGAAGTCCTCGTTGCGGGTCACCCGGAAGGTGTAGTGCTCGTGCACCTCCATCCCGGGGAAGAGCTGGTCCAGGTGCGAGGCGATGAGGTCCTCGAGCGGCACGAAGCGCGTGTGGTACTTGTCCGCGAGGGCGGAGTCCCCGCCGGGGTGCTCGATGCGCAGCAGCCGGGGCAGCAGCGGTGGCACCTTGACGCGGGCGAAGTGCTCCTTGCCCGTCCTGGGGTCGATGAGCACCACCGCGAGGTTCAGCGAGAGGCCGGAGATGTAGGGGAAGGGGTGCGCCGGGTCCACCCCGAGCGGGGTCAGCACCGGGAAGACGTGGTCGGTGAAGAGCCGGCTCATCCGCTCGCGCTCCTCGTCGGACAGGTCGCTCCAGCGTACGACGCTGATGCCCTCGGCCTCGAGCGCCGGGCGGACCTGCTGCGCATAGACCCGGGCCTGCATGTCGAGCAGCTCGTGGCTGACCGCGGAGATCTGCTCCAGCACCTCCCGGGGCTCCAGCCCGGACGCCGAGCGCACCGCGATGCCGGTGGCGATCCGCCGCTTGAGCCCCGCCACCCGGACCATGAAGAACTCGTCGAGGTTGGAGGTGAAGATGGCGAGGTAGCGGCACCGCTCCAGCAGCGGGACGGTCTCGTCGGCCGCCAGCTGCAGCACCCGCTCGTTGAACTGCAGCCACGAGATCTCCCGGTCCAGGAACCGGTCGTCCGGCAGGCCCTCGTCCGGCGCGCTGCCCGGGAGCACCCGCACGAAGCGGCCGTTGGCCCCTCGCGGCGGCGCGTCGCGTCCCTGCGCCACGGAGGCGCTCGCGATCGACACCTCGCTGACGATGCTCGCCTCGGCGGCCGCCCCCCCGGCGACGTCGGTGGCGAGGACCGAGCCGTCCGGCTCCGCGGGGTTCGCGCTCATGCCTCCATCCTGTCAGGCACCGGCCCGGCGCGGCAGGGCCGGACGGCGGGCTCGGCCGGACGGCGGGGTCAGCCGGACGGCGGGCTCAGCCGGTCGCGCGGTCCGGCGGCCCGGCATACATGACGTCGACCGAGCGGTCACGAAAGCCCTGCGCGCGGTACGTCGCGAGCGCGGCCGCGTTGTCCCCGTCCACGTAGAGCACCACCTCGCCAAGGCCCCGGCGCGCCAGGGCGGCCAGTCCCAGGCGGGTGAGCGGCCCGGCCAGGCCACGGCCCTGGTATGCCGGGTGCACGCCCAGGACGTACACCTCGCCGCGCCCGGCGGGCGGGCTCTCCACCTTGGTCCAGTGGAAGGCGGCCAGCCGTGGGGCGGCCCCACCGCCGGAGACGTCGTCGAGCAGGAGGAAGCCCGAGGCGTCGAACCAGGGCTTCGCCACCCGGGCCCGGAGGTCCTCGAGGGTGAGGGAGCCCTGCTCGGGGTGGGTGGCGAAGGCGGCGGCGTTGACGGCGAGCCAGGCGTCGTCGTCCGGGCCGGGGCGGAAGGCCCGCACCCGGAAGCCGGGAGGGAGCGCGGGGTCGGCGCGGTCGGCGTCGCTCAGGGGCCGGGCCATGAGGTGGAGGGACCGGACCGGGACCAGGCCCTCCGAGGCGGCCAGGGCCCCGGCCGCCGGCAGGTCGCCGTGCGCCCACACCCGGGTCGGGCCGAGGTCGAGCAGGCCGCGCAGCAGCGCCCGGCCCACGCCGCGGCCCCGCTGCGCCGGGGCGACGACCAGCTCCGCCGAGCCGTCCCCGGCGCGCTGGGCGTAGCCCGCCAGGTGACCGTCCCGCTCGGCGAGGAGGTGGGTGGCGTGGGGGACGTCGGCGACGCCGTCGTCGCGGTGGGCGGGGGGCGCGGGGTCGCCGGGGGTGGGAGGCGCGGGGTCGCCGGGGGCGGGGGGCGCGGGGTCGCCGAGGGCCAGGCGGAACGCCTCGGACAGCGGTGCGACGCCGTCCTGACCGGCGGCGTCGGCGGCGAGCGCCAGCACGGCCCCCCGGGTGCCGGCGTCCAGCCGGTCGGCCGCCCGTGGGGGATCGGCCTGGCCGGTCACGACGTCGCGGCCCGGCCCGGGACGTCGGCGTCGTCCAGGGCCTCCTCGGGCACGAAGCGGTAGCCGACGTTGCGGACGGTGCCGATGAGGACCTCGTGGTCGGTCCCGAGCTTGGCCCGCAGCCGTCGGACGTGCACGTCGACCGTGCGGGTGCCGCCGAAGTAGTCGTAGCCCCAGACCTCCTGCAGCAGCTGGGCACGGGTGAAGACGCGCCCCGGGTGCTGGGCGAGGTACTTGAGCAGCTCGAACTCCTTGTAGGTCAGGTCGAGCGGGTGGCCGCGCAGCCGCACCGAGTACGTCGCCTCGTCGATGAGCAGCGCCCCGGAGGCGATCCGCACGTCGTCCACGACGACCTCGTCGGGTGCCCGGCCCCGCGCCAGGCGAAGCCGCGCCTCGACCTCCGCCGGGCCGGCGGTGTCGAGGAGCACGTCGGTCACGCCCCAGTCGGCGGTGAGCCCCGCGAGCCCGCCCTCGGTGAGGACGGCGAGGAGCGGCGCGGACAGTCCGGTCATGTGGATGACCCGGCAGAGCGACTTGGCCATCGCGAGCTCGCGGCGGGCGTCGACGAGGACGGCGTCGGGCGTCGGGGCGTCGACGAGGGCCGTCGCCTCGGCCGGGAGGATGCGAACATGGTGGCTCAGCAGGCCCAGCGCCGGGAGCACCTCGGCACTCGGCGCCAACGAGTTCGTCAGCAGCAGCAGCTGGGCCACCACCCAAGGATAGGTCGACGTGACACTCCCTCCAGCGGACTCCCCGTCCCCGACCCCCCCGCCGGCCGGGCCGACGGCGCGGGTCACCGTCCGCTACTGGGCCGCGGCCCGTGAGGCGGCGGGGGTTCGCGAGGAGGCGCTCGAGGTCCCCGGAGCCGGTGCCCCGGTGGCCGAGGTGCTCGCGGAGGCGGTCCGGCGCCACCCGGCCCTGGGCCCGGTGCTCCCGGTCTGCTCGCTGCTCGTGGACGGCCGGGTCGTGGGCCGGGAGGGGGCCCTGCCCGCCGGGGCCGTGCTCGAGGTGCTCCCGCCCTTCGCCGGGGGCTGATGGCAGGATGCCCCGCGTGGACACCCCGCAGCCGCCGGCGCCCGGGGAGGCGTCGACCCGCGCGGCCCGCAGGGCGCAGCGGGAGGCGCTGAACCGGCCGCTGCTGCCCGACCTCGCCACCGAGCGGCGGGTCCCGATGGTGCTCGCGACCTGGGCGGCGGCCCTCCTCGTCGCGCTCGGCGCGGCGGCCGGACCGGCGCTCTGCGCGGCGGTCGTGGGGTGGGCCGGACTCGTCGTCGCCTGGGGGTGGCCTCGGCTGCTCGGGTCGCCCAGCCGGGTCGGCAGCTCTTCGGCCATCGCCGTCGCGGCCGTGTCGGCGGCGCTCGTCGTCGCGCTGAGCGACCGCGAGCCCTACCTGGCGTACCTCCCGGCCGCCGTGGCCGCCGGCCTGCTCGCGATGATCCTCCACCAGCTGCTCCGGCGCGACGGCCGGCCGCGGCTGACCGAGTCGCTCGCCGTCAGCGCCGCCGGGGTCACGGTGGTCACGGTCGGCGTCCTCTACGTGCCGCTCGCGCGCAGCACCGAGCACCTCGAGGTCGTCCTCGCGGCGACGGCGGCCGTCGCCGCGGGTGCGCTCGCCGACCTGCTGGCCCCCTTCCCGCGGGTCCGCCCGTGGCTCATGCCGATCGCCATGGTCCTCGGTGGCGCCGCCGCGGCGGCCGTGGCCGGCGCCGGGGAGGGCGTGCCGGTGTGGCGGGAGGGGCTGCTCATCGGGGTGCTGTGCGCCGCGGTCGGCCACGCGCTCCGGCGGGTGCTGAGCACCCTCCCTCCGGTCACGGCGCTGCGCTCCCAGGCGTCCGCCGGCACCGCCTCGGTGCTCCTGCCCGCCGTGGTCGCCTACGTCCTGGCGGTCGTGCTCCTGCGCTGACCGGCGCGGGCGCCGAGCGGAGCGGTCATCGTTCGGAGAGGGGTCGCCGAGCGGAGCGGTCAGTAGACCAGGGCGCGCGCGCCCGGGGCCATGACCTCCTCGACGAACGCCGCCGCCCCGCGGATCCGCGCCCCGGGCACCAGGTCGTCCTCGCCGAGCGCCCGCCGGGCTGCGCACTGGCCGCACACGGTGACCGTGCCACCCTCGAGCACCGCGTCGCGCAGCTCCCCCAGCGGTGCCGCGTGCGGCAGCGCCAGGTCCTCGGCCCGACCGGGCACCGCCACCCACGTCGCCTCGCCGGTGAGCCACAGGCTCACCTCCACCCCCGCGGCGAGCGCGGTCGCCGCGACGGTCAGCGCCTGGTTCAGGCGCTCGGGAGCCTCGACGCCGCAGGTGACCTTCAGGACGAGGGCGCCGGCGGGCGGCTCCGTGGGCGAGGTGGACGGCATACCCCACAGGCTACGATCCGCCGGTGGCCTTCCATCTCGACCCGGACCTCCCGCCCGCCCTGGCCCCCCTCGCCTGGCTGGTCGGGCGCTGGGAGGGAGCCGGTGTCGTGGGCTACCCGACGATGGAGGAGTCGCTGCACTTCGGACAGGAGGTCGTCTGCCGGCACGACGGCCGGCCGTTCCTGGAGTGGCACAGCCACACGTGGCTCCTGGACGCCGACGGCGCGCGGGTGCGGCCGCTCGCGACCGAGCTCGGGGTCTGGCGACCGGTGGCGGAGGGGCCCGACGGCACCAACGTCGAGCTGCTCCTGACCCACCCGTCCGGCATCGTGGAGATGTATGCCGGCCGCGCCGACCCGGCGAAGGTCGAGCTGCGCACCGACGGGGTGATGCGCAGCCCGCACGCCAAGCCGTATGCCGCGGGGCACCGGATGTACGGCTACGTCCAGTCCAACCTGATGTGGGTGATGGACATGGCGGCGATGGGCGAGCCGCTCACCTCGCACGTCTCGGCGGAGCTCAAGCGGGTGGAGTGAGCGCTCGCCACGACGGGCGCGCGCCGGGCGGACCTCCGGTGCTGCCGGTGTCAGCGGACCTATGGTGCTGCCGGTGTCAGCGGACCTCTGGTGCTGCCGGTGTCAGGGGATCACCGTGGTGTCGGTCCACGAGGCCATGTCGTCGGTGCGCAGGGCCTCGCCGAGCCGCTCCATGCCGGCCTCGTCCAGTACGTCGATCGAGGCACCGGAGGGGCTGCGGCCGTAGCCGGTGAACGGCGCGGTGACGAAGACGACGTCCGCGCTGCGCAGGCCCCGTAGGGCGAAGGCCTCGCTGCGCATGGTGCCGGCGTCCAGCCCCTCGTCGACGACGAGGTTCTCGGTGGCGGCGTCGAGGAAGCGGGCGAGCCGCACCGGGTTGGTCAGCGTGTCCCGGCTCAGCGCCTCCAGCATCAGCGCCTTGATGAACGCCTGCTGGCGCTTGCCGCGTGAGATGTCGCCCTCGCTCAGCTCGTAGCGCTCCCGCACGAAGGCCAGCGCGCCCTCGCCGTCGAGGTCGTTCCAGCCTTGGGTGATGGCGACGTCGCCCCCGTTCCCGCTGCCGCCGCTGGCCTCCTCGGCGTAGACCCGGACCCCGCCGACCGCGTCGGTCATGGCTTTGAACCCCTCGAAGTCCGTCTTGGCCACGTGGTCGATGCGCACCCCGAGGAGGTCCTGCACCGTCCGCACGAGCAGCGGGGCGCCGCCATAGGCGTACGCCGCGTTGATCTTGTCCTCGCCCCGCCCGGGGATCGGCACGTAGAGGTCGCGGGGGAAGTGGACCAGGTGGACCTGGCCGCGGTCCTCCGAGACGTGGGCGAGGATGATGACGTCGGCGCGCGACGCGGTCTCGCCGGGCCGGGCGTCCGACCCGACGACGAGGTAGTTCCGCCCCACGCCCTCGGTCGGCACGGGCTCGCCCGCCGGCGTCACGGGCTGGGCCCCCTCGCCGGTCGGGAGCAGGGCCTCGCGGGTGACGTTGCCCGACACCGTCTGGCTCAGGAACAGCAGGTAGCCGCCGACGCCCGCGACGACCAGCAGCACGACCGCGACCAGCACGGCGAGGATGCGCCGGCCCCACCGCGGCCGACGGGGCTCGCCCGGCCGCTCAGCGGTCGGCTCCAGGGTGTCCAGCACCCCTCAACTCTAGGCTCCGGCCCTCGCCTCAACCGGCCCTTTCGTGGTAACGCGCGGCCCGCGGGCCGCGGGCGGGGGGACCGGCGTGCCGGCCTCCCGGCATACAGTGAGGCGGTGAGCGACCTGGGGAGCAGACTGCGGGCGCGGGGCAAGCGCCTGACGTCCCAGCGCGCCCGGGTGCTCGAGGCGGTGGGGGCGCTGGGGCACGCGACCCCCGAGGAGATCGTGCTCGCCCTCGACGGCGACGGGGGGGCGGCGGTCCCCCTGTCCACGGTCTACCGGTCGCTGGACGCGCTGCAGGAGCTGGGCCTGGTCGGGCACACCCACGTCGACCACCGGGTCCCCAGCTACCACCTGTCGAGCCACGCCACCCACGTCCACGTCGTCTGTCGCGGCTGCGGCGACGTGGGGGAGGCCCCGCTCGCGCTCGCGGACGGGCTGGTCGCCGGCCTCGCCGACGAGCTGGGCTTCCGGGCCGACATCAGCCACGCGGCGGTGCACGGCTGGTGCCGTCGCTGCGTCGAGGAGGAGCCGTGAGGTCACCGCTGCTGTCCCGGCCCGGCGCCGTCGCGGGAGAGGGGCCGGACGCGGGCGTCGCCGCGCACCACGGCGACCCGCTGCGCGAGCAGCGGCTGCTCACCGAGGGCCTCGCCGTGGTCGACCTCTCCCACCGCGGGGTCCTCACCGTGACCGGCCCGGACCGCCTCTCCTGGCTGCACTCGATCACCAGCCAGGCCCTGACCGGCCTGCCGCCGCGCACCTCGGCGGAGTCCCTCGTGCTCAGCCCCAAGGGGCACGTCGAGCACGACCTGCACCTGGTCGACGACGGCGAGCGGGCCTGGCTGACCGTCGAGCCGGGGACCGCCGAGCCGCTGCGGGCCTGGCTGGACTCCATGCGGTTCATGCTCCGGGTGGAGGTGGCGGACGTCACCGACCGGTATGCCGTCCTCGGCGAGCCGCTGGCCGCCGAGGGCGCCCCGGGGGAGCCGGTGACGTGGCGCGACCCGTGGCCCGGGCCGGTGGGCGACACGGCGGCATACGGTCCGGTGGAGGGGCACCCCGGTGCGGACCGGAGGTGGCGCGAGCTGGTGGTGCCGCGTGGGGAGCTGGAGGCGGCGGTGGGGGACCGGCCGCTCGCCGGCACGTGGGCCGCCGAGGCGCTGCGCGTGGCGGCGTGGCGCCCGCGGCTGGGCTTCGAGACCGACCACCGCACCATCGCCCACGAGGTGGACTGGCTGCGCACGGCGGTCCACCTGCACAAGGGCTGCTACCGCGGGCAGGAGACGATCGCCCGCGTCCACAACCTCGGCCGGCCGCCGCGGCGCCTGGTCTTCCTCCACGTCGACGGCTCCGGGCACCTGCTTCCCGCTCGGGGCGCCGACGTGACCCTCGGTGACCGCGTGGTGGGGCGGGTGACGTCCGTGGCCCGCCACCACGAGGAGGGTCCGATCGCGCTCGCGGTGGTCAAGCGCAGCACGCCCGTGGACGCCGAGCTCCTCGCCGACGGGCTCGCCGCGGCCCAGACCGTCGTCGTCGCGCCCTGACCTCAGCGGGCGTCACCGGACCTGCCCGGGGTCTGGTTGGGTGGGGGCCATGGCCCCCGTTCCCGCCTCCGGCACCCTGATCACCGTCGCCCCCACGGGGGCGGAGCACGCCAAGGCCGACGTGCCGCAGCTGCCCACGACGCTCAGGGAGGTGCTCGAGACGGCTCGGCGCTGCGAGGCCGCGGGGGCGGCGATGGTCCACCTGCACGTGCGGGACGCCGAGCACCGGCCGACCCTGGACCCGGTGCGGCTGCGGGAGACGGTGGACGCGGTGCGCGAGGCGACCGACCTGGTCGTCCAGCTGTCGACGGGGGGCTCGGTGCACGACCCGCTCGAGACGCGCCTGACGGTGCTCGACGCCGAGCCGGACTCGTGCTCGCTGACCTGTGGCACGACCAACTTCGGCGACGACGTCTTCCTCAACCCGTGGGGGTTCATGAGCGACCTGTACGCGCGGGCGCAGGAGCGGGAGGTGGTGCCGGAGTTCGAGCTGTTCGACCTCGGGCACGTGGAGTCGCTGCGGCGCCTCCTGGACGCCCACGGCCTGCCCTTCGGCGGCCGCGTGCACGTGGACTTCGTGACCGGCGTCCCCGGGGGTATGCCGGGCACGGCCGCCGCGCTCCTGGCCGGCGTCGCGCTGCTGCCCCCCGAGGTCACGTCGTGGTCGGCCACCGGCATCGGGCGGGCCCACCTGCCGGTCCTCGCCGCGGCGCTGTCCGCGGGTGGGCACCTGCGCGTGGGGATGGAGGACAACGTCGTCTTCGCGCGCGGCCGGGAGGTGGCCCACAACGCCGAGCTGGTCGAGCGGGCCGCCGAGCTGGCCACGACGATGCAGCGTCCGCCGCTGACCACGGGCGAGGCGCGGGAGCTGCTCGGCGTGCGGGACCGCCGGCCGTCTCGGCGGGGGTGACGCCGGTGCTGGGGTGAGGGCACGGCATAATGTCGCGTTAGGGCTATTCATTTGACCGGACTAGGCTGGAGCCTGTGGAGGAGAGGCGACCGCGGGTTGGCGTGGACTATCCCGGATCGGTGGGTGAGCTGCGGTCGTGGTTTCCCACTGACGCGGAGTGCTTGGACTATCTGGACTG
>DASQFD010000111.1:0-16909 GCA_035633255.1 Dermatophilaceae bacterium
CGTGGGGGCACCTGCGGGCTCCCGACCGGTCCTCGTCACGCGGGCCCAGCGCGACGCCGCGCGTGCCCTGGTCGAGATGGCCGAGGCCCGCGGGGAGCAGGTGGCCGAGAGCCTGCGCGCCATCGCCGCCGCCCGCAGCCACGCCTGACCTCGCACCCGGCTCAGGTCGGGCGGGCCGGGTCAGGCCGAGGGTGCCGGGTCAGGCCGAGCGGAGGGCCCGCTCGAGGACCGCGTCCGCCACCTCGCGGCTGCGCCTCTCGGGCAGCCAGTGCCCCTCGTCGAGCTCGACGAACCGGTAGTCCGACCCGACGCGGTGCGCCGTCCCCTCGGCCGCCTCACGGCCGAGCGCGGGGTCGCGCCGACCCCACAGGTAGGTGGTCGGCACCTCGACGCGGCGCACCGGCACGTCGCGGGAGAACGGGATCGCGCGGTACCAGCCGAGCGCCCCGGACAGGATGCCCGGCTCGGACATCGCCGCCGCGTAGCGCCGGGCATGCGAGCTCGGGCACCCCATCTGCTCCAGCATGAGCCGGATCGTCGGCCGGACGAGGAGCTCCGGCAGCACCGGGAGCTGGAAGAACCCCATGTACCACGACCGCAGCGCCTGTCCGCCCGACCGCAGCGCCTTGCCCATCGCGGCCGGGTGGGGGGTCGACAGCACGGTGAGCGAGGCCACCCGGTCCGGGTGCCATGCCCCCATCGCCCACGCCGGTGCGCCACCCCAGTCGTGCCCGACGACGTGCGCCTGCTCGGCGCCGGCGGCGTCGAGCAGGGCGACGACGTCGGCCGTCGTCTCGGCCGTCGTGTAGGCCGAGCGCGCCGAGGGGGAGGCCGACGCGGCATACCCGCGTTGGGTGGGCACCAGGGTGCGCAGGCCGCGCTCGGTGAGCAGCGGCACGACGTCCTCGAAGGCGTCGGGGGTCTGGGGGAAACCGTGCAGGAGGACGACGACCGGCCCGTCCCGCGGGCCCTCGTCACGCACGGGGAAGGTGAGGCCGTCGCGGGTGAAGGAGTCCATCCCCCTACCCTGCCGCACCGGGCCCCGCGGAGGGCCGGAGCGACCGGCGCAGGTGCGCCGACGCCGAGGGAGCGCCCCTGACCTCCTCCCGGCCGGCGTGGGCGCGCCGTCAGGTTGACGTGGCCGCGAGCTGGCCGCAGGCCCCGTCGATGTCCGAGCCGCGGGTGTCCCGCACCGTCGTCGGGACGCCGTGGGCGCGCAGCCGCTCGACGAACTGCTGCTCCACACCGGGGCGGGACGCCGTCCAGCGCGAGCCGGGCGTGGGGTTGAGCGGGATGGGGTTGACGTGCACCCAGCCCAGCCCCCGGGCGGCGAGCTTCCTCCCCAGCAGGTCCGCGCGCCAGGCCTGGTCGTTGACGTCCCGGATCAGCGCGTACTCGATGGACACCCGCCGCCCGGTCAAGTCGAAGTAGCGCCGCGCCGCGTCGATGGCCTCGTCGACCTTCCACCGGGTGTTGACGGGCACCAGCTCGTCGCGCAGCCGGTCGTCCGGCGCGTGCAGCGAGAGCGCGAGGGTGACCGGGATGCCCTCGGCGGCGAGCCTGTCGATGCCGGGCACCAGCCCGACCGTCGACATGGTGATCCCGCGTGCCGACATGCCGAGCCCGTCCGGCACCGGATCGGTCAGCCGGCGGATCGCACCCAGCGAGGCGCGGTAGTTCGCCAGCGCCTCCCCCATGCCCATGAAGACGACGTTGGTGACCCGGGCCGGGCCGCCCGGTGCCCCGTCGCCGTCGTCGCCGGCCTCGTCCCCCAGCCCGGTGTGACCGCGGGGGTATGCCGTCCGGCCCGGTCCGAGCCCACCGTGGCGAAGCCGGCGGCCGGCGTCCACGACCTGCTCGACGATCTCGGCGGTGGACAGGTTGCGGGTCAGGCCGGCCTGGCCGGTCGCGCAGAACGGGCAGTTCATGCCGCAGCCGGCCTGGCTGGAGACGCAGAGGGTGACCCGTCTCGGGTAGCGCATGAGCACGCTCTCGACCAGCGCGCCGTCGTGCAGCCGCCACACGGACTTCTGGGTCGCGCCACCGTCCGCGGCGAGGGTGCGCACCTCGGTGAGCAGCCGCGGCAGCAGCGCGGCGACCAGCTCCCCGCGCTCGGCCCCGGGGAGGTCCGTCATCGCGTCGGGGTCCTGGACCAGCCGGTCGAAGTAGTGCACGGAGAGCTGCCTGGCCCGGAAGCCGCGGTGGCCGAGCCCCTCCACGACGGCGCGGCGCTCCCCCGGGTCGAGGTCGGCGAGGTGGCGCGGCGGCTTGCCACGGCGCGGGGCGGTGAAGGTCAGCCGGCCCGGCTCGGGCCGGGCCGCCGGCACGGGCAGGTCGGTCACGGCGCGCCGACGAGCAGCAGCAGGCCCCACACCAGCGGGGCGGTGAGGATGAGGGAGTCGAGGCGGTCCATGAGCCCACCGTGGCCCGGCAGGAGCGAGCCCATGTCCTTGATGCCGAGGTCGCGCTTGATGCTGGACTCCACGAGGTCACCGAGTGTGGCCGTGGCGGCGACGAGCGCCCCGATGAGCGCCCCGGCCCACCACGCCCCGTCGAGCAGGACGACCAGGGCGACCGCACCGACGACCGCACAGGTGAGCACCGACCCGGCGAAGCCCTCCCAGGACTTCTTGGGGCTGAGCGAGGGCGCCATGGGGTGCTTGCCGAGGAGGACGCCCACGGCATACCCCCCGATGTCGGAGAACACGGTGACGAGGATGAAGAAGACGACCCGCAGGTGCCCGTCGTCCGGCGCCAGCATGAGGGAGGCGAAGCCGGCCAGGAAGCACGGGTAGAGCGCGATGAGGAAGCCGCCGCCGATGTCCCGGGCGGCACCGTCGAGCCCGTCCGCCACCCGCCACAGCAGGATGCCGACGCAGGTCAGGCCGAAGGTGAGGACCAGCGCCTCGCCGCCTCCCGCGTAGGCCCCGATCACCATGCTCGCGGCTCCGATGAGCACCGGCACGAGGGGGGCGTGGATCTTCGCCGAGTGCAGCGCCCGGCGCATCTCCCAGGCGCCGATGCCGATCGCCACGACCAGGACGGGCACGAAGAGCTCGCGGCGCAGTGCGAGGGGGACGATGACCAGCGCGGCGAGTCCCACCCCCACCGCGATGGCCGCGGGCAGGTTGCGCCCGGCCCGCGACGGCCGGCCGGGGGCGGTCACGGGGGTGGGGGTCGCGGGAGGGGGCATCGTCAGGGGGACCTGCTCGTCTCGGGTCGGGGGTTCAGGGGTCGGGGGTCCGGCTCGGGTCTCGGGTCGGGGTCTTGGTTCTCGGGCTCGTGGGCCACCTGCCGGTGCGGCCGAGGTCGGGGCCCGTCAGACCTCGAGCAGCTCGGCCTCCTTGCGCCCGAGCAGGTCGTCGACGCTCTCGACGTACTTGCGGGTCGTGGCCTCGAGCTCCTTCTCGGCCCGGGTCACGGCGTCCTCGCCGACCTCGCCGTCGCGGACCAGCCGCTCGAGGGCGTCCTTGGCGTGCCGCCGGACGTTCCGCACGGCGACCTTGGCCTCCTCCGCCTGGTGGCGCGCCATCTTGATGTACTCCTTGCGCCGCTCCTCGGTGAGCACCGGCATGACGCAACGGATGACGTTGCCGTCGTTGCTCGGGTTGACGCCGAGGTCGGCGTCGCGGATCGCCTTCTCGATGCCGTGCATCGAGCCCTTGTCATAGGGGGAGATGACGATGGTGCGGGCTTCGGGTGTCTGGAACGACGCGAGCTGCTGCAGCGGCGTCGGCGCGCCGTAGTAGTCGACGACGAGCTTGCTGAACATGCCGGGGTGCGCGCGGCCGGTCCGGATGGCCGCGAAGTCCTCCTTGGCGACCTCGACGGCCTTCTCCATCTTCTCCTCGGCTTCGAACATCGTCTCGTCGATCATCGGTCCTTCTCTCCTCGTCGTACCCGTGGCCCGTCAGGGTGCGGCGGGACCCGCGCCCTCCGGCGCCGAGTGTGCCAAACGTGCGGTGGCCGCCTTCGTGCCTGCTCCGGCTCCACCCGAGTATGCCGGGTGGCCGGCCGAGCCGACCGGCCCCGTCACCCCGCGCTGACGAGGGTGCCGATGCGCTCGCCGCGGACCGCCCGGGTGATGTTGCCCTCGCCCTCCATGCCGAAGACGACCATCGGCAGGCGGTTCTCCATGCACAGGCTGAGCGCCGCGGCGTCGACCACCTTGAGGCCGCGGCGCAGCGCGTCGTCGTAGGTGATGCTCTCCAGCTTGCGTGCCTGTGGGTTGGTGCGCGGGTCGTCGTCGTAGACCCCGTCCACGCCGCTCTTGCTCATCAGTACCGCGTCGCACTTGCACTCCAGCGCCCGCTGGGCGCTCACCGTGTCGGTGGAGAAGTACGGCATACCGGCCCCGGCGCCGAAGATGACGACTCGGCCCTTCTCCAGGTGGCGGATCGCCCGGCGCGGGATGTAGGGCTCGGCGACCTGCCCCATGGTGATGGCCGTCTGCACACGGGTGTCGATGCCCTCCTTCTCGAGGAAGTCCTGCAGTGCCAGGCAGTTCATCACGGTGCCGAGCATGCCCATGTAGTCGGCGCGCGACCGCTCCATGCCCTTCTGCTGCAGCTCGGCGCCCCGGAAGAAGTTGCCGCCACCGACGACCACGGCCACCTGGATGCCCTCCCGCACCGCCGCGGCGATCTGCCGCGCGATGCCTCGCACGACCTCGGGGTCCACCCCGATCCGGCCCCCGCCGAACACCTCGCCGGACAGCTTGAGCAGCACCCGCCGGGGTCGCCCCTGCTGGTCGGTGGCCGACGCGGTCGGCTCGGGCGACGTGGCGACCGGTGCGCTGCTGGGGGCCTGCGTCGCGGCTGTCGTCACGAAGGTCTCCTCGGCTGGACGGACGGTGGCTCGATCCTTCCACACCGGGCACCGTGGGCACCGCGTCGCCATCGGGCATCGTCGCGACCTCCCGGGGGGTCGAGCCGGTGTGGCTGCTCGGCCGGTGCAGCCGCTCAGCCGGTACAGCCACTCAGCCGGTGTGGAGGCGGGCCCGGGCCTCCCGGACCCGCACCACCGTCACCGGCTCGTCCTTCAGGTCCGCGACCGTGTCGATGTCCTCCCACCCCCACCGTTGACCCGGCACCTCCCCGTTGACCGGCATGGGGCATACCTCAGTCCTCCCCCATCAGAGCACCGGGCCGAAGGGAGCCTTCGTCTCGGTCGCGTCGAGTCTAGGCACACCGACCGGATCGGCCAGTCGACTTGTCCACAGGCGCCGGTCGGCCCGTCCCGGCCGGCCCCCAGCCGTCGGTCCGCCACGAGGGGGCCACGCCCGCGTGTCCCGCAAGCCCACGACGAGTCCACGGAAAGCGGTATGCCGCCCGGCCCAGGTGGGCGGACGGCATACCGGTGCTGGTGGGTCAGGGCTGCAGGTCAGCCACCCACGCGGAAGCGAGCGAAGGCCGTCGCGGAGGCACCGGCCTCCTCGAGCACCTTGGCGACGCTCTTCTTGGGCTCCTTGGCGAAGGGCTGCTCGAGGAGGACGTTCTCCTTGAAGTAGCCGTTCACCCGGCCCTCGATGATGCGCGGCAGGGCCGCCTCGGGCTTGCCCTCCTCGCGGGCGGTGGCCTCCGCCACCCGGCGCTCGTTCTCCACGGTCTCGGCCGGGACGTCCTCGCGGGCGAGGACGGTCGGGGCGAACGCGGCGACGTGCATGGCGACGTCGCGAGCGACCTGCGTCTCGCCCCCCTTGGTGGACACGAGGACGCCGATCTGCGGCGGCAGGTCGGGGCTGGTCCTGTGCAGGTAGGAGACGACGTGCTCACCCTCGACGCGGGCGACGCGCTTGATCTCCACCTTCTCCCCGATCGTGGCGTTGGCCTCGTCGAGCAGGTCCTGGATGGTGCGGCCGTCCGCCGTCGCGGTGCCGAGCAGGGCGGCGGCATCGGCTGCCCCGGTCTCGACGGCCCGCTCGAGGGCGATGGCCGCGAGGGAGCCGAACTTCTCGCCCTTGGCGACGAAGTCGGTCTCGCAGAGCACTTCGACGAGGGTGCCCACTCCCCCCTCGGCGCGGGCGGCCACCAGCCCGTTGGAGGTGGTGCGGCCCTCACGCTTGGTGATGCCCTTGAGGCCCTTCACCCGAAGGATCTCGGTGGCCTTGGCACGGTCGCCCTCGGCTTCCTCGAGGGCCTTCTTGACGTCGAGCATGCCGGCGCCGGTGGACTCGCGCAGTGCCTTGATGTCAGCGGCGGTGTAGTTCGCCATGGATCGCGTCTCGCTCTTTTCTCGGATGCGTATGGACGGGGGTCAGGCCTGCTCGGCCGGTGCCGCCTCGGCGGGAACGCCGGCCTCGGCGCCGACGGCCTCCTCGAGGGCCTCCACCACGGGGGCGTCGACGGCCTCGGCGACCGGTGCTTCGAGGGCGGCCTCGACGGGCGCCTCCGCGGCGACCGGCTCGGCAGCAGCCGGGCTGGCCTCGACGGCAGGAGCCTCGGCAGCGACCGGCTCGGCAGCAGCCGGGCTGGCCTCGACGGCAGGAGCCTCGGCCGGCGCCTCGGCAGCGAACGGCTCGGCGGCCGGGCTGGCCTCGACGGCAGGAGCCTCGGCCGGCACCTCCGCAGCGGCCGGCTCCGCCGGGGTCGCCTCTGCGGTCGGCTCGGCAGCGGCCGGCCCGCCAGCGGTGGCGTCTCCGCCGAGGAGCTCGCGCTCCCACTCCGCGAGCGGCTCGTCACCGGCGACCACGTCGCCGTCGGGCCGGGCGCCGGAGCGGGAGATCAGGCCCTCGGCGACGGCGTCGGCGATGACGCGGGTCAACAGGCTGACCGAGCGGATGGCGTCGTCGTTGCCGGGGATCTTGTAGTCGACCTCGTCGGGGTCGCAGTTGGTGTCGAGGATCGCGATGACCGGGACGCCGAGCTTGCGGGCCTCGTCGACGGCGAGGTGCTCCTTCTTGGTGTCCACGATCCACACCGCGGACGGCACACGGGCCATGTCGCGGATGCCGCCGAGCGTCTTCTCGAGCTTGTCCTTCTCCCGCTTGAGGATGAGGAGCTCCTTCTTCGTGCGGCCCGAGCCGGCCACGTCGTCGAAGTCGAGCTCCTCGAGCTCCTTGAGCCGGGTGAGGCGCTTGGAGATGGTCTGGAAGTTGGTGAGCATGCCGCCGAGCCAGCGGTGGTTGACGTAGGGCATGCCGACCCGCGTCGACTGCTCCGCGATGGGCTCCTGCGCCTGCTTCTTGGTGCCGACGAACAGGATGGTCCCGCCGTGGGCGACCGTCTCCCTGACGAACTCGTAGGCGTTGTTGATGTACGTCACCGACTGCTGCAGGTCGATGATGTAGATCCCGTTGCGCTCGGTCATGATGAAGCGCTTCATCTTCGGGTTCCAGCGCCGGGTCTGGTGCCCGAAGTGCACGCCGCTCTCGAGGAGCTGGCGCATGGTGACGACGGCCATGTCGGTGGGTGTCCTTGCTGTGAGGTTGTCAGTTGCGTCGGTGGCTGGGGTCACCTTGCGGAGACCGCCACCTGCCTGGCGCCTCGACGCACCCCGCCGGGCCCGCTCCTCGACCCGTGAAGGTGCCGAGGGCGGCATACCGGACTGCCGTGGTGCGCCCCGCACTCGGGGAGCTCTCCCGTCGTGCGGTCACGAAGCGCGCGAAATGGTGGTCAACGTGCGCGGGCGCACGCGGGCCACCGGCCATCCTACGGCGTGCCGCGGCCGGCGGAGAAATCGTCCCGGCGCCGGGGCCGGGGTCCCGGGGCTGGTCGCGCTACAGGTCCTTCAGGCGCTGCAGCACCTCGGCCCACTGCACGAGGTGCCGGTCCCCGAGGAACAGGTCGCGGACCCGCGCCCGCGCCCCGGTGCCCAGGGTTCGCGCGTACTCCTCGTCGCTGAGGACGTCCGCGATCAGACCGGCGAAGGTGCTCAGGTCGTGCGGGTCCTGCACGAGGAGCCCGCTCTCGCCGTGGACGATCTGGTCGTTGATCCCGCCCACGGCGGACGCCACGACGGGACGGCCCTTCCACATCGGCTCGGTCACGGTGAGGCCGAAACCCTCGACGATGCTCTTCTGCACCACGACGCTGGCCCGGCGCTGGAGCGCGTTGACGAGGTGGGCGTTCTCGTCGGTGTCGTCCATGGGCAGGCAGACCAGGTGGCTGCGCCGCCGCACCTCGTCCGGCAGCGTCCGCCACAGCTCCATGCACTCGGCCAGCACCTCCGCCCCCTCGGGATCGTCGGTCACGCCGTCGGTGTCGGGCCCCACGAGGAGCACGTGCACGTCCGGCGGCATCGCGTCGATGGCGTCGGTGAAGGCCTTGAGCACCCCGGGCATGTCCTTGAGCCGGTCCCAACGGCTGACCTGCATGACGTAGCGGGCCCCGACCGGCACCTTCCCGCCCGTCTGTATCAGGCCCTGGTGTGGACGCACCTCGCCGCTGCTGCCGTCGCGCCGGATGAAGGTGAGCGAGCCGCTGTCGGGCGGGGTCTCGACCAGCCCGGCGCGCAGGAGCGCCGCGTCGACGTCGGCCGGCGAGAGCTCGGCGTTCTTGGCCGTGAAGGGGTCCAGGGACGGCGGGATCAGCATGAGCCGGTCCTGCGGCACCCACGACGGTGCGTAGCCCTCGCGCGAGAACACGAACGCCTGCGTCCGCTCCAGGTGCGGACGCAGGAAGTCCCACGCGAGGTCGGTGACCTCGTCCTGCTCGTCGCGGCCGACGTGGCACCGCCACACCGCGAAGGCCTCGGCGTCCAGGACGGTGTCCACGAGCCCGGCGGTCTGCGGGTCGTGGAGCAGGACCGCGTCACCGGGCTTGATGTACTTGCGCAGCAACTCGGCGTTGCGCTGCAGCACCTCGGTGAAGTGCGCCTGTTGCGCCGGGCCGAGCGGTCCGCCGTCGCCCAGGCTGCCGTGGAGGTGGTTGTGGATCCGCTTGGTGATCGAGAAGAACTCGGGATCGCCGTCGAGCACGAGCCAGCGCGACTCGATGCCGGCACCGTGCGCGTAGGCGAGCAGCGCGAGCAGCATCTCGGCGACCCCGCCCCCGGTTGCGGTGGCGTTGACACACCACAGGGTGCGTCCGTCCATGACCTTCTGGACCGCCCCGGCCTCGGTGAGCAGGCGCTCCGCGCGTTCCGGGGAGAGCAGCGCCGCGAGCCGGTCGAGGGGGATGGGCCCGATCTCCACTTCCTTCATGGCGTCACTGTGGCATGTGGGTGCCCCATGACGCGAGCGATCCGTAACGACTCGCGGAGGGCTACCCTCGCGGACGTGGGCAGCCTCCTGGTCGACCGGATGGCCGGCTTCGGCACGACGATCTTCGCCGAGATGTCGGCCCTGGCCGTGCGCACCGGTGCCATCAACCTCGGACAGGGGTTTCCGGACACCGACGGCCCGCGCGAGGTTCTCGACGCCGCCAAGGCCGCCATCGACGCCGGACGCAACCAGTACCCGCCGGGGCCCGGCGTGCCGGAGCTGCTCGCGGCGGTGGCCGAGCACCAGCGCCGCTTCTACGGCATACCGGTCGACCCGGAGCGTGAGGTGCTGGTCACGGTCGGGGCGACGGAGGCGATCGCCGCCACGGTCCTCGCGCTGTGCGAGCCGGGGGACGAGGTCGTGACCTTCGAGCCGTACTACGACAGCTACGCCGCGACGGTGGCCCTCGCGGGGGCGACGCGGCGCACGTCGGTGCTGCGGTTCCCCGACTTCGCCGTCGACGAGGCGACGCTGCGCGCGGCGTTCAGCCCTCGCACCCGGCTGGTGCTCCTCAACACCCCGCACAACCCGACCGGAAAGGTGTTCACCCGGGCCGAGCTGGAGCTCGTGTGCGCCCTCGCCCGGGAGCACGACGCCTGGGTCGTGGCCGACGAGGTCTACGAGCACCTCGTCTTCGACGGCGTCGAGCACGTGCCGGTGGCCACCTTGCCCGGGATGGCGGAGCGCACGCTGACCATCTCCTCGGCGGGCAAGACCTTCTCGACCACCGGCTGGAAGGTGGGCTGGGTGACCGGCCCCGCCGAGGCGGTCGCCGCGGTGCGGACCGTCAAGCAGTTCCTCACCTATGTCGGCTCCGGCCCCTTCCAGCCCGCCGTCGCGGTCGGGCTCGGCCTGGGGGACGAGGTGTATGCCGGCCTGGCCCGGTCGCTGGAACGCAAGCGCGACCTGCTGGTCGCCGGCCTGACGGCGACCGGTATGCCGGTCGCCGTCCCGCGGGGGACGTACTTCGTCGTCGGGGACGCGGCGCCGTTCGGGGCGGTGGACGCACTGGAGTTCTGCCGGTCGCTCCCCGAGCGGTGTGGCGTGGTGGCGGTGCCGGTGTCGGTGTTCTGCGACGACGGGGACGCCGCGCGGACCCTCGTGCGGTTCGCGTTCTGCAAGCGCGACGAGGTCCTGGACGAGGCGGTGTCACGCCTGTCACGGCTGTGACCGCTGCGGCGCTGACCCGCTGACGACCGCGCTGATGACGCACCGTCAGGTCCGGCGAGGCACGGCACGGCGCCCCGTGCGGCTGTCCCCAGGACGGACCCGGCTCGGCGGTCGTCCACAGGTCGCATCCGCGCCGTTTGCCCCGACAACGGCTCAGCGGCAGCGTGACCGCCATGGACGTCCGTGCCGCCACAACCCCCCTCGCCGTGCTGGCGGTTGTCCTCGCCGGCACCGGCGGTGGTGGCGCGGGCGTCCTCTCGGCGGCGCCCGCCGCCACCGTCGCGGCATCGGTCCCGTCAGCCGCGGCGTCGGTCCCGTCCGCCGCTGCACCGGCTTCTCCTGACGCGGCCGCCACCACCGTGTCGGCCTCCTGGGCGAGTACGGCACGACCGGCCGCAACGCCGGCGGCCGCACCGGCCCATGCGTGGGCCTGGCCGTTGCGTCCGCGGCCGGCCGTCGTGCGCCCGTTCTCCGCTCCGGTGACGCCGTACGGGCCGGGCCATCGCGGGGTCGACCTCGCGGCGTCGGCCGGGCAACCCGTCCTGGCCGTGGCCGCGGGAGTGGTGACGCACGCCGGGTCGGTGGCGGGACGCGGCACCGTCACGGTCGCGCACCCGTCGGGGCTGCGGAGCACCTACGAGCCGCTGCGGCCGGAGGTCGCGAGGGGCACGCCGGTGGCGGCCGGCTCGGTGCTGGGCGTCCTCGAGCCGCAGGGCGCGGCCTCGGGGCACTGCGGACGGGGGACACCGTGCCTCCACCTCGGGGCGCTGCACGGCACGGCATACCTCGACCCGCTCGCCCTGCTGGAGGACCGGCGCGTCATCCTGCTGCCGCTGCGGTGAGGAGGCGCGGGCCGTCGCTAGGGGACGAGGGAGCCGGCGTCCGGCGGCACGTCGACGGCGTGCTGCCGCAGCACCTCCATCGGGACGAGCCGCAGCACCGCCTCGTGGGTCGAGGCGAGCACCACCGGAGCCGCCACGCCGTCCCCGTGGGCACGCAGCCAGTTCGCCGCGGTGACACACCACCGGTCGCCCGCGACCAGGCCGGGGAAGCGGTACAGCGGCACCGGGGTGGACAGGTCGTTGCCGATGGCACGCTGGTGCTGGAGGAACTCCGCGGTGACGACGGCGCAGACGGTGTGGCTGCCGAGGTCCTCGGGACCGGTGCGGCAGCACCCGTCCCGGAAGAAGCCGGTCAGCGGCTCCGTGCCGCACGGTTCCAGCTCCCCGCCCAGGACGTTGCGCTCCGTCACGGGACCAGCATGGACCGCCCGGTCCGGGTGCGGCCAACCCGGCCCCGTCCGGCTCGGGCGACCGCCCCGTCCGGTTCAGGCGACCTTCGGGTACGGGTTCGGCCGGCAGCCGTCCAGCCGCAGGGTCTGCTGCAGCATGATCGGCGCCGGTGCGCCCCGGCGGGGGCACGACGCGTGGCCATGTCCGAGGCCATGGCCCACCTCGTGGTTCACCAGGTACACCCGGTAGGCCGCAAGGTCGCGTCCGTAGAACCGCACCCCGGTCAGCCAGCGGCGCGTGTTCAGGACGGCGCGCCCGCCGTGCCAGCACGACGTCTGCCCGTTGGTCCTCAGCGGCCGGCACAGGCGGTCGACGGTCGGCGGGCTGGCCATCGTGACCCGGACGTCCACGCCACCCTTGCGGTAGGCCGCCTCGGACACGGGACGGAAGCGCACCCGGTCCGTGCCCTGCCAGCCGCGCCGGTCACCGAGGGCGGCCGCGACGGCGGCCGCCGTCGCCGCGACGTCGAGCCGGGTGCCGCCCTCGACCTCGAGCGCCACCCGGACGGTGCGGGCTCCTCGGGGCGCCGTGTCCGCGATCGCCGGCAGCGCGACGTAGCGCAGGCGGCCGCTCCCCCGCTCGACGACCGGCGGCTCCGACGGCGGGGCGATCGGTCCGGCGGTCGCTCTGGCGATCGGTCCGGCGGTCGCTCTGGCGGCCGGTGCGGGGACGGCCAGGAACGCTGCCCCGGCCCTCGCCGTGGCGGCCGGCGCAGCGGCCGGGGCCGGGGCGGTCGTCCCCCCGGCCTTCGCGCCGTCGGAGCCCCATCCGGCGCCGTCGAGGGCCACGAGGAGGGCCAGGACCAGGACGAGCGACGCGACGACGGTTCGGCGGCGGCGCACCGCCCGGCTGGGCCCATCCGGCTCGTGAGGAGAGGGCTGCCCACCTCCGTCCGATCCCGCGGCCGGCCGCGGGATCGGACGTCTCATCGGACGTCTCATCGGACGCCTCATCGACCGCGGCATCGAACGCGGCGTCGAACGCGGCAGCGGACGCGGGATCGCGGGCCGCTGGCCCGCGTCGGCGCCCGGCGGTCCCTCCGGCGGTGGGGTGGACGGGTGCCGGGAGACCCACCCCGGCACCTCGAGGTGCTCAGGCACGAGGGTGCGCCCTGGCGAAGGAGGACCGGAGGCGCTCGACGGAGACATGGGTGTAGATCTGGGTGGTCGCCAGCGACGCGTGGCCGAGCAGCTCCTGGACGAGGCGCAGGTCGGCCCCACCCTCGAGGAGGTGCGTCGCCGCGGAGTGCCGCAGGCCGTGGGGGCCCAGGTCGGGGGCGTCGGGCACGTGCTCGAGCACCGCGTGGACGACGGTGCGCACCTGGCGCTGGTCCAGTCGCCGACCGCGGCGGCCCAGGAAAAGGGCCGGGCCGCTGCCGGGCACCGCCAGGGCCGGCCGGCCACGGGCGAGCCAGTCGTCCAGTGCCCGGCGCGCGGGGGCGCCGAAGGGCACGACCCGCTCCTTGTCCCCCTTGCCGACGACGCGTGCGACGTCCCGTGACCGGTCGACGTCGTCCACGTCGAGGGCGACCAGCTCGCCCACCCGGACGCCGGTGGCGTAGAGCAGCTCCAGGACCGCCCGGTCGCGCAGCCCGACCGGCTCCCCGTCGTCGGAGGCGACGGCAGCGACGTCGAGCAGCGCGGCGGCGTCCCGCTGGCCGAGCACCGGCGGCAGCCTGCGCCCCCGTCGCGGGGCGACCAGCCGGAGCGACGGGTCGCTCGGGACCCGCCCGGTGCGGGCCGCCCAGCCGAAGAACGTGCGGAGAGCGGCCGCTCGGCGACCGAGCGTGGCCCGAGCGGCCTCCGCCGCGGCCAGCTCCCCCAGCCACGCCCGCAGGTCGGCCAGCCGCACGTCCTCGAGACGGACCTGGCCGCCGGCGTGCGCATCCAGCGATGCCAGGAACGTGCGCACGTCGCCGAGGTAGGCCCGCACGGTGTGCACCGAGCGCCCTCGCTCAGCCGCGAGGTGCCGCTGGAAGGCGGCGAGCACCTCGACACGCTGGTCGCTCACGATCCCAGCGTTCCACAGCGGACCCCCACGGCTCACCGCGGCACGCGCGGACGACCGCGCCCGGCCGGCACCTTGCGCCAGCCGTCGCCGTGCCGGGCGACCAGGCCGTCGGCGTCGAGGCGCCCCAGGGCCGCCAGGATGCTGGCCGGCGCCAGGCCGGTCAGCGCCCGCAGCCGCTCGAGGTCCGCGGGGGACCGCACCGGCACGGCCGACCAGACCGCGTGGCTCACCGCGTCGAGCTCGCCGTCCGGGGTGACCGGGGCACGGCGCACCGGCGCGAGGTCCAACCCGAGGCGTCCCATCAGGTCGAGCACCTCGGCGGCGTCCGTGACCAGGGTGGCCCCGTGCGTGCGGACCAGCTCGTGGCATCCCGCCGAGGTCGGCGACGTCACCGGCCCGGGAACCGCGGCGACGTGCCGCAGTGCCTCCCGGGCGTGGCGGGCGGTGTTCAGCGACCCCGACCGCAGCCCGGCCTCGACGACCACCGTGCCGACGGTCATGGTCGCGATCAGGCGGTTGCGCGCGAGGAAGCGGCCGCGGTAGGGCGCATGGCCGATCGCCACCTCGCTGACCACCACGCCGTCCTCGGCCACGGCGTCCAGCAGGGTGCGGTGCGCCGCCGGGTAGGGCCGGTCCACCCCGCAGGCCAGCACGGCCACGGTGGTGCCGTCCACGGCCAGGGCGCCACGGTGCGCCGCCGCGTCGATCCCGAACGCCGCACCCGAGACCACCGTCACGCCGCGGTCGGCGAGGTCCGCCCCCAGGTCGTGGGCGACGGTGATGCCGTACTCCGTGGCGGCCCGGGAGCCGACCACCGCCACCGAGCCGGCGGCGGCCGTCGCCAGGTGGGCCGACCCGCGGACGAACAGGCAGACCGGGGGCACCTCCAGGTCGTCGAGCCCGGTCGGCCAGTCGTCGTCGGAGGGGACCACGACGCGGGCGTTCGCGCGGGCGACGCCTCGCCACGCGCTCTCGAGGTCCAACGTCGCCAGGCGGGCGTCGAAGCGCCCGTCCGGGACGAGCCGGCCGGCGGCGAGCCGCTCGAGGGCGCCGATGGCGCCGTGCTCCGCGATCCACCGGGCGACCTCCGGAAGCCCCGGCTCGGCGATCCGGCTCCACGCCAGGCGAGCGGAGCGGTCGTCCCGGGCGACGCGCGGGTTCACGCCGCCACCCGGGTCGGGCTGCGCAGCGACAGCGCGAGGCCGACGTCCTCCGCCGAGGGGACGACCCGGCCGGCCAGGTCCGCCGCCGACCATGCCAGCACGTGGTCTGAGGAATGGCGTAAGTCAAAGAGGGGCCTCATGCCGGCCAGCAGGCAACTTGAGGGGGCCAACCAACTCGGGGCCGGCTCTCGGCCAGCCGCTCAGCAGGTCCACGATCCATCACTCGACGAGGTGCGCGCCGGTCGTCGAGCGACTCATCATCTCCAGGACCACTGCCCACCAAGTCCCCAACAAGCTCCGTCGCCACGCCCTAGGTCCTGACTGCGGACGTGCCCCCCATGCAGGCCGAAGCCGCGTCCTATCGCCCACATAGACGCACCCCGCGGGACGTACGCCCACGTCCTTCAGCTCATGGAGGTCCCTCGGCGATGCTGACAGTCTCCTCAGGTGCGTCGCACGTCTTCCGCACCCACACACCTGGGCTCCGGCCTCGTCGATGCCCCGCGCGACCGCCCAAGGCGGCAGCTCACCGTCGCCACCTGTGCTGTGCTGCCCTGTGCTCGAGGAGGACGCTTCCACTTCGGATAGCACGTACGAGAACTCGAGTCTCGTTGTCATGGTGCGGCGCACCATCACGCACGGCGCTCGTCATCGCCCGGGGAGTGTTCCCGAACTGTTGTCGACCGGGGCGGGGGCTGGGACGATTCCCCATGTCCGAGGTGTCCCCAGCGCGTCTGCTCACCCGGTCGTTCATTCTGCTCTCACTTGCCGACCTGGCCTACTTCACTGCCGGCGGGATGCTGTTGGGCACCACGCCCATCTTCGCAAGCCGGGTGTTGGACGCCGACACCGTCGGGGTCGGGGTCGCGATGGGTTCGTTCAGCCTGACAACTTTGGTGCTGCGTCCATGGGTCGGGCGGGCAGCCGATCGTCGGGGCGTCAAACCCGTCATGCTGGCCGGGGCCGCTGCCTTCGCGGTGTTGACGGTGGGCCACTTCCTCGTCGATGACCTGCTGGGCCTGACGCTACTGCGGCTCCTGCTCGGGGCAGCCGAGGCCCTCTTCTTCGTGGCCGGGTTCGCTGCGCTGGCACATCTGGCCCCGCAGGGTAGGGCTGGCGAGGCGCTGAGCCTGAACTCGCTGGCGTTGTTCGCCGGGCTGGCCGCCGGCCCGCCCGTAGCCCAGTGGGCCAGCGAGGCGCACGGCCTGGGCCTGGTCTGGGTGGCGGTGGCGGGCCTGTGTGGCGTCGCCGCCGTACTGGTGGCGCTGCTGCCGCGGGTCGGGCCCACCGTTGCGCCCGGAGCACCCGCCACCCCGCTAATCCACCGCCCAAGCCTGCGACCCGGCGTCGCCCTGCTCGCCGGGATGGTGGTCAGTTCGGCGTTCCTGGGGTTCGCGGGGCTGTACGCCCAGCAGCTGTCCATCCAGGCCTGGAGCCTGGTCCTGGGCACCTACGGGGCCACGGTCGTCATCTGCCGCGTCGCACTGGCCAAAGTGCCCGATCGCGTCGGTCCCCGCCGGCTGGCCGCCCTCGCCCTGGGGCTTCAGGCGGTGGCGCTGATGGGCCTGTGGGCCATCCGCCACCCAGCGGGCCTGTTCGGTGCGGCCGCTGTGGTGGGCGTTGGGGTGGCGCTCCTGACGCCTGCCGTGTTCGCCGAGGTCATGGGCCACCTGCCCCCCGGCGAGACGGGGGCGGCCGCGGCAACGACGAGCATGTTCATTGACGTGGGGCTCAGCGCCGGCCCGGTCCTGCTGGGCCTGCTCGCCGCCGGAGCAGGACTCCCAGGAGCATTCCTGCTCCTCACGCTGCTGCCCCTGGCCGGGATGGTCTCATTGCGGCGCCCCGGACGAGCGGGAGGGCGTAGCCGGCCGAGCCGGGGGCGACGGGAGCAGCTCCCGTGGCGAATGTCAGCGTGGCGAGCTCGCCGTGCGCGAGGGCGTACACGCGGAGCCTCCCGGCGGGGTCGCGGGCCACGGTGGCCGAACCCTCGCCGCTGAGCTGGTCCCAGACCGCGGTGGTGGCATCCACGTAGGGGACACCTGCGCTGTCCACCGTGATCTGCAGGTACCCGA